>CAYRJN010000015.1:0-32796 GCA_964424545.1 uncultured Calditrichaceae bacterium
ACGACCTTTGGGTTATGAGCCCAACGAGCTACCAGACTGCTCCACCCCGCGATCAGTGAGCTGATAATATACGATCATTTCATATACTTGTCAATATGATCCGTTATTTTTTTTAACAGTTTTTTTTCTTCGGCAATCTCCGTTTCTAATCTTACGGCATAAATCCGTCTTATCGGCAAATCTTTCCTATTTTGTAAAGGGGCAATTTTAACCAAATCTTTCTCCGTGCATAATATAACCTTGCAGTTCCGTTCGTCCGCATCTTTGATAATCCGTATAATATCCTCTTCCCGATAGGCGTAATGATCGCTAAAAGTAAAATGGTTCTCTATTTTAATTCGGTTTTTTTGCAAGCCGCGTTTAAAGATTTCGGGATGAGCGATTCCCGAAAAAGCCGTAACGCTTTCGCCCGCAAAATCATTTATACGGCCGACGACTTCAAATTTAAAATTCACGACAGAATCCAAACGAGAGCGGCTCGTAAAAAG
Source organism: uncultured Calditrichaceae bacterium (assembly GCA_964424545.1). GTDB lineage: Bacteria > Calditrichota > Calditrichia > Calditrichales > Calditrichaceae > JAUVIB01. The sequence goes on from CAYRJN010000015.1 coordinate 489, forward strand.
CGGTTTGGCGGGCAATGAAAAATCGTCGCTTAATTTATTGTCGCTGTTGGTCAAAATCAACAAATCGCTTCGCTTTAAATTATGCTTAAACTCTCGCAAGGTTCCGCTTGGTATAGGGAAATTATATTTAAACTTTTCTATGGCGTTAATTAAAACAATATTGATATCGCGGCGCACCGAACGGTGTTGGAAGGCATCGTCAAGAATAATCAGATCGCTCTTCTTCTCCCGCAAAGCGTATTCAATCCCCGCTTTTCTTCTTTCCGAAACGATAAGCTCTGCTTGCGGTACGCCGGCGGCAATCAGACACGGTTCGTCGCCGAATTTTCGAGGATTTTTATAATCCGTTACGACCAATAATCCTTTCGAAGCGCGCCCGTATCCTCTGCTGATTATGGCAATTTTTTTATATTTTTGCGATAACCTTTTTGCCAGCCAAATAACAAAGGGCGTTTTGCCTGTTCCCCCTGCCGTTATGTTGCCCACGGAAATTACGGGAACATCAAATTTATACGATTTAAAAAAACCGTAATCATAAAAAATATTGCGTATCTCCACAACTACGCCGTATAAAAAGGAAACGGGCAGCAATAATATTTTAATTATTAGCATAACAATTTTTAACATTACTTTTTAAATTCTTTTAAACGCTTTAATTCTTCGATTTTTATGATTCCCGTCGCCATAAAAATAAGCGGCGAAACAAACACGAGAATCGTTTTCCATAAAAATGACAAATTCAGATAATAATCGAGCCAAAGCATAATAAATAGGTAAATAAGCATTAAAAGGATTTTAAAGCGCTCGTACGGAACAGGATAAATTTTATGATTAGCGATAAAAATGGACAGCGCCATAACAAAATAGCTGAGCAGCGTGGCGAATGCGGCGCCCATTATCCCGTAATGCGGCATCAAATAAAGATTGCCGCCCACATTTACAACCGCGGCAAGACCGGTAAAAATAATCATTAGAGAGGTCTTTTTACGAATATAAATCCCCACGGTAAAATTAACGTAAAGACCGTAAAAAAGGTATGCGCTTAAAATCACCGGGATAACGCGCATTCCCGCCCAATACATTTTGCCAAGCATCGGTTTGCCAAAAAAGAGCGGCGCTTTTAATATGTATTCCACATAATAACTGACACCGATAACCACCAACACGCCGAACAGAGTAAAATATTTTAACACAGCGGCGTAAATTCGTTTAGCGTTGGCTTCTTTGGATACTTTCAAGAAAAAGGGCTGCCAAGCCGTACGAAAAGCCATTATTATCAGCAGCAAAGCGGAACCGTATTTATAATTGGCCGCATATAATCCCAGCGTATCCTTATCCAAAAGTTTGCTCATTAAATATTTATCGCTCACTTCGACGGTCAAATAAGCAATGCCGTTGGGAATAAGCGGCAAACCGAACTTTAACAGTGTTTTCAACAGCTCCCCGGATGCGACGCCCTTCATATATTTCAGTTGAAAGGGCAGTAGAACTAGCAAATTAAGAAAAGCGGCAATTACATTGGCGTAAAGGATGCCTACAATACCGTAATGCAAATAAACCACAAATAAAATATTTAAAACGAGTTCCGTTAAAAAACGTCCGACCCGCACCGCGCTGTAAATGACAGACTTTTCCTCGGCGCGCAGAATTTGATAAGGTAAATTGGCAAGCGTATCAAAAAACAAAATCGCGGCTGTCAGGCGAATTAAAAAACCTAAATTTCCGTTGGATAACACGATTTTACCGATGGACGCTGAAAAGAACAATAAAAACGCGCTCAAAAACAGCGCTCCGACAGCGACGGCGCTAAAGGCCGTTTTATAAACATCCTCTTTTTTAAATTTTCCGAGAAAAAAATAGCGCAGTAAGGCCGAATCCATCCCATAAAGATAAATAACGTTCATAAAAGCGATAAAGGTATATACAAGATTCAGATTACCGTAATCGCTGCGCGATGCGATGTAGAGGGAATCGGTGTAAACGGGCATCAGGATAAAACCCAGAGCGCGCTGCACGAAGGTGCTTATAAAATAGATAGACGAGTGTTTGGAAAGATTTTTTATTTGATCGGCGACTGACACATAAATTCTCTTGATTTGTTTAATCCGAATTGAGCGATTCCCGCTCTGTTATCTTTGTATTGGAATTTCAAAAAAATAACGTTGCCCCGTGCGTTTAAACAAAAGCGATTCGAAAAGGATGACTCGCTTACCGCCTTTATTTATTATCTTTATTATTAAAAATACTTTTTAAAGCCTGTACGGCAAGCGTATAACTTTCCGCGCCGAAACCGGCTACGGTACCCTCGCAAACTGCGGAGATGACGGAAACGGAACGAAAACTCTCACGCGCTGCAATATTGGAAAGATGCGCCTCCACAACCGGAATATCACAAGCCTCGATTGCGTCGCGGATGGCGTATGAGTAATGGGTAAATGCGCCGGCGTTCAAAACGATTCCGTCGTATTTTTCGGGCGCCTGTTGAATTTGATCAATAATAGCGCCTTCATAATTGCTCTGAAAAAAATCGAGCGTTTCATTTTTTAAACTCCGACTGATATAGTCATTCAGTTCATCAAGCGTACGCTTCCCGTAAATCTCCGGTTTACGCTTACCAAGATAGTTTAAATTGGGACCGTTAATAATCAATACCTTCATCTTTCCTCCGGAAATTTAGACTTCCAAAACCAAACCGTCATAAGCAAATTGCATCGTATCCTTTAACAGTTTACTGTGTTTTTCATAATCGATATTATGATTCATATGCGTGAAAAACGTTTGTTTCGCTTTTATTTTTTGCGCTTCGGCCATAGCCTGCTCCAAACTGAAATGTGTAAAATGCGGACGTTCGCGTAAGGCGTCGAGAACAAGAACATCCAAATCCCGCAAAAGCGCATAACTTGCCCGCGGAATTCGGCTGACGTCGGTACAATAGGCAAAATTTTCGATCCGATACCCGAAAACCTTCATATTGCCGTGAATAAGAGGAATGGGCGCAACATCAATCCCTTTAACGTTAAATGGGGCGTTTACGGGGATTCCCTGCACATTGGGAATGCCCTTACGGATTGCCCCTTCGGCAAAGGCATAATCAAAAATACCGCGTAAGCGCGCAATAGTATCCTTACTGCCATAAATGGGGATGCGTTCGTTTTGGACGGCGTTAAATCGACGCAGATCATCCATCCCGAATATATGATCGGCATGAGCATGCGTAAACAAAACCGCGTCAATGCGTTCGAAACGCCAGGTCAAAAACTGCGCGCGCATATCCGGCGTCGTATCAATTAGAATTGTTTTGCCCGCCGTCTGCACGACAACCGAACAGCGCAGTCGTTTGTTTTTCGGATTATCGGAACGGCATACCTCGCAGTCGCAGTTGATCATCGGAACGCCGTGAGACGTACCCGTTCCGAGAAAGGTCACTCTCATTTTAATATTTCCCAAATGGGCTTTATTTTTTCAATATTATCAACCGTATCAAAACGAAAAGCGCCGATTTGCGGTGTTAACACCAGCCGGATTTGTCCGTTTTTAACTTTTTTATCGAAGAACATATAATTGGTTAATTTTTGAGCGTCTATTTTATGCGTATCGTATTTAACGGGAATGCGGTCTAGAAGAGAGATACCGCGCTGATAATCACTCTCATTTAAATTGCCGTATTTTTTTTCATAATATAAGGCGCACTTCATACCCAAAATAACCGCTTCGCCGTGTTTTATTCCGCTATAAGAAAACTCTCTCTCCAGAGCATGGGCAAAAGTATGACCGAAATTCAATGCCATACGCAATCGGCTTTCTTTTTCATCTTTTTCCACTATTTGCGTTTTCTCTTTAGACGAAATATAAACAGCCTCTTGCAAAGCCAAGCCGTCCTTGGCGAGTAATTTATCCAGATTTTGTTCCAGCCATCCAAAAAAATCGGCATTTAAAATAAATCCGTATTTTACCACTTCTCCTAAGCCACAGCGTATTTCATCATCATCCAAAGTCTGCAAAACGGCCGCATCGCTGTAAACAAATTCGGGCTGTTTAAAAGCGCCGATCAAATTTTTCCCCAGCGGATGATTGACACCCGTTTTACCGCCTATACTGCTGTCCACCTGAGCCAGCAGCGTCGTAGGAACTTGAACGAAACGTACGCCGCGCAAGAATGTAGCCGCAATAAATCCGGCCAAATCGCCCGATACGCCTCCGCCGAGCGCTACGACAACGGCGTCACGTTCAAATTTATTTTCCAGCATCCATGTATAAATCCTACCTGTTTCGGCAAGGGATTTTGCTTGTTCTCCGTCCGGTGCGAGATAAATTTCCGTTTTAATCTTTGGCGAAAAAGCAGACAACAGCGCTTTACCGTAAAGACCGAACACTTTTTCATTGCTGATCACGGCAACCTGCCTCGCGGCCGAGCGTTCTTCCAGCATAATCGCAAAATCTCGAAGCATATCGGCGCCGATAAAAATAGGATAGGATGTATGCGCCAATTTAAGGTTAATCTTTTTCATAAAAACTTTCGGAAGTTATAAACGTTAATCGAAGGTTGAATTTATCGATGTATGGGCAATACTGCAAATTTTTAAAGTTTCTTTACAACGAAGATATTGGACGCAATAATTGAAAAGAGCCATTTAGATATCTTTACGCATTAAATAAAAAAAGCCGTCATGAAGACGGCTTATATTTGAAAAGACTACTTTCTTTCCGGAATTCTTGCGGCTTTACCGCGCAGTTCTCTCAAATAATACAATTTGGCTCTGCGGACGCGGCCGCGGCGAATTACTTCAATTTTGGCCAGTCTCGGTGAATGCAGCGGGAAAATACGCTCAACGCCTATGCCGTTGGAAATTTTTCGCACCGTAAAGGTTTCGTTAACGCCGCCTCCTTTACGTTTGATGCAGACACCCTGAAAAACCTGAATTCTCTCCTTATCGCCTTCGATAACGCGCACGCTTACAGCCAGCGTATCGCCGGGTTGGAATTCCGGGATTTCCGCTTTCAATTGATTTGCTGTTACACTATGTAATAAGTCCATTTTAACCACCACTCTATTTTAGTTTATATACTTTTTATACAAATCCGGACGCCGTTCCTTTGTAACTTCTTCGCGCTGCCGACGACGCCACTCTTCAATTTTACCATGATTACCGGATAATAAAACATCCGGCACTTTTTCGTTTCTAAACTCATCGGGACGCGTATAATAGGGCGCATCCAATAGCCCGTCTTCAAAGGAATCGGTAAAAGCCGAATCGATATCTTTCAATACGCCGGGCAGCAAACGCACAACGGAATCGACTATGGCAAGCGCGGCTATTTCGCCTGCGCTCAAAATATAATCGCCGATGGAAATTTCCTTAAACGGATAAAATGAATAAATGCGTTCGTCAATCCCTTTATAATGCCCGCATAAAAAAACGAGATGATTTTTCAAACTCAAACGTTTGGCTTCATCCTGCTTAAACGTCCTGCCGCGCGGCGAAGGCAGGATCAATTCCGCATTTTCAATGCTCTTTTCCGCAAAAATTGCGTCAAGGCAACGTATAATGGGTTCGATTTTCAACACCATTCCCGCGCCGCCGCCGTAAGGATAATCGTCGATCGTTTTATGGCGATCATCCGCATAATCACGCAAATCATGTAAAATTATATCAACTTTGCCCTTGCGCTGCGCTTTGCGAATCATACTATCGTTTAACGGGCCTTCCAACATTTTTGGGAAGCCGGTAATTATATCAATATTCATCGCTAATCCGTTCGGCTTCCGTTATATTTCATTAACATCCAAAAGGCCGTCAATGACGCGAATAACGATTCGTTTTTCATCCTGATTAATTTCGCGAATAAAATCTTTAACCGCAGGAATGAGTATTTCATTATTATCCGAATTCTTCAGAATATAAATATCACCGGATTCATTTTGAACCACATCCGATATTTGCCCGAGCAGAAGGCCGTCCTCGTCAACGGCTTCCATGCCAATCAGATTATGGATATAAAACTCATCCTCTCCCAGCGCTAACAGCTCATTTTCGGGAATCAGCAAACTTTTATTTCTTAATCGTTCCGCATCATTCCTCGTATGAACATCTGAAAACTTAATAAAAACAAACCTGTCCGATATCCGCACGGATTCAACCGAATAGGCTTGTAGTTTACCGTTAACATCAATAAAAAGTTCATCCAGCTCGAAAAAATGTTCCGGAAAGGAGGTAATGATCTCCGCCTTAACTTCTCCTTTGATGCCCTGCGGTTTTACAATTTTTCCAACTGAATACATTAATAACCGAAATTATTCGAGTATCTCGAGAACAGCACGTTTACCGGCTTTGGCCGACGCAGCGGACAAAAGCGTACGAATGGATTTAGCGGTCTGACCGCGTTTACCAATAACTTTGCCGAGGTCGCCGTCGCCAACGCGTAATTCGTATACGGTAACTCTTTCGCCCTCAACTTCCGTCACTTCAACCGCTTCCGGGTTATCAACAAGGTGTTTAGCGATAAATTCAACAAATTCTTTCATGATCCCTTCCTCCTAAACAATGTGTTCTCTCTTAGCAGTTAACTACTTCGTCTTTTTTTCAACACCATTTATTTTTTTTCTTGCGATTCGCCTTCGGCAGGAGCGGCTTCTTCCGTTTTTACTTCGGGTGCGGCTGCAGCTTCTTCGACTGGAGCAGCTTCTTGAGTCGGAGCTTCGCTTTCTTCCGTCGCCGTCTCTTCAGCGGTTTCGACTTCATCTTCCTTTGCTTCGGCTTTTTTGGATTTAGCGTCTTCGCGTTTTTGCGCCTGACGTTTTATTTTCTCTTCCTGCAACACCTGCCATTTGGCAAACTCTTCGGCAATTTTGGCATCATCCGCGCCGTTTTTAATAAGCGTCCATTTAAGCCAGATTCCTTTATTTTGCAGAAGATTTTTTACGGTTGTCGTCGGCTGTGCGCCATTTTGCAACCAATGGATAATGCGATCTTCTTTAAAATCAACTTCTGCTATTTCCGGAAGCGGATTATAAGTGCCAACCAATTCAATAAATCGTCCGTCTCTCGGCGCGCGGCTGTCGGCTGCAACGATTCTGTAAAACGGTCGTTTTTTTCTACCCGCTCTGCGTAATCTCAATTTAACCAACTTAAAACCTCCATATTAATTTTAAGATGATTTAAGCAAACCCGAAAGGCATTCTTCCGCCCCGTCTAAAGGACTTGCCCTTCATCTGCTTCATCATTTTCTTCATTTGTTCAAACTGTTTCATTAACTGATTTATTTCCTGAACCTTCCGTCCGCTACCGTTTGCAATGCGTTTACGACGACTGCCATTAAGAACTTTTGGATTTCTTCGTTCTTCGAGGGTCATGGAATTGATAATCGCTTCAATTCCCGTGAAGGCCTTATCGTCCACTTTAACGCCTTTCAACTGATTGCCGACACCGGGTATCATTGAAAGAATAGATTCAAGCGAACCCATTTTCTTTATCTGCTGCAATTGATCGTAAAAATCTTCCAAAGTAAACTCGGCTTTTCTCAGTTTTTCTTCTAATTTAGCCGCTTTTTCTTTGTCAATCGTCTCCTGAGCTTTTTCTACGAGCGTTACAACATCGCCCATTCCCAAAATTCTCGAAGCAATACGATCGGGATGAAATTGTTCTATTTCACCCATTTTTTCACCGATACCGATAAATTTAATCGGTTTACCGGTAACACTTCGGATAGACAACGCCGCCCCGCCCCGCGCATCGCCGTCCATTTTTGTAAGAACAATACCGTCATAATCAAGACGATTTAAAAATTCTTTAGCCGCGTTTACCGCATCCTGACCGGTCATTCCGTCCGCAACAAATAGTATTTCATGGGGACGAATGGCGCTTTTTATCTTAACCAGCTCGTTCATCATGTCTTCATCAACATGAAGACGGCCGGCCGTATCAAGGATAATCGTATCTCTAAAATCACGCCGCGCGGCGCTAATGGCGTTGCGCGCAATTTTTACAGGGTCCCCCGCTCCCTCATCGTATACCGGGATATCTAAACTTTTTCCGATTACTTTTAATTGCTGGATAGCGGCGGGTCTGTAAACATCGGCCGCCACAAGCATCGGCTTACGTCCTTTTTTGCGTAAAAAATTAGCCAGCTTTCCCGCAAAAGTCGTTTTACCCGATCCTTGCAGCCCGGAAAGCATTATAATTGTCGGTGGAATTCCGGCGGTTTTGACCTGCATTGTCGAAACGCCAAGAAGACGCACGATCTCATCATGAACAATCTTTACAATCAACTGCCCCGGCGTAACGCTTTTCAGAACATTCTCGCCAATAGCCTTTTCTTGTACTCGGGCGATAAAATCTTTTACAACTTTATAGTTTACATCCGCTTCAAGTAAAGCTCTGCGAACTTCTTTAAGCGAATCTTCTACATTTTTTTCAGTTAATTTACCGTAACCGCGTAATTTCCGAAACGCCGATTCCAGCTTGCCTGTCAATTCTTCTAACATAGCTCTCTTTTTCCGGTTCCATCCTAAACGACTAAGACCGTGAAATCTACACAAATCCGTTCACGTTTTCAAGATTTTTTATTAAAAACCGCGTTTTTTTTTATTTTCCTTTGATTTAAATATAATAAACAGATTATATTCAGCGTGTTTATAGGGAAGCCGTTTCATTAAAATACGTCTATTGAATCGAATGATTTTATTTTTTTTGTATGGAAATTTTAATTCTTAAAGCCATTGTCTTATATTTTTAAACAGACTTTTTTGATTAATAAAATTAGCGATCGAACATCGTTTATTACCATAACCTAAAACGTTCTTTCATCGTTAATTTATCGGCATATTTTTCAAAAAACAATTGGGCGGTTCGCCAGTGTTTGTCTTTTACGGAATCCGGAGCCGCTCTTAACGAATCTCGCGCCTTTAGAAACCTGCCGTTCATATAGAGCGTAAACACGTTCTGCAAGCGGGAATCTATTTTATTATAATCTGTTTTGCGTAACGCTTTATCGAGATTTTCTCTGGCCTTATCATACTCGCCTTGTCGCGCATAATAAAAAGCCAGATTTTCATAAAGACGCCACAATTTTTCATGCTCGCTTGTGTAATATTCTACGGCCTGTTCCATATCCGTTATGGATTTTTCGTTTTCCCCCAACGCCGAATCAATAACGGCTTTGCGATAAAAGTAATCAAACAAATAGGGTTCTTTATCGTCTTTCGGCATACGATTGATTCGCGACTGCAGACTATCGAGCGCGTAAAAAGCCTTTTGCCACTCTTTTGCAGATATATATTTATCGGGCGATTTAAAAAATCGTTTTCTTTTCAGCGTGCGGATACGGGCATTTATTCTTTTTACCTGAACGGTATCGGAATAACTTCTCATTTCATAATTATGCAACATCTCCCCCGCGCGATCATACTCTCCGACAATTAGAAGGCTGTCCACCGTATCAAGATTCACCTCTTCTTCGGAGCAACCCATAAGCGTAAAAAAAGACGCTAACAATAAATATACTAATAATATTATTCTCATACTATTTTTCCCCTTAAAAAAGAAGCAGCTTAGCCGCGGGGATTAAAAGAATTACGGCTATAACGCGATTAAAAGCCACCTCATTGACTTTTAAATTTACATGCTGCCCTACCCATAATCCGGCCAGCAAAATTATTACAAGAACAGCCGATTGTTCAACCCCGAAAGCAATATGAAAACCATGCCAATAAAACAGCAGCAAACGCCACATTGAGCCGAAGAAAAAAACAGCGATCAGCTGCGTGCGAAAAAAATCTTTATTATGACGCACTTTCATATATACGGCAAGCACGGGACCGCTAACGCCGATCAAACCGCCGGTAAAACCGGACAAGCCAGCAATGAAATAGTGCCAATTGGAAATTGAGTGTTTTTCAACTTCTAAACCGTTGTTTTTTTGCATCAATAAAACGATTATAAAACTCAACAATCCGAAACCGATAATTTTACTTAAAATACTGTGAGGAATTATCGATAAAAACAGAACCCCTATAAAAGCGCCTATAAATAGCGCGATTGTCGTTTTTAACACAAATGACCATTGTATTTGTCGCCATACGGAAATGATTAAAACCAAACCGGCAATCATATCAAACAGAGCAGTCGTAGGTAAGGCGCTTTTGGGTCCGAAAAGCATCGTAAAAAGCGGCACGAGAAGCAAGGCCGTGCCGAAACCGGAAAATCCTTTTATAAAGAAGGCGGCAAAGACGCCCGCAATTACAATTAATTCATAGGAACCGAATTCCGTCACGCGCTTTCTCCGGCAATAATTTTTAACAAATGATTCATGGCTTCCGTTTCGTCAAGCTGATAAAGGAAACGTCTGAGCTTCATTACTTTTCGTAATTCGTCCTCTTCAAACAGCAGTTCTTCTTTACGCGTTCCCGACTCATTAATATTTATGGCCGGGAAAATTCTCTTCTCCGCGCAAATTTGGGAAAGTTTCAAATCCATATTCCCCGTTCCTTTAAATTCCTGAAAAATTACTTGATCCATCTGACTTCCCGTATCGACGAGAATCGTTGCGATTACCGTTAATGAACCGCCGTGTTCGATTTTGCGCGCCGCTCCGAAAAAACGCCGCGGAAGCTCCAAAGCGTTGGAAGCCAAGCCGCCGCTCATTGTTCTACCGTTGTTGCCCGCTTCTTTATTAAATGCCCGCCCCATACGGGTTAACGAATCAATCAACACAAAAACATCCTCGCCCGCTTCCGCCTTGCGCATGGCGGCGCTCATGGTTAAACGGGTGATACGCAGATGATTTTGCACCGATTCGTCGGCGCTGGAGGCCAACACAACGCCATGGCTAATGCTGCGTCTAAAATCGGTCACCTCTTCCGGCCGCTCGTCAACCAATAAAATCGCAAGATCGCTTTGCGGCTCATTCTTACAAACAGCCTTGGCTATATGTTTCAATATTGTTGTCTTTCCTGCTTTAGGTGGCGCAATGATCAATCCGCGTTGACCTTTGCCGATGGGCGTTATGTAATTAAGAACGGCTCCGGTAATATCGTTACGATCGATTTGCAAATTTACCCTCTCATTGGGATTTATGCTCGTCTGACTTTTAAACTCTTTGAGCTTTTCATATTCTTTTACTGTTTTGCCGTTAATTTTAGTGACATTAACAAGCTGTGCGGCCATTTTTTTATCATTATTTTCTTCTGCCAATCCTTCGACAAACGCCCCTTCGCGCAGCTTATGACGGCGCAGCAGATTAAGGGACACGTAAATATCGCCCTTTTGCGGCATAAAACCGTTCTCAATTGATCTTAAAAAGCCCGAATTTTGCGGAAGAATTTCAAGATATCCCGATACTTTTTTCAATCTTTTCTCCAAAATCTAACATTAAACTTATTTTTTCATTAGAACGGCAAGCGTACGCTCCCCGCTTTACTCAATCAGCAAATTGCCTTCTTCCATCAACAAAACATCGTCAATCACCACGGTAGGATTGGTAATAACGCCGTCAATATGCACGCCTACGTCACAGGATCCGCCCATACCGATATTATTGCCGAAAGCAACGTGAATCGTCCCCATCACCTTTTCGTCTTCGAGGATTTGACCGCTGATTACGGCTCCGTGATTGGTACCGATGCCCAATTCCGCTACATTCATTGCTTTCGGTCCCAGCGGATTTAATTGATCAAAGAGTTGCCGCGCTTGCGGGCCGCCCTCATATTTTACGGCGAAACCGTTTTTAATTGTTACCACGACGGGAGCGTCGTTAATTTTTCCGATTCCCGCCAATGAACCGTCGATAAATATTACCCCCTCGCTTTTACCCTCTTCGGGCATTAAAAACGATTCGCCGCTCGGCAGATTACCGCCCTGCCCCCTATTTTTAATCAATCCCGTTGAAGAAATGGCTTTAATCCCGTTAATCGGCAGCGTTAAATTTGTTCCGAGTTCGGAAGTGATCAGCGCTTTTTTACCCTTGTCCAAAATTTGCGAAACTTTCAAGGTTCGCTCTGCAATAAGATTGTAATCGGCTTTGAGCGTTCTACCCATAATATCTTCCGTTATGCCCGGCATAGTAGCTACGCGCGCGCCCTTAGCGCATGCGTTTCGGCGCGCGTTAGTATGGGTTAATGATTTTGTGGTAGGACAAACGACAACGTCAAACTGCGTCATTAACCCGGCAACAGCTTCGGTCGGTTCGGCGCCGTTAACAGTCGCCGGCGGCATTAATGTCAACAACGCCTTGTCGCCGATATCTTTTCCAATATCATATAAAGCCTTGCCGATTGCCAGTTTGTTATCGTCGGTTACGATTAATAAGCTTTCATCTCGCTTGAGATCAAGGCAAACGGTTAAAGCCGTATACGCGGATTTTTCAAGGGGATTCATAGATTCTCCGTAAAAGAGCTACTGTATTAACTTAAGGAATCGTTCATATTTATGAAATTAATATTGCACCGTTAACAGAAATGAGTTAGAATATACGTAATCTTTGGATACTATAAAATCTAAAAATTAAAAAAAATGGAGTTTATCATGGAAAAATTGATTTTAATTAAAAATTTTCCTGATCGCGCTTTCGCCGAACAAGCGCAGCAAGTGCTTAAACAGAACAACATAGGCTGTGTTCTCAAATCAGCCGACGTGGGCATATTGGGTACAACGACATCTTCCCTTTTAATAGGTGTTAATTTATATGTGGAAGAAAAACATGCGGCGGAAGCCGGCAATCTGATAAACGCTATTTTTAACGGAATATAGGAACATTATGATTTTAAATAGAAGCGTCTTTGTATTAATTTATCTTTCAATTCGCTAAACTAACGAGTAAACGTTATATTTTCGGATGCATTTGCTCTATAAAAGGATTGCCGATCGGATTAACGGCCTATTAATTTTTTTTCCATCATTTTCCGATATTCCGCAGCCATTTTCAAAGCCTCCTCAGCGCTTCTCTTTTCAAACACATAGAATTTTTTCGTCCTCGGTTTACCGTCTTCATTCCATGTTGCCTGAAAATAGTGTACCGCTTTGCCTCTCGAAAATGTTTTTACTTCATTAACGCCTACAATTCCTGTTTTGTTATTTTTAGGGGGATTTTTAAAGAACGGTCGGCGCCCGCCCTCTTTGTTTAATGATTTTGCCAACGCCGCAACCGCCTGCCGCTGATCTCTATACATTATGGCGCTTTTTAGGGCGGCTTTTTTACCGCCATACTGCTTATCGCTAAACAATTTTGAATCAAATACCGTTCCGTTGGCATAAATACGGACATACCAGCCGTGCGTATGATTCGAATCTATTCGACTGATTCCTTTCTGTTTCTTCTCCGTTTCCAAGTTTAACTCCTTAGTTCATAGCAGGATACAGAATTGTATATACTTGCAATAACGGGAAATATTTCAAACTTATTCCTTCCTTTAAAAATTTATAAAATAAAAAGAAGCAAAATAACGCTATTTTATATTTAAAAAATCTTCGTTGTAATACTCATTTTGTCCGATGTTCCAAAGTATTTTAACTCGCCAATACCCCTTGCTAAAACCGGACAAAGAATATTTAAAAATGCCGTTCGAATCAAATTGCAAGGGAACAATTTTATCCTGGCTCTTATCGGAAGGTCTAAAAAACAATACTTTTCCGCTAAGGGCGGATATTTCCGTGTTCTTAGGCGCAATGATAACATACTCTTTATTTTGCCCGTCGTATGAGTACAGAAGCGATTCAACGAGTTTCCGTGTGTTATCAACGCGATTTATCTGACGCTGATATTTCAGACCTTTTTGGTAGTAATCCTTTTCAACCAAATCGGTGTTAATAGAAAACGAGAAAAATATAAATACAAACATCCCCAGCACAAAAAAGAGATAGACGGCCGTTATTCCGACTGGCCAAAGCGTAGATTTTTTCATTTTGTTTTTTTCTTCAATTTATTGGCCGGCGCCAAAAACATCGTATTAATCTCTTCGATTTCATCATCGCCGGATGTAATTTTAATTTTTAGCGGCGTATAAGTCATGCGCAATTTTTCCAAAGGGATATCGATAGTAAAAGTTGTTTTCATTAAATCGCTTTTTTTAATCAAAATATCCTTTTTGCTGATACTGCCGATACTGGACAACAATTCCAAATGAATGGATTTATCTTTAAAAGATTTATTAACTATTTCAATATTATAATAATTAAGGATTTTCCCGTCGTTCGATTCGACATAGAGTGTGCCCGGTGTGCGTAAAACCGTCACTTCAAGCGGTTTACGCGTCATTAGCAAAATGGACAAAATAACTATTAATAAGGCCAAAACGCCAGTATAAGCGGCAATGCGCCCGCTAAACCTTAATTTTTTGCCGGTTTTTATACCGCTTGAAGAATCATATCGAATTAATCCTTCAGGTTTCTTAATGGTTCGCATAACGCCGTTACACGCGTCAATGCAGGCTGTGCAGTTAATACATTCCAACTGCGTCCCGTTACGGATATCGATGCCGGTGGGACAGACATCAACACATAAACGGCAATCGACGCAATCGCCTTTATTGGGATCGGGATTGTGTCGATTTAATTTTCCTCGCGGCTCTCCGCGAATATAATCATAGGAAACGACAATGGAGTTTTCGTCCAGCAATACGCCTTGCAGTCTGCCGTAAGGACACACAAGCGTGCATATTTGCTCACGGAAAAAGGCATACACCCAATAAATAAAAAGGATAAAAAACGTCATTACGATAAAACCGCTCAAATGCCGTGACGGCGAATGAGTAATCAGCTCTTTAACGCCGTCTACCCCGATGATGTAGGCCAGCATGGCATGGGCGATTAAAAAAGCAAGAATAAGAAAAATGATATGCTTTACTGATTTCTTGAATACTTTAACAAAAGTCCATGGCGCCTTTTTTAAAGCGCGTTGTTTGGCCGCATCCCCTTCTATCAGATATTCGACTTTTCTGAACACCATCTCCATAAAAATGGTTTGCGGGCAAGCCCATCCGCACCAAATTCTTCCGAAGACTACGGTAAACAATACGATAAAAACCACAAAGGTCAGCGTTGCAAAAAGAAAAAGGTGAAAATCCTGCGGCCAAAACGCAACGCCGAGGATTACAAATTTACGTTCGAAAATATTTAGCAACAGCCATTGATAACCGTTGACTTTGATAAACGGCCCGAAAAATAACAAAGCCAGCAAAAACCAACTTACCCAGGTTCGGCTTTTATACAAACGACCTTTCGGCTTTTTGGGGAATATCCAGATTCGTTTTCCTTCATCGTCTATCGTTGATACTTTATCGCGATAACTGTCATTTTTTTCATTATTCATTTTAAGCCCGCATTTCTTTTCTACTGAATCTCCCCCCTGTTTATTATATTTTAAACGTTAAAAGTTATTCCCCCGTCTGCGCGAGATGTTTTTTTTACTCCTGAGAAATGATTTCATCCATATTTTCTACCAACTCCCCTTGCGGAGCTTTGGCATTGGGCGGATTTGTGCCGCGTAACGTACGCAGATAACTGGCCACTTTTATTATCTGATCCTCTTTCAGGGTACCGCGCCAAGGAATCATACCTTTAGCCGGAACGCCGACCGTTATGGTATGAACCATTTGACTCATTTTAGGACCATGAAGCCAATAATCATCGGTCATATTCGGTCCAATACCACCCTCGCCGTGGGCGCCGTGACAGCTGACGCAATTTTTTGTAAAAATCGCTTTCCCCTCCGCCAAACTTTCCGCATCTTTAAGAGCTTTAATTTCCGCCGCAGGAACCGTTTCGGCGGAGGTTTGAGCGGGAGCGGCTGCCGGTTCAACCGGCCCTTCGGCGCTCGTTAATTTTTCCCATAAATCAGGAAAATCCTCTTTCAATTTCGCCAGCTGGTCGGCATCGGCTTTCTGCATAGCCGCCATCAGCAATTCATCCGACGAAACATCGGGCCCAATATAATGAGCAAATTGTTCTTTCAAATACGGCGTCAGGTCGCCTTCAACCGACTTTAAAGGCGATTGATATGCGCTGAAAGGGCCGGAGTTCGCTTTTTCCCAATTTGGATTATATTCTTTTTGCAGCTCTACAGCCGGTAAATCGCCGATATCGGCGACATGGTAATAAATTAAATAAACAACGGCAAATACGATGGTTACGTAAAAGAGATAAACCCACCACGGCGGCAAGTCGTTGTCAAGTTCTTTTATCCCATCATAATCATGATCTAATAAAACATCTTTTTCTTTAGCCATTTTAATTTTCTCCGTTATTAATATGTTCCGGGTGATCGAGCGGCATTTGCTCCATCTCTTTTATGTATGATTTTTTTACCCGGACAGCCCATATTGTGACCAAGATAAAAATCGTAAAAAACAATATTAAAGTCATTAAAGGATATACATTTATTTCGGGAATAGATTTGAATATTTCATTTAACATATTTTTATCCCGCTCCTTTTATTTTAAGGACGCCGCGGCGCCTTTTTTAATATCCGTACCCAATCTTTGCAAATAGGCAATCAAGGCTATTATCTCTTTATTCGGATTCGCTTCTATACCTTGATTATTTAAAGATTCCGCTATTTTTGCCGCTTGAGCTTTTAAATCATTTATGGCCTCTTTATCATACCCTTCAGGATAAGGAACGCCCAAAGTTTGCATTACACGGATTTTTGATTCAAGATCGGACGTATCCAAATCATCTTCAATAATCCATGGATACGAAGGCATAATCGAACCTGGCGACATGGTTCGGGGATCTAACATATGATTATAGTGCCAGGCGTCGGGATATTTCCCTCCGATACGCTGCAGATCCGGCCCCGTACGTTTTGAACCCCATTGAAAAGGATGATCATAAACAAATTCGCCGGCTTTGGAATATTCTCCGTAGCGTTCTACTTCGGAACGAAAGGGCCGTATCATTTGCGAATGGCAGACATAGCAACCTTCGCGCACATAAATATCGCGGCCTTCAAGCTCAAGCGGCGTATAAGGCTTGACGCTGGCAATCGTGGGTACATTGGATTTAACAAGATACATGGGAATAATTTCAACCAGACCGCCGATAGCGACAACGACAGTAGCAATAATAAAAAACTGAACCGGACGGCTTTCAATCCATTCATGCCAGTATCCGGGTTTGGCGTCATCTTTAACAAGAGCCGGAGCGTGAGCTTCTTCATTAGCTTCTAATTTGGCGCCTTTTACTGTTTTCCATAAATTATACGTCATAATTAATGCGCCGGTCAAATAGAGCGTTCCGCCGGTTGCTCTTACGGCGTACATAGGCAGCAATTGAATTACCGTATCAAGAAAATTCGGATAAAGCAAATAACCTTCCGGGGTAAATTGTTTCCACATCAAACCCTGAGTAATGCCCGTCCAATACATAGCCACAGCGTAAAAAATGATGCCCAGCGTGGCAATCCAAAAATGGATATTTGCCAGTTTTTTAGAATAGAGTTCGGTTTTAAATATTCTCGGAACCAGCCAATACAATACGCCAAAAGTCAACAGCCCGTTCCAGCCGAGAGCGCCGATATGCACATGACCGATTGTCCAATCGGTAAAATGAGATAAGGCATTTACATTTTTCAAGGACATCATCGGGCCTTCGAAAGTAGACATACCGTAGGCGGTAACAGCCACAACCATCATTTTTAAGATCGGATCTTCACGCACGCGATCCCAAGCGCCGCGTAAAGTCAGCAACCCATTCAACATACCGCCCCAGGACGGCGCTATTAACATTATCGAGAAGACCGTACCGAGGGATTGCGCCCAATCCGGAAGCGCGGAATAGAGCAAATGGTGGGGTCCCGCCCAAATATATAGAAAAATAAGGGACCAAAAGTGTATTACCGAAAGCCGGTAAGAATATATCGGCCGGTTAGCCGCTTTGGGAAGGAAGTAATACATTAAGCCGAGATAAGGCGTCGTTAAAAAGAAAGCTACGGCATTATGTCCGTACCACCATTGAACCAACGCATCTTGAACGCCGGCATAAACAGGATAGCTTTTTAAAAAACTGACAGGAATTTCGATGGAATTGAAAACATGAAGCAACGCAACGGTAAAAAAAGTAGCTATATAAAACCAAATTGCCACATAAAGATTTTTTACGCGTCGTTTCATAATCGTACCGATCATATTCCAACCGAAAACAACCCAGATTACGGTTATCAGAATGTCTATCGGCCATTCCAGCTCGGCATATTCCTTGCTTACCGTATAGCCCAACGGTAGGGTTATGGCCGCAAGCACAATAATAAGCTGCCATCCCCAAAAATGGATACTTGATAAAACATCGCTGTACATTCTTGTTTTCAACAGACGCTGCAAGGAATAATATACGCCCATGAATATACCGTTGCCCACAAAAGCAAAAATTACCGCATTCGTATGCAACGGTCGCAGACGGCTGAAGGTCATCCATGAAATGCCCAAATTCCATGAGGGCAAAAAGAGCTGAAAAGCGATGGTAACGCCGACCAGCATGCCTATTACCCCCCAAAAAATAGTAGCATAAGTAAAATTTCTTACCGTTTTATTATCATAATAAAAGGTTTCGACATTGGACATAAGCTACTCCTCCCCTTCTTTTGATTTATTTTTTTTCTTTTCGTTATTATCGGCCTTATCATCCAACAGCATGCGGATAGAAGGCGTGTAATTATCGTCAAACTGCCCGCTTTTAACCGCCCAAATAAAGGCTATTAGAAAACCGATTGAAACCAGCAAACTCCCAAAAATCAATACAACGATTGCGCTCATAGAATCCCTGCTTTATAACAACTTTATGCGTTTTGCCAAAAAAGCGGTTGAGCCTGTAGTAAAAAGCACCACGGATATGGAACTGACAGGCATTAAAATAGCCGCAATTAAGGGGGATAAAGTGCCCTGCATGGCAAAATAGAGTCCGATTAAATTGTAAATAAATGAAATCGAAAAACTGATTAAAATAATATTTAAACTCAATTTTGACAGTCGTATAAAATCATTCAAACGCTCAAAATGACCGGCTTCCAAGATCGCGTCGCATGCAGGGGAAAACGTGTTTACATCTTCGGAAATAGAGATACCCACATCGCTCTGTTTTAGAGCGCCGGCGTCGTTTAAGCCGTCGCCAATCATCATAACCCGTTCGCTTTTCTTTTGCAACATCTTAATAAAATTAAGTTTATCAAAAGGAGATTGATTGAAATAAAGTTTCGCTTTATTCATAAATATTTCCGAAAGCCTCAATCTTTCGCTGTCATTGTCTCCCGTTAATAAATATAAATTATATTTATCGATCAATGCGCCGACAACCTTCTTTAATCCCGGGCGATAAGCGTTTGAAATTTGAAAATAACCGCGAAACTTACCATTTATTTTTATATAAACGATAGAAGACGTGCTGTCTTTTTTATTTTTTTTCTCTATCCTTAAAAAAGAATTCGAACCAAGCATAATTTCTCTGCCGCCTATGCGGCCTTTTATTCCCTGTCCGATTAATTCCTGATAATCGCTAACCGGCAAAGCTCTTTGCGCTGGGAAGTAATTATATATATAACGACTTAACGGATGGCCTGATTCCCTAACCAATGAATAAATTTCATGAATCTCTTCCGCTGAAAGCTCTTCCCTTGTACCCGGCGAGGCAATAAAATCGACTTTTGCCGTGCGGCTGCGTGTGATCGTTCCCGTTTTGTCAAAAACGACGCTGTTTATGCGCGCTAAACTTTCAATAACCGAAATATTTTTTAAATAAAATTTATTTTTCCCGAATATTCTTAAGACATTTCCTAAGGTAAACGGAGTTGACAAAGCTAAGGCACAAGGACAAGCCACAATTAAAACCGCCGTCAATGAATTTAAAGCCATCGTTAGATCAGATCTAAGCCAATACAAGGCGGAACCTCCGGAAAGCAGTAGAACAATAACCGTAAAATATTTGCTTATTGTATTGGAAAGCAACGTGATTTTGCTCTCCTGCTCTTTCTTAAAACTGTCGTCATTCCATAAGCGCGTCAAATAGCTGTGTGAAATATCTTTAATAACATCCATTTCCAATACGCCGCCGATTTGTCGGCCGCCGGCATGAATAATATCGCCGGAAATTAGCGGTACGGGATCGGATTCTCCGCTAACAAAACTATAATCGATATAGGCTTTTCCGCTTATCAAAACGGCGTCGGCCGGAACCAATTCCTGATTGCGGATAATAATACGATCGCCCTTTTTAATATTCTCAAGCGGAACAGTCGTCTCCTTAGCGCCCTCTTTTTTTGTAACTGAAACGGGAAAATAGGATTTATAATCCCGATCGAAAGAGAGGGTATCATACGTTTTCTTTTGGAACAGCTTTCCCACGAGCAATAAAAAAACCAGCCCGGAAAAAGAATCCATATAACCGGTTCCTACGCCGGAAAGAATATCATAAGCGCTGCGTATAAACAAAGTCAATATCCCCAGAGAAATGGGCACATCCATATTGACCATTTTTTGTTTCCAACCCTTTAAGGCCGATTTAAAATAATCCATACTGCTGTAAAAGAACACGGGCAGCGAAAGGAGCAAGGTCAAGTAGGTAAAAACCGTTTTTATTTGCGGCTCCACTTTGTCATAACGAACCAAATACTCAGGGAAACTTAGCATCATTATATTGGCAAAGCAGAATCCCGCTACCCCTATTTTGATATATAAATCCCGATCGCTTTCTTTATTGATCTTTTTATGGATACTTTCCAAATTGATCTGCGGTTCGTAACCGATGGACGTTAGCAGCTCAACAACGCCTCGCAAACTGATGCGTTTAATATCGAAGGTAACGGATAACTCTTTTTTAAGAAAATTTACCGAACCGTATGTAATCGCGTCATTTATGCGATATAAACTTTCCAATAACCAAACACAAGAGCTGCAATGCATATCCGGAATATAAAAAGTCGCCTTCGCGCTGTTGCCGTCAGAAAAATCAAGCAGTTTTTGAATAATCGCTTCATCGTCAAGATATTCAAATTTTGAGGTATGAAACGGTTTATTCTGTGTGCTTCCGGCATTTTCATCAATATTATAATAATCACAAAGATCATTTTCCGCCAATATTTCATACACAAGGCGGCACCCGGGACAGCAGAACACTTTATCGCCGGAAACGATACTTGTGTCCGGACAAACTTCATTGCAATGATCGCAAAGAATTCGACCTTTATTATCCTGTCGATGAAAAACCTTTGCATCGATTGTTTTTGTTTCTATTCGACTCACTTGGCTCGTCTGCCCTTATTTAAAACAACCAATAAATATGAACCCAATTCAGAGCGTCAATCCCGCGCAAAACGGTCATAATGCCGAGAAAAACGACCAGCAGGGCAGCCGCTTTATATAAACGGCTTCGTACACGCGCTGAAATCAAATTGGCGGTTAAACCGCTTAACAACATTGCCGGCATGGTGCCGATTCCGAAAACCAGCATGGTAAAGCCGCCTTTTAACAAACTCTGCGTCGCCGCCGCCTGCGCGCCTACGGAATAAACCAAACCGCAAGGCACAAAGCCCAAAACAATACCCAGTCCGAAAACGTTGCTTCTGTTCACCTTATTAAACAAATTGCCCACTAATTTTTTAAAAGGGTTTATTCCCGGAAAACTATTCGGAGGTAAAGCAGGAAACAAACCGGCCAAATCCAAGCCCATAAAGAACATGATAATACCGGCAAACAGCTGCAATCCGCCTTGAAAATTTTTCAATGAAAAAATCAAACCGATCGTACCGCCGATAACACCGAAAATTTCGCCGAGAAAAGTATAGGTTAATATTCGTCCGGCGCTGTATGATAAATGCGGATAAATTTTTTGCCAGGCGGTTTGTTTTTCCGCCATTTCATTTTCCGCTATTTTAATGGAGTAGGTTAATACAAATCCTCCGCACATCCCGATACAATGGCTAAATCCGCCTATAAGGCCGATGAGAAACACAGCGATATAATCAATTTGCATATAAATGATTCGTTAAGATTTGCCGAATTACCGGAATAATAAAATTCTATGTTTTAAGGTTATAGCCATTACGTATGTTTTTACCATTTTTTTTTAAGCGGTATTATCCCGGATCACGAAAAAAAATCGTCAGTTCGATTTCGCCGCAATAACTTCCATTGCCCTATCAATGGGAATACGATAAATTCCCGCTTTTTGGTCTATTACACCATACGTCGTCAGCATTTCCCGTTCTTTTTTATGAATATCATTCATGGCTTCAATACGTAAAATTGAATTCGGATCAACCGTTTTCTCCGTTTTGTTTCCGCCGCAAGCCGCCGATAAAACAATTATTGACGATAATGATATTATCTTAAATACTTTCATAAATATTTTCATTTTGCCGCCTTATACATTTTCAAAATCAATCGAATCTTTTAATCGATAATCGCCGACAGGCAATAAAGGCTCTTTGGATATTTTATTCCAAAAATACCAGAAATAGATACCGCTTAAGCCGATTAAATTGGTAAAATAAACATAACAAATACTAATACCCTCAGACTTGAACGTAGGAACGGCCAGCCAGTATAAATCAATATAGTGCATAACGCTAATCCAAATTGCCATAAAAAGCATCCAACCGATACTTCGTTTAGCCGAGCGGGTTAATAAGCCCAAAAACGGAAACACAAAATGGCCGAAAACAATAACCATGGTAATGATTTTCCACGAACCGTTCCAACGTTCGTAATACCAATATGTTTCCTCCGGAATGTTGGCATACCACATTAAAAAATATTGGGAGAACCCCATATATCCCCAAAATATAATAAATCCGAAGAGCAGTTTACCCAAATCGTGATAATGCTCGACGGTAATCACATTATGCAACACTTCTTTTTTTCGTAATAGATACGCAAAGACGGTTAAAAACGAATAAATAAAGACAACGCTACCGGAAAAAACATACAGACCGTAGATAGTCGAATACCAGTGCGGTTCAAGAGACATCAGCCAGTCGAAAGAGGCAAAAGTAATACTTAGAGCAAATATAATCATTCCCGGAGCGCTTACTTTGCGCATTTTCATAATCACATCAACGGAAGGATTTTTATCCTGCTCCAGAGAAAGTTTGTACAATTTTAAAGAGAGGAAGTGCCAAATCGAAAAATAGATTACGGCCCGTATCGCAAAAAACGGTATATTTAAATATCCCGCTTTTTTCTGTAATATCGCATCATGCGCCACCGCTTCGGCATGGCTCCAGTGGTAAAGATCGTGCGCGCCGAATAATACGGGAATAAACATAATGGCCAGAACCGGAAACATCAAGGCTAAAACTTCGCTAATCCGTCTGAATATCAAATTCCATTTAGCGTTGGTCAAATGACCGAGCAATACGGAAAATAGAGCTCCCCAGCTAAGGGTTAATAGAAACATAAAAGCCGTTAAATACGAAAAAAAGAATTTCCCGCTATCCAAAAAATACATCGGAATACTTACGAATAGACTCAATAAACCGATAATAAGCGATTTGCTGCCGAAAGTTCCCTTTTCAATCAACCGGAAGGTATTATTTTCAATTTTCATAGATTTCTTCTCTATTTTATTCTATTTAGTTCATTAGGCGGAACATCCTGAGCCGAAGCATTTTGACTGCGCTGCAACGCCCTAACATAGCCGACAATTGCCCATCGATCCGCAACAGGCACTTGATAGGCATAAGAGGGCATATTACGAAACCCCTTAGTAATCACATTAAATATATAACCGTCTTCGATGTTTCTTAAACGATCCTGATGAAAGGTCGGAGCGGGAATAAAACCCCGTTTAATAACGATCCCTTGTCCGTCGCCGGCTTTGCTGTGGCAGGGCGCGCAATAGATATTAAAACGCTCCTGCCCGCGTTTTAAGACGTCAATAGTAAATTTAATCGGCGCTTTTTTAACGAGTTTACCGTTTGCGTCTTTACCATAATAATATTCTGTTTTTTGATGCAGTTCATCTCTCGCAACGGTTCCTTCAACGGGCATACGCATGGTTGATCCGTCGGCAAAAAAGGCGCTTTTAGACTGCGCTAAATACTTTGACTGATCGTCCATACTTGGATTAATATGAATGGGCGGTTTATCCGAAGTACTTCCGCGAAAACATCCGCCGACCAACAGTAAAATCATTAAAGAATTAAAAGCAGACAGGCGCTTTTTATACTTCATCATATATTCCTTTTACAATAATTTATAAAATCGGAATTTCAAAAAATTAATATATTCGTAATCGTTTCCGGTATTCTTTTTGTCATACTCTCGATTTTGCCATTTCGGAAATTGTATATATTTTATGTTTACAAGAGCTTGGGTTGTCCGATTAAATCGGACAATGGCAACTCAATAATAGGCGACTTTCTTATCATTAACCACTTTGCCGAGCTATGAACTTAAAGCAACGGTTACAACCTTATTCATCGTTTAGTTTTTCGATATTCTTTCCGCCTATACCGGAAAGGAGCTCCTCTATTGCGGTTATATCGATATTATTATCATCCATTTCAATGCTTACAAAAAAACCATTATCGGTAACTTTCTTAAAATTCTCGGAATTAAACAACGGATGGTTATATCGCGGCAGTTTATTTAGAGCCAACATACCGAGAAGCGCCGCGCCGGCAGAGCTTAATACCATCACAGCAAAAGCTACCGGTCCGTATGCCTGATAACTTAACAGCGGTTTACCGGCAATAACTAAAGGATAGGCATAAACGCTTGTCCACGCTTCCAATAAAAAACCAAGGGTAACGGCAATAAAAGCCACAGTTCCCACAATCCATCCCAGATTTGATCGTTTTTCGCCCATGGCTTTATCCATACCGTGAATGGGAAACGGCGAATGACAATCATAATTTTTATATCCTGCTTCTTTTAATCTTTCAGCGGCATGCAATAGTTCTTTCGGCCCCTTAAATTCGGCAAGAACGGCGGCAATTTTTTTATCGCTCATCTTCATCTCCCGTATTGTTTTGACTATCGCCATGATAATGAGGATCGGCTTCGGGCAGGACGGCCTTAACTTCAGTCATGGATATCATCGGCAAATAACGAATAAAGAGCAAAAATAGGGTAAAGAACAAACCGAACGATCCGATTAGCATACTAACATCCCAAAAAGTCGGACTGAAATAATCCCAGCTTGAGGGCAAAAAATCGTTAGCTAGAGAGGTTACTGTAATAACAAAGCGCTCGAACCACATACCGATATTTACGAAAATAGTTACAATAAAAAGAACGGGAATACTGGAACGTGCTTTTTTCGACCAAAACACCTGAGGAATCAAAACATTACAGGTAATCATAATCCAGTAGGCCCATGAATACTGCCCAAAAGCTCTGTTGATAAAAGTAAAGGATTCATAATCATTGCCGCTGTACCATGAGATAAAAAATTCCATGGCATAGGCATAACCCACCATCATACCGGTAACCATAATAATTTTGGCCATTTTATCAAAATGCGACATGGTAATGATATTCTCAAGATGGTATACCTTGCGCGCAATAATAGCGAGAGTCATCACCATAGCGAAGCCGGAAAAGATAGCGCCTGCCACAAAATAGGGCGGAAAAATCGTCGTATGCCATCCCGGTAATTGTGAAGTAGCAAAATCGGTGCTCACCACGCTGTGTACTGAAAGAACCAACGGCGTGGACAACCCGGCAAGCAGCAAATAGGCCAATTCATAATGTTTCCATTGTTTATTGCCACCGCGCCAACCGAGCGCAAAAATACCGAGGGTTATTTTTTTAAATTTATTGGTTGCTCTGTCGCGTAATGTAGCCAAATCGGGAATTAAACCCGTATACCAAAACATAAAAGACACGGTAAAGTAAGTGCCTACGGCAAAAATATCCCACAACAAAGGACTGCGGAAATTAGGCCACATACCCATTTGGTTCGGTATGGGAAACATAAAATAGGCCACCCAGATACGACCGATATGAATGCCCGGAAACACCAGCGCGCAGATTACGGCAAAAATAGTCATCGCTTCAGCAAAACGGTTGATGGAAGTGCGCCAGCGCTGTCTAAAAATAAATAATACGGCGGAAATCAGCGTACCGGCATGGCCGATACCGACCCAAAACACGAAATTAACAATCGCCCAACCCCAGCCCACGGGAATATTAAGCCCCCAAATACCGGTGCCTTCCCAAGCCAACCAACCGATTGACCCTATTAAAACAAGCATTAGAGAGAAAGCAATGCCGAATAAAATCGTCCACCCCGAAGGCGGTTTTCTTTCCGTAATCGAGCTTATACTCTCCGTAATACTATGAAATGATTGCCCTCCAAGTATCAGGGGCGGCTCAATTGCTTGAGCCAAATCAGTAGTCTTCGTTAAGTTACTCACAGGCCTCTCTTTACTTTTTTTAGTTAACTGATATTATCAATTTTTTCTATCTCAGGATTAGGATTTCTAAGCTTTGCCAAATACGTTGTACGCGGTTTAAGATTCAGTTCCCCGAGCATTGCATAATCGCGATTCCGCTCTTTTACCTTGGCCACGCGGCTGTTCTTGTCAAGAATATTTCCAAATACAATGGCGTCGGCCGGACAACTTTGCTGACATGCGGTTACAATATCGCCGTCTTTTAGGTCAACACCGCTATTTTGACTATTAATTCGCGCTTCTTCAATGCGCTGCGTACAATAAGTACATTTTTCCATCACCCCGCGCGCCCTTACGGTTACATCGGGATTCTGCGCCAGCTTTATAATTTCAGGATAATCCTTCGTATAATTGAAGAAATTAAAGCGTCTGACTTTATAAGGACAATTATTGGAACAATAACGCGTACCGATACAACGATTATAGGTCATTACATTCAAACCTTCTTCGTTATGAGAAGTGGCGGCAACCGGACATACACCCTCGCAAGGAGCCATTTCACATTGCTGACAAGCTACAGGCTGATAGACCATTTCAGGATCGTTTATATCGCCGGAAAAATAACGATCGAGACGAATCCAATGCATCTCTCTGCCTTTTGAAACTTGCTCTTTACCGACTACCGGTATGTTGTTTTCACTCTGACAGGCGATTACACAGGCATTACATCCGCTGCAAGCATTAAGATCAATACTCATTCCCCATTGATATCCCTCGTCATATTTCGGCTCTTCCCATAATGATTTTAGAGGAGGATGCTCTACCATCTCCGGAGCAAAGTCGGGGTGTTCGCGATAATGTTCAAGCGTAGCCTCCCGTAACAAGGGCCGTCCTTCAAGACTCCAGTGATCCTGCGTGTTGGCAAGGAGATAGGTCTCTCCCGTTTTTACAATAGAAGCGCCGATTTCATACCATAAATTTGTTGACATACGTAAACGATAGGCGTTAAAACCGACGCCATTGCCCACGCGACCGGCTTTTGTTCTGCCGTAACCCAAATCAAGCGTCAAACAGTTATCGGCCTGACCCGGCAAAATGAATGCGGGCGCTTTTATCTGGCGTCCATTCACCGCGAGGTAGACCAAATCCCCTGTTTTAACTTTAAAATCTTCCGCTGTTTTCGGGCTAATCAGAATCATATTATCCCAAGCGACCTTGGTAACGGGATGGGGAAATTCCTGCAACCAACCGTTATTGGCGTAACGCCCGTCAAAAAGAGCGTAAGATTCGCTGAAAACCACCTCCATTTTATCAGGTGTAATTTCTTGCGGTTTTGGTCCAAACTCTTTCACCGCCTTGTTTATTTTATCCGAATCCAATGATAGAGCAACAGGCGTAAACGCGGTGTTTTCTAATAATCCGTCATGCAATACCCGTCGCCACTGGTTTTCAAAATCATTTTTTGATAACAAAGCGCCCCAAGTCTGCCGCACTTCATCATACGCCTTAAGATTTTTACCCTTAACAATCAGCGAAAGCATCTCTATAACGGAAGAACCGCCGTACAAGGGTTCTATTAACGGCTGCACAACGCTAAGCGTACCGTCTTCCGCACGCACATCGCCCCAAGACTCAAGGAAATGAAGCTCGGGAATATGCCAAGTCGCCTTCGAAGACGTTTCATCCACATGAGCGCTCAAATGAATGGTTTTTTCCACATTGTTCATCGCGGCGCTAAAATTTATATCGCCAGGAGAATTATAAACGGGATTTCCCCCAAGAATTATCAAAGTTGCAATTTTCTTATCATCAATTTTTTTTATAAGCGCTTTAAATTCATTCGCCGAAGGAAGGACAGCATCTTTAATATTTACAAAAGAGACCGTTTCGGAAATATTGCCAAGCGCCTCATTAATCGAAAGAGCCAAGGCGTGAACGGCAGCCGCTTGGCGTTTACCCACAACGATAAGAGATTTGCCTTTATTAGCCAAAAGGTCGCGAGCAAGAGCAGCCATCCACTTTTCATTAAACTTTGCGCTGCATTTCCCAGGGAGCGATAAATTAAGCCCCTGATCCTGCAAAATATTACCAAGCTTAAGCAAAAAGGCGGGGATCTTTGTCGCCGGCAGCCTTAAACGATGATCGGCCATACCACCGGTTACCGTAAACGATGGTTCGACAACATAAAGGCGGTTCATAGAATCATGCTCGCTCTCCACACGCCGTCCTTTTGCAAATTGATTGGTTGCCGCTATCACGCCATCTTCAGTTCCCAGAAAATCAGAATCAATTGATACGATGACATTTGCATTGTCATAGCGATAGACCGGACGCACTCGTTTTCCGCTTGCAATTTCCGCACCGCGCAAAATATTTTCATTACTCACCGGTTCATAAGCAACCCACACTGCTTTAGGAAATTTTTCTTTAAACTCGTTATATAATCTAAATTGCGTAGGCGACGAAAATGATCCGGCCAAAACCGCAAGGCCTTCACCGCCGTTTGTAGAAAGCTCTTCATATTTCTTTTCCCAAAAAGAAACAAAATGCTTCCATTTAGCCTTACGCCCGCCTTTCAATACCGTTTGCGAACGATCGGGGTCATACAAATTGAGAATTTCAGCCTGCATCCGCGCCGTTGATTTACCGAATGTAACAGGATGCTTACTATTGCCTTCTATTTTTGTCGGCCGTCCCTCGTGACTTTCCACAACGACTCCCAGACCGCCGGAAGGCATGGGAATGCTTGTAGCATAATATTTAGGAACGCCGGGAATAATCTCTTCCGGCGCCTTAACATAAGGAACTATTTTTTCGACAGGACGACGACATCCGGCTAGCCCCGCTAAGGCAATAGAGGCGCCCATCAGAGTTAAAAATTTACGCCGTGAAAAATCCCCGCCGAGCTCGGATGCATTTTCCGGAAACTCTCGGTGCAAAAATTCACGAAATTCTGGCGTATCAGCCAATTGATCCAAACTGCGCCAATACTCTTTACCAATACTATTCTTTTTTGATTTTTTCATCGGTGGCATCCTGTGCAACTTTCTACGGGAGCGTTTATATGTTTTTCGTTTATAATTTTATTTGCAAATTCCTGCTGATTATGAGCGGGTTTCCAATTCATCATGGTTATCTCGTTGCGAGGCCTTAGATTGGGAGCGGGATTACGATGACAATCCAAGCACCATTCCATATTGAGAGGTTTATCCTGATGCACAACATCCATAGAAGCAATATTGCCGTGACAGCTTTCACAGCCTACGCCGGCATTAATATGCGCGCTATGGTTAAAATAGACATATTGCGGGAGTTTATGGATTCTTACCCATTCGATCGGCTTACCGCTTGTCCAGCTTTCTCTGACAAGCTTCAGTTTTTCGCTTTCGGCTGCCACCATCGTATGACAATTCATGCAAATTTGTGTGGGAGGGACGCTGGCCACACTGGATTTTTCTACGGCAACGTGGCAATAGCGGCAATCCATCCCCAACTCGCCTGCGTGAATTTTATGACTATAATCCACCGGTTGCTTTGGCATATACCCCACATCGATATATTTAGGCGATCCGTAATACCAGACCAAACCGACAACGGCAACGACGGAAATTACGACAAGGACAGCGACTATAATTGGAAGTTTGTTTGCCCATTTGGGAAAAATTTGAGACAAGGTACAGCCCCCTTATTTTTATGAACAATCCTAAAAACAAAAGTCAACTTTGGATTATTCCCGAATTATAGAAAAAATTTATAATTTTGTGAAATAATTAAAAAAACACTTACATAAGCACATAAAAGCTTTCTATCACAGCAAAAGAAAGTAATTCTTAATCCGTTCGATAAACCTATATGCTATCATATAAAATGGAACAAACTGTTACTGATATCAATAATAAATAACAACTATTAAATTCATATTGGCAGGAAAATCCCCACCGTAATTTAAGAAGACGGGGATATTAAAGTCAAGGTGAGATTGTCTGTTTTTGCTTATTTAACCGATTTTTTAGTAGAACTTCCTTTTTCCTGAAGCGCTTCGCCGTCTTTTCCGGCCAAACTAACCTCGGATTCTTTAACAATATATTCAAATTGTTTACGGAATTCATCCAGCGATATTCCGCATGTGGCAGCGTATTTAGCCAGTTCGTGAGCGTCTTCAAAATCATCGCAATTCAAGCGAATCATATATTTTTGCGCAACCGCATAACTTTCCGATTTTATATCGACCATACGAATCTGCATCCGTTTGGTTTTGGGATCGATTATATTTTTAAAATACATAGGTACAAAGTGGCCGTCCTGCATTGAGATCAGCGCTCCGCTGCCGCCCTCGTGTAAAAATTTCGCCGCCATAAAGCCCAAATCACGGCAATATTCCATATCAAACGGAATAGGATCCGCGCATCTTAATTCATAACCGATATTTTTTGCAACCACCGTTATTTTTATCCCAAACTCACTAAGCCGGTTCTGTACCGCCTGCTTAAGGATATCACCAAAACTTATTTCAGCAAGACGGATGTTATCATGGGCGTCTCTTTCCGTATTAACGATTTTTTCAAAATCTTTGGGATCAAGTTTTTCCAACAATCCTTCCGCAATAATGGCCACACCGTCCAACCGACCATAACTGAGACGCTTAATCATGGCGCCTACAAGTATATCCACCAATTGTCTGAACTTTATTTTTTTATCGCCAAATTCCTCGGGTATCATGGTCAAGGTAGCGCCGGCCGACTTACCGATACCGAGCGCCAAATGTCCTGCTTTTCGCCCCATGGTTACCACAAAATACCAACGCGAAGTCGTACGGGCGTCGGTCATGATGTTTTTAACAATCTCAACGCCGAGATGACGCGCTGTCTGAAAGCCGAAAGTGCTTATTGTACCGGGCAGGCTTAAGTCATTATCAATTGTTTTGGGAACGTGGGCCACACGTACCCGCCCGTCGGCAACCTGAGCAACCTTATAAGCAGAATAAGCGGTATCGTCCCCGCCGATTGTAATTAATTGGTTTACATTTAATCGCAGTAAAGATGTAACCGTATTTTCAAGATGTTTGGGATTTTTAGTGGGATTATCCCTGGCAATTCCGATATAAGATCCGCCACGGAAATGGATGCGGCTGACGCCGTCAATCGTCAAGGGCACTACGTGCGAAATATCGCCCTGCATAATCCAATGAAAACCGTCTTTTATTCCAATTACTTCCGAACCAGAAAGTATCGATCTTATTGTTGCCGCTCCGATCACACTATTTATACCCGGCGCCGGTCCGCCCGCCACCAGGATAGCCGTACGTTTACGAATCATGGACATTTTGACTCCCATCGTTTTAAGTTCAACCGTTAATTATTTGTTTAATAATTTGCGCACAAATATAGTGTCTTGCCGCGCATTGCGCAAACTTTATTTACTTGGGGACTTGTGATTGACCAATATTGCTATTTATTCGAATCGGGATAGAGAATTTTCGTTAAAATTTCAGAATTTCTAAGTTCGGATTCATTGTCGTTTTCTATGCCATCCTTTTAATCTATTCTTGCTTTAATTTTGATACGTCGAAGCAACGCCGTTTCTGTTCTTGAATGTCTTCCATGTGAATCTGCACTGTTAATATTCGGCACTCCGGTGTTTTGCGTATCACTTGACCGTATTCGGAAACGCTTCTATCAAAAAATTAGAATAAAGATGCAAAAGTACGAAACAGCATTTCTCAAAATACTTTTCCTAACAGCCGACAGCTACAAAAATTGCCATATTAAGGGGTTGTTATTATAGTAGTTATAGCACAGCCAAATAATACGGCATAATAATTGTGATGAATCATTTCGATGATACCATAAGTTAAAAATGTGCCGGAATGAAACATAAACTTTTCTTATAGGCCATATATTCCGCTTAATTATAAATGAATTATGTATTTTGCCATATAATTATTAATTTACAAAACAAACATTAAAAGGAGAATCACAATGGCTGTAAAAA
>CAYRJN010000016.1:0-32084 GCA_964424545.1 uncultured Calditrichaceae bacterium
CTTTTTTCATCAAATCTATATCTTTAAAGAAAGAAGCATCGATAACAATTGGAATAATATTTACAAACTGAATCCGCGCGTGGTATATCGCGAAAAAAACATACGTAATCAAGTAAGCGCTCAGGTGCTGGCCAATTACACCATCTACGATTTCGACACGCCTGAAACACCCTTAAACAGTTTTCTTTTTCGTAAATTTGTCATAGCCGATTCCGCTCTTGTCAGATTGCACGGAGCCATACACGCCGGAATCAATTTTCGCATCGAATTGGAAGATAAAGGCAATTTTTATCCGCAGATTTTTGCCCAAAGGGTGATAGAATCTTACAAGGTAAGATTTTATGATTTCTTTTTAATGAACAAAAGTCTTTTTAACTTTAAAGTTACCATAGGTTATACCCTATTCGAGCGCAGACAATGGAAACATATTCCCGTAAAAACGCTTACAAGAGTTCATAAAAATTCCGGCCCCTATATACGCGCTTATTATAACCTGCGACGAAACCTCTATTTTTCCCTTTATACGGCCTTTTCCGTTATCAACGACAGTTATCGTTCCACTGAAAATTACGCTTCCGGATATCTTTCGCTGCATTATACATTTTAAACGTAAAAAGCAATTATTTTAGGACCCCGCGCATCGTTTTGTTTTAAAAATTTCGATTATATTAAAAAAGGCGCAAACCGAATGCGCTTGCGCCTTTAAAATAACCTATTTTTATCTTCTTAAAGCTAATCTTCTTTTTTCTCCTGCCATTTTTCAATGGTCGAAAGCTGCGAAGCCACCCCGTACAGATCGATGCTTTTTTCATCGAACTGTGTGCTGAAATAAGCGAGTGACGGCAACGAAAAGAGCCACGATCCAAGCGCCATTTCCTGGTCAAGCTCGTCAATAAAACGCGCATAGGCCTGTTTATCTCCGATTTCTCGAGTGGACATGAAATTATAAACATAATCCAATAATTTATAGGTATTGCTTCTTTCGGAATTATTTTGCACCAGATCCAGACGGAAAAAGTTTTTACTCGCTTCAAATGAACGCAAACTCGCTCGCCTTCCCCCTTGTCCGTCAGGCTCGGTAATCAAATGTATTTTCTGCACGGCAAGATCGGGTTCTCTTAAAAAGATATTATAGAGATCAAACAGGAAATTGCTGCGGTATCCGGTGATCGGTATCAGTAAAGCGTCATAATTTCCCTTGCGGATTTCATCGTTTTTTACGGCAAGCGCTTTAATTTTCCCCTGAAATAAGGCGGGATCATTTAAGGCGTCCACGATTTCGGATAATTCTTCACGAAAACCGTAGTTCAGACACGTTTGAATTTTTACCGTATCGGGCAGCAGGGAAACATCGGCCGGCTGCTTATCGCGCAATGGCATTACAATCTCCTCGTCCACATAATAAGATGACGACGGGAAAATACTATAATTGAGATAATCGTCAAAATTATCGCTATTGCCTTTATAATCCACAATATGGCGTTGTTGATTTGTGCCGACTTTAAAGAAACGATCCAAAATTTTTTTATTATCAATCAAACGGCGCAATTCAATACGCTGTTCCTGCGAAAGACGTTGCGTATTAAACAGAATGGCAAACATCACCGTGCTGATATTGGATTTATAGAAGAAATCTTCTTTATCTTCCAAAATAGGCGAAAGCGCGCCGAAAGGCGTTGACAACAGCACGTTAATGTTATTATTTTTCAGCTCGGTGGTGTAAG
The DNA here is from genome assembly GCA_964424545.1 of uncultured Calditrichaceae bacterium. GTDB lineage: Bacteria > Calditrichota > Calditrichia > Calditrichales > Calditrichaceae > JAUVIB01. The sequence goes on from CAYRJN010000016.1 coordinate 1,725, forward strand.
TGCTGTTATCAATAAAAGGTTCAAGAATAACCTGGTTGATTATAGCGTCTTCGGCGGGATTTTTATAAAAATTGCTCACTTCAGCTTCGGGCGTAACCGCAAGATAGGGCCCGGTTCCGATCATATACTTCGGTGCGTTCATTTCGGAATTATGGGGCAGAATTTTAAAAGAGAGCACCTCTTTGATATCGTCTTCCGTCCAAATACGATCGTCGCGAAATTTAAAACGGATTTCATCATTTTGATCGGGGCCGCTGAAGTTAAAATCTTCAAGCGCCTGCGACACCAGAATATAATCGGGCGAAAGACTGCCGAGCGTCTGAATACGGCGCAGCGTAAACAGCAAATCTTTGGCGCCGAACAACTCGTCTTTATCTTCCGTAATCTTAACGTCATCGTCATCGCTGATGACTTTAAAGCTGTTATGCCATTTTTTCGCCGGTTTCAGACGAATGGATACCACGTTATTATCGTCAATACCCATAAATTCGCCCAATCCATCCTCATAGGTAATACCGCTGGGATTGGCGGAAATGTTAAATAGACCGTCAAACAACACCTCATCCAATTTATTGGCCAAAGGTATGGAGCTGGGCAAATGGGGATCCACCAACGGCTTTTGGTGGGCGATATAAGGTAGAACAATCTTATTGTCAAGATTTTTTCCGAAAAAGAGAAAAAAAGCGAGAACGCCGACAGCTATTGCTCCGGCAATTCCGAAAATAATTGACTTTGACATAAAAGAGCCTTTCTTTTGTTATGATTTCAACCTTTCAAACGACCGACATAACCAAATATCACACTTTGGATATCGGCCCTTAAAAATAAGCTTCATCGCTTCGCATAACAAACAAATATGCGTCAGGACGCAAACTAATGTTTTTTCATCAACGGCTTTTGCGCCATAATGCTGATTTCATACACCCTAAAGGAATTGGCTTTAAAATGGACTTCCAACACATTATCGCCGCTTTTATTCACTTGTAATGGCGCCACTTTACTGATGTAGCTATTGGCCGGATCGGGCGCCGTGATGGAAAAGCGGCCTTCGTTTTTAAGCAGCTTCTTATTCATGGTCATTTTTTCATACCATTTTTTAGAAGAGGCGCTTTTGGCCAGCGATTTAGGCAATTTAATATTCACTTCATATACCGGAAATTTCGCTTCCGTGGGAATGCGAATATTGATACGGAAAACATAAGTATTTTGTCCGTTTACATTGGAAGATATGGGCAAAGCGTAAATCTTACGATAGGTTTTGGCTTTGGTCAGCCATTTTGACGCCCAAGGATCGCATTCGGCGATACGGCGTTTCATTTTTTTATCGCTACCTTGATAATGCTTGCCATGTTCCACAATAGCGCGGGCAACCAACACACCGTTATCATTAGGATTTTGCGTAAACTGTTCGTATAAGCGCGTAATCGCCGTTACGGGAAATTGATTGTCGCGAATATCGTTCAATTTATTATTAATTTCGTTTTTACGACGATTTAACTCCGCTTCGCCGCGCGACGAGAAGGTCAAATCATAAACCGGATAAAACACGGCGTTATTGTACAACTCTTCGATATTATCCAGCGTATTGATATTTTCTTCTATAAAACGCTGGGCATGGTTTACCGATATTCCTTTAATTTTATAAAACAGGGTGTCTTCAAGTCCGCGCACTAAGGCGTCTTTTTTGGGCTTAATAATGGCAGGATTAAGAAAGTCGTTATCATAATAGAGATCTTTCAGATACTCCTCCGCCTTAATCCAATTTTGACTATTCAGAGCGTTTTTGATTTTGTTCTTCTGTGTATTGAGCGAAAGCTGATCCAAATCTTTATACATGGGCAGCAAAAAAGCCAGATCGGCATTTTGTTTCAACAAACGTCTTACTTCGCGATAATTTCCCTGCGCTTTCAAACGATTTATTTCCACCACAAGGTTGTTGGCTCGTTGATATTTTGCTTCCAAATCCATTGCCTCGCCGCGTATCCTATTGATCCCGCGATTGAGTTTGGCAACCATCAAATAATTTTTATAGCGTGCCGGAGAATAGAGCCCGTCCGGAAGCGATGCGCGCAGCTTGGAAAGTTTTTGCGAAATATTACCGAAAAACCAATTTTCGGGCATGCTTGATTTGGCGGCAATACTCTTTTTAATCTTTTGCAATTCCGATTTTGCCGCAGCCAGCGCTCCGGCTTTATTGTTATAAAGACTGACAAATTTATTAAATGTTTTTTGCTTAGCGGTAAGCAACGTGCGCGATGCCTTATACAGGGCCGTTATATTATCCAAATTAATATTAATCGGCGCCACGGTTGTCCTTTGTTTAAACACGCTTTCGTAATACGGAACGATTTCCGGCAAACGCTTGCCGATTATTTCGCGGGCGCTGTTTTTAATATTGTCGGGATATTGGTTGATATTTTCAAAAAAGGGCAAAAAGACCGGAATTTTCTGCACAAACAGCTCCGTATTGCCGTGCGTGGCTGTTTCGTTTTGAAAGAAGCGTAAAGCGTCGGCATACTTTTTTTGAAAAGAGAGCTCGTCGTCCACCTGTCCGCGGATTTCCACGTAATTTTGATAGGCTTTATCGCCGGTGTTCAAAATATCGGGCGGAAATATTTTTTCGATGGCAATCAACTCGTCATGCGCCTTTTGCAGATTGGCCGATTTGTTCTCGATATTTTGCAGCTCGCCTCTGTAATTAAAAGCGCTTAGGTTAACGTTGCCGCCGATGGCCTGATATGTATTGCGGTTAATGGAGTTAGCGGTTAGAGCGGTTTTAAATCCCTCATATTTGGTTTCGAATTGATAGCGCCATTGCGGCGTGTATCGATACTGCATTTTAAGAATCACGTCGGCCGGCACCTTATCGATAATCCAATAATAAATCGGTGTGCGGCTGTCCACCGGATAGAGATTCAGATCTTTTTGATCGGCGTTTTCGTCGGGAATGCGTTCTTTGCCGCCTTCTTTTTTGTCAAAATCGCGTGAAAGATAGCTGCCGACACCGTAATTGTTTTCAAACTTCAGCACAAGATAAAAATTATCCTTAGCCGGTGCAAAGAACTTGATGAGATATTTTTTATCTTTTTTCAGTTCGAAATTTTCGTCGCCTTTTTTCAATTCGATATAACCGTTTTCTTTGGCGGAAATTTCCGGATCGGGTTTAAGCTCTTTATAAGCGGCGCATTGTATTAATAAAAAAAGCGAACTTAAGAGAAAGACTATTTTTAATTTTGAAATCATTGATTATCCTTTCTTTATATCTTTCGGTATTTCATTATTACTGATAATTTACGGAAGTTAGTCAAAAAGGTTCAAAATTTCAATTATTCTCGTATAAAACGGACATTTGCAATGGATGTTTTTATATATTTGAATTTTTTTTCTTCTTTCTTGCATTTTATATATAATTACAGTATATATTTATACGTTATGTTTTAAAATAATTATTAATATTTTTATATAATGAAAAGTAAGAAACATAAATTTAAAATATCAATAAAAAGTACGAAGGGCGCTTATTATTCGGTTGTCATTATCCCAATAAACCGGACAATTTGAAATATCGATATTATAAAAATAAAAAACCCCACCGAAGCGGGGTTAAAGGTTTTACACCTGCGGCATATAGCCTTATTGTGACAAGATGCAATGTCATAGGCGTATTATACAATAAAATTTTAGCTAAATCAAGTCAAAAATCAGGAGATTTATCATGAGCAAAGTATTGGGATTGGATTTGGGGACAAATTCTATCGGCTGGGCCGTTGTTGAATCGGACGTAAAAAACGGAGAAATTGCGATAAGCAAGCTAAACGAAAAAGGTGTAATAATTTTTCAAGAAGGCGTTAAAAATGAAAAAGGAAATGAAAAGTCGAAGGCATCGGAACGAACGGGTTACCGTAGTGCAAGGCGACTTATATTCAGAAGAAAATTAAGAAAATATAAAACCCTTCTAACGCTTTCCAAATATGAAATGTGTCCTTTAAATATAAACGATATAAAAAAGTGGAAAAATAGCAATTTTAAAGAATACCCCAAAAACAAAGAATTTTTAAATTGGCTTAAAACCGATGATTCTATCAACAAAAATCCCTATTATTTTAGAGATCAGGCGTCAAGGGGAAAAATCGAAAAATTAGATTTAGGCCGCGCTTTTTATCATATTGCACAACGCCGGGGGTTTTTAAGCAATAGACTTGACGCTTCGGACAATACTATTATAGAGGATAATGCACCACAGATAGAAAACATAATAGAAGAAGCTAATAACAAGATAAATATGCTACAAGAATTGAACATATATTTTAATGGATTTGATAAAAATAACGATACCGAGAAACCATTATTCCGTTTACAAAAGGATTTTTTCGGATTAATAAAGAACTCAAAAGAAGATATTAGTATTTTAAAAGACCGACTTATTGAAAGATTGTATAGAAAAGAAAACCTTGGTTTGGTTAAACAAAATATCTTTGCGATAACGGAAAAAATTAAAGAAGGCGGCTTTGAAACATTAGGTCAATATTTTTATAGCTTATATTCTAAAGAAAAAATAAGGAAAAATTATACAGGAAGAGAAGAACATTATTTAAAAGAATTTGAACTTATTTGCAAAACGCAGGGATTAGAAGGAATACATTATGGCATCAAAGATCCGGATAAAAAATATTATGGCATCGTTAAAGAGCTTTATAAAGCCATATTTTTTCAAGGGCCGTTAAAATCCCAAAAAGAACTGGTAGGAAAATGTTCATTTGAAAAAAATAAACCGCGTTGTTCCGTCTCACATCCATTATTTGAGGAATTTCGGATGTGGCAATTATTAAATAATATTAAAATTAAGACCAAGAATGGTGACAGACTACGTTTTTTGCATAGGGATGAAAAAGAGCGCATAATAACTAAGTTTTACCGTAAGAGTAAACCCTATTTTGATTTTATTGAAATTAAAAAAGAGCTCGGAATTAACAATGTATACAATTACAAGGATAATGTTACGATAAGCGCTTGCCCAACTTCTGCTCAGCTTAAAAGTATTTTCGGTGATAATTGGAAAGAAATAAATATTGAGTATACGACAAAAGACGTAAACGGAAATAATATTAAAAGGCATGTGGATTATCACGATATTTGGCATATATTATTTACTTATACTTCCATACAAAAATTAGAAGATTACGCTGTACAAAAATTAAAATTGGACAACCGGAAGGCTAAGGCGTTTAGTAAAATACATTTAAAAAAAGAGTATGCAAATTTAAGTTTAAAAGCCATAAAAAAGATCCTTCCTTATTTAAAAAAGGGATATATTTATTCTCATGCTGTTTTTATGTCCAATATGGACAAAGTCGTTGACAGCAATATTTGGAATAATGATAAATTTCGCAATGAATTGGATGAAAAAATTAATATGACCATTACCTATAGCGGCATAGAAAGCCAAATTATTCAAATTATCAACGGTATTTTAAAAACTTACAAAGATAAGAATGAGCCTTTTAAAAAAGAAAGAATTGGGGATTACAAAAACTTAATAAGAGAATCACTTGAACAATATTTAGGCAAAGAAAGATGGAAGGGTTTGGAAGGCAAAGAATATATATTGAACAATGCATTTAGCGATTTTATTAAACATTATAAAATGCGTTCAAAAAAAGGCGAATTTATAAAAGCGAAGCGACTTGATGAAAAAATAAAAGATTTACTGCTGGGTTATAGCGAAGGCGGAGTGGTTTATTGTTCCGACGAGCGCAAATTGGATAAATTGTATCATCCTTCGGATATAGAAACGTTTAAACCTGCATTTATAAAAGGCAAAGAAGGATATGTTTTAGGACTTGGAAGCCCGCAAACACCGTCGGTTAGGAACCCAATGGCCATGCGTAGTTTATTCCAACTAAGGAATCTTATAAATTCTTTGCTAATCGAAGGTAAAGTTGATCGTTTCACAAAAATTAATATTGAGCTTGCTCGCGAACTAAATGATGCTAATAAAAGAGCCGCTATTAGAAATTGGCAAAAAGAAAATGAGGTATATAATAAAAAAATAAGCAAAAGAATTAAAGAATATTACGCAATCCTATCGAAAGAAATAGAACCTACTGAAAACGATATATTAAAATACAAATTATGGGAAGAACAAAATGAAATATGCCTCTATACCGGAAAAAAAATCAGTATTTCCGACTTTATCGGCGCAAATCCGAAATTTGATATAGAGCATACAATACCGCGGAGCGTTTCGGAAGATAATTCACAAATGAACAAAACGCTGTGCGATATTAATTATAATAGAAATGTTAAAAAAAATAAAATGCCGAACGAACTCCCCGATAAAGAGGTTATTTTACAAAGGATAGAGCACTGGAAAAAAAAGTACGAAAATTTAGAAAGCGAAATTTCCAGACTAATAAGAGCGACAAAAACAGCGACAACAAAAGAACAAAAAGACAGGATAATTCAAAAACGACATCGACTTTCCTTTGAAAGGGATTATTTTAAAGGTAAGTATGAACGTTTTATAATTAAAGAGATTAATGCCGGTTTTAAAAACAGTCAAAAGGTGGATATCGGTATAATTTCAAAATATGCGAGAGCATATTTAAGCAGCGTATTTGAGCGCGTCTATTCCGTTAAAGGAAGTATGACTGCAGAATTTAGAAAAGCGTGGGGTTTACAGGAAAGTTTTATAGATGAATTTGGACAAAAGCAATATAAACCTAAAGAGAGATCAAAACATATTCACCATTGTATTGATGCCGTAACCATTGCCTGTATGGATAAAAAAAGATATGATGCGTTAGCTTATTCATGGGGTTTGGAAGAAAAAGGAGATCTTGAGAATGCACGTAAAATATTAAAAAATACGAAACCATGGCCGTCATTTACACAAGATATGAAGAAATTAGAAGAAGAGGTGTTTGTTGTGCATCGGACAAAAGACAATGTGGGTAAACAAACTAAAAAGAAATGGAAAAAGCGCGGAATTATTCAACGAAATGACAAAGGTAATACTATATTTTTGCAAGGCGATACGGTAAGAGGCCCCTTACATCGCGAAACTTTTTACGGAGCTATTGCCCAAGACGCCAACGGCACTGTTAAAAGAGATAAAAACGGCAAAATTATTCCCAATTTCGTTGTTAGAAGGGAACTTACGAAATTAAAGAAAAGCGATATTGAAAAGATTGTAGATCCGGGTGTTCGCATTATTGTAAAAAAGGCGGTTGAAAACGGATTTATTAAATTCGGCAATTCAGGAGCAAAAATTGATGACAATGTAACTATTTGGCAGAATGAAGCGAAAAAGATTCCGTTAAAAAAAGTACGCGTTTATACGCCTTACGTTAAAAGCCCGTTAAAAAACTTTAAAAAACAGAGGGATGAATCTAAACAGGAATATAAACGTGAATATCATGTGGATAATGATGAAAATTATTGTATGGCAATTTATGAAAATGCCGAAAAAAATAAACGCTCCGCAAAAATTGTAACGATGTTAGAAGCCGGACAACAGTTCAAATTAAGCGTTAAAAAAATCAATAAAAATAATAACCTTGTGAACAAAGATTATAATGGCCAAAAATTGAAATATATTCTAACCAAAGGAATGATGGTTTTGCTATATGACAAAACCCCGTTAGAGTTAAAAACTTTTGATAAAAAGAGGTTGATTGGCCGTTTGTTTGAAATAACTCAATTAGATAAAGAAACTTCCGGGATAAAATTATTACATCATCAGGAAGCGCGCGAGAAAAAAGAGATAACAAAGGCTATGGGTTTAAAAATCGGTATGAAAGGGGGAAAAAATATTGATCAATATAAAAGTTATCCTTGGATAAAAGTTTCTCCTAATAATTTTGACGTATTAGTTGAAGGATACGATTTTAATATTAGCATAACCGGTGAAATAGAATTTTTAGGATAAAAAATGTTAAAACGCACCTTACTGTTTTCCAATCCTTATCATTTAAGCGCCAAAAACAAACAATTGGTGATTAGCGATAAGGGTAAAAACGAAAAACGCACCGTGCCCATCGAAGATATCGGCTATATTGTATTGGAGCATCCGCAAATAACCTTTACGCAGTCGGTTATACAATTACTCGCAGAAAATAACGCGGCGGTCATATTTTGCAATAATCGTTATATGCCGGTATCCATGCTGCTGCATCTCGATAATAACCAAACACAGTCGCAGATATTCCGCGAACAGATCGAGGCAAGCGCGGCGCTCAAAAACAACCTATGGCGGCAGACGGTAAAGGCGAAGATCGAAAATCAAGCCGCATTATTATATCTGTTTGATCTGCCCTTTAAGGATTTGTTAAATCTTGCCAAAACGGTAAAATCGGGCGATAAAACCAACGCGGAAGCGGCGGCGGCGCGTCTTTATTGGCGGCGTCTTTTCGGCGATTCATTCCGACGCTGGCGCGAAGGTCCGCCGCCCAACGCCTTTTTAAATTACGGTTACGCCATTCTTAGGGCGGCCACGGCGAGGGCGCTCACGGGTTCCGGTCTGCTGCCGACGCTCGGCATTTTTCATCGCAATAAATATAACGCCTATTGCCTTGCCGACGATATTATGGAACCGTATCGACCCTTTGTTGACCGGCTTGTCGTTGAAATTACGGCCCTGACCCGTGAAACGGAATTGAGCGGCGAAATAAAACAACACTTGTTAACACTATTAACGGAAGATGTGCTTTTTGATAAAAACAAACGACCCTTAATGCTCGGTTTATCACAAACCAGCGCTTCTTTGGCGCGATGTTTTAAGGGCGAAATACGAAAAATCAGCTATGCCCGATTACAATGAACCAAATACGTTTAAACGCTTATAGAATTATGTGGCTTTTTGTCTTTTTTGATCTGCCGACCAATACCAAAAGCGAGCGCAAAGCCGCCGCACATTTTCGCAAGGACTTATTAAACGACAGGTTCACTATGATGCAATACAGCGTCTATATCCGTCATTGTCCGTCTAAAGAGAACGCCCAAGTCCATTTAAAACGCGTTAAAGCGGCTATTCCCGATAAGGGACAGGTGAGTATTTTGCAGATAACCGACAAGCAATTCGGAAATATTATCAACTATTGGGGCAGTAAAACGCCGCCCAAGCAGCCTCTCGGTGTGCAGCTGAAATTGTTTTGAATTGGCACGATTTTTGGTTATCTTATAGCGTTCATTGACACTTAGGATAAAAAAATTGCTCCTTTGCCGCTTCATGGAATGTAAAAAAGGCCGCTTTCCATAAGCGGAATATCCTTGTATTACCCTGTTTATACGGGGGTTATACCAACCTGTGTTGTGGCTTGATGCAATTTAATGATGATTAACAACTGCATAACACAACATTATATAACAGGGATAGTTGTGGCTTGATGCAATTTAATGATGATTAACAACTGAACTCCAAAACCAGCTTTCGAGCCGTCGTTGTGGCTTGATGCAATTTAATGATGATTAACAACCTGCGGCAGGGCGTAAATACGGCCTTGCAGGTTGTGGCTTGATGCAATTTAATGATGATTAACAACAATCATACTTCCGATTGCCGCAATATCTAAGTTGTGGCTTGATGCAATTTAATGATGATTAACAACAAGAATAGGGTCTATATGTGCGTGTTTATAGTTGTGGCTTGATGCAATTTAATGATGATTAACAACCAGTGCTTGACAATATAAATGATTTGCATAGTTGTGGCTTGATGCAATTTAATGATGATTAACAACAGCAACACTGTCACTATACGATGCAGTAAGTTGTGGCTTGATGCAATTTAATGATGATTAACAACGTTCGCCCGAGCATTACCTTCATTTCATATAAAGTATTGATCATATAACGATATTGCCCCGCGTTTGATGATATATAAAATTTTATGTATATTACGTATTCCTTAATAATTATCAACAACTTAATCGAATTTTAAGGATAGTTATTTATGACGCAAGTTAGCGGATTGTCGCTTAAGACCTTTCCCCTGTTCATTAAAACGCGTTTTGGCGACGAAGCCTTCGAAAAATGGAAAGCGGCTTTGGACGGCGAAGCAAAAAAAGTGTTTGTCAATCCTTTGATCCATTTGGACGATTGGTATGACTTTAAAACCTTTTTTATAGAACCGATGCAGCTTGTGTGCGATATGTTTTACGAAGGCGACAGCCAATCGGCGTGGGAAATGGGACGTTTCAGCGCCGAATACGCTTTAAAAGGGGTATTGAAAGTGTTTGTAAAAATGGGCACCACGCTCTTTTTAATGAACCGCGCCGCCGGCATCGTCAACAAATATTATCAGCCCATGGATATGCGCGTCATAAAAAACGGCAAAAATTACGCCATACTCGCCATCATGGATTTTCCCGATTATCATATTTTACTGGAAAAACGTATTTGCGGCTGGGTTGAACGAGCGCTGGAAATCAGCGGCTGCGGTAATATTCAAATCCATATTCTAAAACCTTACCAAGAGCCGGAGCGTCGCGCGGAAATCAAATTCCAATGGCAATAAACCGTATGGAAAATGAAGATTTTGCCTGTTTTAGGCTTAGATAGAAGAGATAAATGCCGTCAACAGCGCCTGATAATAAAAAAAACTTTACGCGGGATGATCTGACGGATAACGGGTAGAAAGATTTTGATAGAGTCCTGGAAATTTTGGAACAATACCATGATTGATTTAAAGGACTAAATCCAACAAGTATTTTAGGAGAATCCGCTCTGCGCCTTGACTACTATAAATTTAGGTTCTATATTTAACGGCAATGTATAAATTAATCGCTGAAAGGGGAAACGAATGAGAACAAAAATATTATGGATTGTTATCCTGTTGTCTCAGCTGCAAATTTACGGCGGCGTCCCTTATCCGCAAACCCATCAGCCCTCATCACCTTATTTCATGAAACAGATAAACTTTCAATCAATCTTGTTAAAGACTTTTGGCCCTGATATTTCGGGAATCGTAATGGATAAATACAGCGACATGAGCTGGAATCCGGCCTTTATATTAAGTAGTTCTGAAAACGGTATTTATATGGACTTTAATTATAGTATATCCCGCCCTTCTTATTATAAATATTATCATTCCGGCGAATATAATAATGTGGTTCCCAATTGGTATAGAGGAACCTCTATAAATTCTCTTCAAACGGACCCCTTATATAATTTCGCTTATGTGCAAAAAATTAATCCGAAAATATCTATTGGAATCATTAACCGTTCCCTCTTTGATTACGGCCCCTTTCGCTCTTCTTCAAACTGGCGTGACTATAATTTCGGTACAAACCAGATTTTTTATGACAGCAAAGCCTATGAAGATTTAGAGTCGAAAACGGTTGAAGTAAATAAAAACCAGCAAACGCTTTGGGGCGCTCAAACCAAGGTTTCACTCGCTTATAAACTCTCTCCAAAGATCGATCTCGGGATAAAATTCGGCCATTATATCTTCCGCCGTTGGGGTGATTTAAACGATTCAAAATATTCTAAACAACCGCACTCTTTAATAGATAATTTGAGTGATGAAAATTTTACCATTAATGGCGACCATTTTGAATTTGGCGGCGGTTTGCTTTACCATTTTGACGAAAAAACCAATTTAGGATTTTTCGTATCTCTAATGAAAGGGACGGCGGCCGAAGACAATAAATCATTGGATAACTCGGAATATTGGTCAGAACGTGCAATTGATACGGATTACTACTCCATCAATAAATATAATCTCTCCGCTAATAATGCCTATTCATCAGATGGCAGCAGTCCGTTTTTCACGCTTACCTTCCAAAAGGAGATTAGTTCCGATTTTATATTGAGATCATTTTTTAGTTACAGACAGAATAAAAACAGTATTTCCGGAACCGTTTTATCTACAGATACATCTTATACGGATAGAACGTTCGATTCTCGGAAATATAATACCAACACCTGGTTTTTTACGAGAGAGGAGCAATTTGGCGGCGCAAAAAGCACCTTAAACGGTTCGGGAGAAGAGGACAATAAGAGCTATAAATGGTTTGCATCCCTAATTTATAAAAGCAACAATACTTGGTCAGCCTTTGCAGCCCTTATATTAAAGAGAAATAGCCGAAACCTTGAATATTCAGAAAATTCAACGTACTATCGCGACACTTTTTCACAACGTTATTTTTATAATCCAGGCACTTCCGGGGACTATTTTTCTTTTATAAAAAACTACCGCTATTCTTATAATAGTAAGGTGTGGTCTGCAACCATACCCGTGGGTATAAAAGCAAATATAATCGATGGCTTTTCATTACTAATAGGTACGGATTTAAGATTCAATCTTATTGAGGTTAAAGAGTCCGGAAATATGCTGTATCCTCAAAAGATAAGACGAGTTACAAAAAATGGAGAAATCATAACCGAAGAGATTGAAACAGACCGTCCTGAAACCTATAACTCCGACCGGCCAAAAGTTTTTAATAAAAGTTCCGCTATTCATCTTGGCGCGTTTTATGAGCATAAATCCGGAATAAAGATATATGTCAGGACGTCAGGAGATATTTTAGATAAAAATTCATGGACATTTGGCGTGGAATATGTTTTTTAAGCGCCTGATACAATTTAAACATTTTTTTATAGCAGAGTGATGTAATCTTCCCCGACTCTTTATTTAGTGTCTGAACGAAAATACCTTTTTAGGGTATTGCGATCCCGCATGGGCGGAAGAAGCAATCCCCTTCGGAGGAGCCCATCAATGTGCGCTATGAAAATCTTTTTCTGGCTCAAGGGAAATATGAGGCGGAGGCCGTTAATGATATTCCATCGAAAAAAACAGAGATATTAACTGTCGGTAAATTCAGAACTCCTTATCCCATATTGAAAAATATGGCACAAAGACTATTGACTCGTTTTCCATATAATGTATAAGATGAAACATATTTCGATAATTGTTATTTGCGGTTTTGAATATAATATGCTCCAATATATTAAAAACATTTTGATATTACCAGTCTTAATAAATGCCTCTCAAATTAATGTATCATTATTACGGATTCTTTGTTTTTCATTAGGGCTTACGGAGGGCGTAAGCACAAATTAATTCCCGTCGGGACACTAATTAACGGCTTATGAGCTGTCGGGAGGAACAAAATGTTAATATTAACGTTACTATATTAACGCAAATAACCCTTTGCGATTTATAAGAAACGTTTGCGATAAATACAATAAACTAATACCTTTGCACAGCTTCTTATAAAAAAACAACCGAATCAGTTTAAACATTGGTAAAATGAATAAAATATATCTGTTAATCACCCTGACATATCTGAATATTACGCTTACTTTCGGCGAAAGCTATTTTGTCCGCCTTAGCACCGAAGGCTTGACGCATCGTAAGGATCTTTTACTGCAAAAATTTGAAAACATACCCTCTCTTCCGGCGCAAAGTCTCAAAAAGAAGAATGTTATACGGATAAATGAAGCGGTTAAACAACAAGTTTATAAAAACGATTTCCAACGTTGGATGATTGTTTCGGCAGACTCATTTTTTGTAAACGATTTGAAACGTTCTGGGCTTGCAGATTATGCTGAAAAAGTCGGACGCTTTAAAATTGAACCCATTGATATAAACGGAGAAACTTATACACAGTATTATTTAAAAAACATTGATGTGGCCGGCGCATGGGAGATAACAAGGGGCAGTAAGGACGTTATTATCGGACTAATTGACACCGGCGTCGATTACACGCATCCCGATTTGAAAAAATCCTTATGGATTAATACGGCGGAAGATCTAAACGGCAATGGTCAATTGGATTCGGGCGATATTAACGGCATCGACGACGACAACAACGGCTTTGTGGACGATGTGATCGGCTGGGATTTTACCGATGCACCAAATTTTCCCGACGACGGGGATTACCTTAACCAGGATAACAATCCTATGGACGAATTTCGCAACGGACACGGAACTCAGGCGGCGGGCATTATCGCTGCAAAGGATTTAAACGGAAACGGATTTAGCGGTATTGCTCCTAATGTAAGAATCATGAACTTACGCGCCGGCACGGCTAGCGGCTATCTCGAAGAAGACGATGTAGCCAATGCTATATTTTACGCTCTTAACAACGGCGCATCGGTTATTAATATGAGTTTCGGCGATGTCGTTTTATCGCGTTTTTTAAAAGACGTTATTTATTACGCATACCGTCAGGGAATGATTTTCGTCGCCTCCTCCGGCAATTCCGGCTCCGATCAGATACATTATCCTTCCGGTTTGCCGGAAGTGATTTCCGTAGGCGCAAGCACAAAAGAGAATTTTATTGCCGGTTTTTCCAACTTTGGCAGTACGCTCGATTTGGTTGCACCGGGCAGTAATATCTTAGCGACCTCTATCGGCGGCGCATATAACGTTGTAAACGGCACCTCTTTCAGCGCGCCCATGGTTTCGGCCGTATGCGGTTTAATATTATCCGCTACGCCTTCCTATTCCAATGAACAAGTTCGCAATATTATCAAATCTTCCGCCACTGACATCATGAACATCGGCTGGGATAAATACAGCGCATCCGGACTGCTTTCCGCCGGCAAGGCATTGCATGTAAAAGAGGGTGGTATACTTACATTAACGCATCCCGCCGCTAATTCATATAGTACGGAAGATACGCTGAACATTATCGGCACAACGGTTCATCCGGATTTAAAAACCGTGACGGTTGATTTTGGAATCGGCAAAAATCCCGAATTGTGGGAGAGCGTTAATAGCTGGGGACAGCGGCAGGTTTTTAACGATACCTTAGGCCAAATAATCCTAAAAGATATTCCCGACACAACGCTTACTATCCGTGTAAAGATTGCCTTAATAAGCGGGCAGAACGATGAAATCAGAAATCTGCTGCATATTGATCGCACGCCGCCCGCAATCGGCAACGTAAAAAGGACCTATTTATACGACGCCGCAGAAGAAAGCGTTTTACTCTCTTTTAATACGGATGATATATGCAAAGCAAGGCTACATATTCGTAAAATTAACGGCGACAGCTGGAAAACAATTGACTTTAACTACGAATCCGACAATCAGCGTCTTAAATTGAATCGCACGCTATATGACGGAAGCTATGAATATTATTTTGAGGCCGAAAATCTCAGCGGTTTACTCAGTAAAGACGATAATCATGGTATGTTTTATAAGTTTACTTTACAACAGAATTTTAAATGGCAAGAATTCATACCTCAACCTTATACTTTACCCGCCGGATATCTGTTAGATAAGGCCGTCGATCTGGATCACGACGGAAAGAAGGAACTTGTTATCAGCCGATACAGTGAAACAAACGGCTTCGGTCCTATAGAGATTTATGAATTTGACAACGGCGTCTTTAATTTGGTAAAAAGGACATCCTTTACGGCTATACCACGCGACGCAGGCGACGTAGACAACGACGGTTTAAGCGATCTGCTGCTGGGATACGGTAAGAACACGTTTTTATTGGAGGCCAATTCAGCGTTCGCATTCCCTTCGGTGATTGTTTGGCAAGATACGCTTGATTTTTGGGGAGCCGGTTATGCCGACAGCGACAATGACGGTCGTCAGGAAATAATCGGACGCAACGACAGCCTTTATATTATACTTGAAAACAGCGGCGATAATACGTTTATCGAAACTGCGCGCCTGCCTAATCACAGTCGCGGAGAAAACATGCTCTCTTTTCCTCAATTTAAAGTAATAGACGGCAACAATAACGGGAGGCCACAAATCGCCTATACCGATGAAGATGGCGATTTAATCATTTATAAAACAGACGGCGATAACCGCTATTCCGAAGTACAAATTATCGAAGATAGCGAGCCTCAACAAGATAATCTTCTGCAATCTTTACAAACAAACGAAAGCGGTTATCTGTTTAAAGCTTCTCACAGCTCCGAATCGCTAAATTATGAACACGAATTCGACGGCCGCTATTGGCGTATAATAAAATACGGATTCAATAACGAAGTTTTTAGCGGCCGCGATACGGTCAACGTTTTCGGTTTTCAAAACCTGAAGAATTATGACAGCGCCATTCAATGCGCATATATTGACGGCGAAGCGTATCTTTTGGCCTCTCTCTATCCCGATTTTTATATATTTAAATTAAATCAAAATCAAGCGGATCCCGTCTGGCATACTCAAACAACGCGTTCTAACGCCATAGTAATTGACGATTTTGACGGCGACGGCCATTCGGAGTTTTTCTTTAATAACGGAGAAAAAATAATTGCTTATACAAAAACGATTTTACAGCGTCCATCGGCGCCGTATTTTTTAAAAGCCGATCCGCTTGATAGCGTGCGCGTCAAACTTACCTGGGGCGCTTCTGCCGGTGCGTTACACTATAATATTTACCGAGGTACAAACAAATATTCATTACGGCTTTTAGACAGATCTATAACAAACGTTTACAAGGATTCGTCGCTTTCTATCGGTAATCGTTATTATTATGCCGTCAGCGCCATCGAACCATCCTTACCCATTACCGAAAGCTGGAAAAGCCCGCTCGATTCCGTGCGCATGAGTTTCCCGCCAAAATTAATAGATATAACCGATGTAAACGAACGCGAATTGATCCTCATCTTTGATCAAGAAATCGCATTTAAAAAGGAAATACCGATTGTCGTTCATTTAAACGATGCCGGAATTAATGCCGTATCGGCTATTATTTTAAAAGAAAAAAACAAATTATTAGCCGGCTTCGATAATATGTTTCCGTCCGGAAAGAGAGATACGGTACAGGTAAGCGGCGTATTTAACAAAAATAAAATACCGCTTGACCTGCGCTTTAAAACGATACCCTTATTGTTTGCTCAAACGCAGGAACAGCCTTATGTTACGGCCGTGGATATCATTGACCGCTACCATGTACAAGTTAATTTTAGCCTGCCTATGATGCATGATTTATTAACAGATGTTACTAACTATATATTGGAACCGCGAGGCTCGGTCATCTTCGCCGAGGTACCGGATTCGCTTAATAAGGCCATTTTGCTTACTCTTGACAAAGAAAGTCTTGCCGGCGCGTTCGGTCAACCGGGCTATCTGATTATGAATAATTTGAAAAGCGCCGACGGTTTGGACCTTGATGAAGGCAATAAAATCAATCTCTACCGCGAAGAAGAAAACTTAGAGCACATTATTGTTTATCCACAACCATTACGACCCGGTCAACATGAACTAATATTTGCAAAATTACCCAAAGATGCGGAAATTGATATTTTTAATTTAAACGGTATGAAAATCCGTTCGTTACACGATAAGCCGCAATACGGCGGATTACGCTGGAATTTATTGGACGATAACGGCTCGACTGTAAAAAGCGGCGTTTATTTTTACAAAGTAACCGCAAACGGACAAAGAAAACTAGGCAAGATTGTAATTATGAGGTAATGAATGGCACCAAAATATAGTAATCCGAAATTAGTTGCCGTAACAGGCGGAATAGGCAGCGGACAGACAACGGTTTGCTCTTTTTTTCAGAAATGGCGCTGTAAAGTGATCAATGCAGATAAAAAAGCACACGAAGTTATTCAACGTAATAAAAAACTGCAAAACGAACTGACAAAAGTATTTGGAAAAGATATATTCGGCAAAGACAAGAAATTAGACCGCAAATTGTTGGCCGAACGCGCTTTTAAAGATGAGTTGCATACGCGTAAATTGAATCAGCTGGTACATCCCAGGATGGTTGAAGTTTTGGTAGAAGAGATGGAACAAGCGCGATTTTCCAAACGCTACCCGCTGATTATTATTGATGCCGCTCTAATTTATGAAATCAGCATTGAAAGTATGTTTGACGCGGTAATTGTAGTAAGCGCTCCGTTGAAGATTAGACAGCAGCGTGTAAAAGACCGCGACGGAATGAGCCGAAAACAATTCAACGAACGGGCGGAAAAACAAATTCCTCTTGAAGATAAAGCGAAATGGGCGGACTTTATTATTGAAAATGATTGTTCGCTTAGCGAGCTTGAACAACGTACGCGCGATGTTTATGAAAAATTACTCCTCTTAAAATAAAAAACAAGATAAAAAATCGCTTTCCAACTTCATGGAAAGCGATTTTGCCGAACACTTTATGAACAGCGCTAAGATTAAAGCGACCAGCCTTTGCGATATTCCCGTTTAACATAAGAATTCGCCTCTTCGTGATTGGTAACCCGCATATTGGGCCCATCCCACAATAACCTTTCCTGCGGATAACGAACGGCAAGATTGCCCATTAAAATCATCTCCGTAAGCGGGCCGGAATAATTAAAATTCGAGCTGGCCGGTTTGCCGCCTTTACAAGCTCTAACCCAATCTTTTTCATGTCCGCCCGATCCTCCTGGAATACGCTCGAGCGTAGGTTTGGGCTTTTTATATTCTCTCATTTTCTCTTCCGGTATCAAACGCGGATTCTGGCCATAGCATCCGGTCATCATCTTTCCTTTTTCACCGATAAAAATCAAGCCGCCGTCGCTGTCGCCCATTTTACGTCCCTCTTCCAACTCTTCCGGACGCGGCGGCATTAATCCGCCGTCCCACCAAGTTACTTTCAAAGGCGGCATATCTCCTCTGGCTGGAAATTTGTACCTGACAATCGTTGAGCGCGGATATGTTTCATTTTTCGGTTCCGTATATTTCCAAAATCCCTCCCAATAGGTTGATATATTTCCTTCAACGCTTTCGGGATATTTCAAATCCAGCGCCCAAAAAGCAGGATCAAGAATATGACAACCCAAATCGCCGAGCGAACCCGTACCGAAATCCCACCAAGCGCGCCATTTCTCCGGTAAATAGACAGGATTATAAGGACGAAACGGAGCCGGGCCGATCCATCTGTCCCAATCCAATGTTTTCGGCACGGGCGGGGTTTCTTTAGGCCGGTCGACCTCTACTCCCTGCGGCCAAACGGGGCGATTAGTCCAGGCATGCAGCTCATGCACTTTACCGATAGCCCCGTCTTTAATCCACTCATAAATCAAACGTGTTCCGTCGCCGGAGTGTCCCTGATTACCCATTTGTGTAACAACATTATATTTACGAGCCGCTTCCGTAAGTTTACGCGCTTCGAAAACCGAATGAGTCAGCGGTTTTTGTACATAGATATGTTTGCCAAGTTCCATAGCCGCCATAGCGATAGTGGCATGCAAATGATCGGGGGTTGCTATTATAAGCGCGTCAATATCCTTTTGTTTTTCCAACATTTTTCTAAAATCGCGGTAACGCTTGGCTTTAGGATAGGTTTTATAAACAGGAGCGGCATATTCATCGTCAACATCACAAAGCGCCACAATATTTTCATCTCCGCAATGTTTCAAATTATTTTTTCCCATCCCGCCGATCCCCACGCCGGCAATATTCAGTTTATCGCTTGGCGGAACAATCCCTTTACCTCCCAATACGCTGCGCGGTACAATTGTAAAGGCCGCTGCCGCCGCCGCAGAACCTTTTATGAATTTCCTGCGGGTTATTTCCTTTTTCTCCGATGATTTTTTCTCTTACATGGTAAACTCCTGTTTATAATAATTTATGGATTAATAAAAAACGGATAAAATAGGGTATCTTATGAAAATTATTAACGTCTTATTATATCCCCACTATAGGAATATTTGAAAAAATCGTTCAAGCCGGATAATAATTAATTTACCATTATTCAAAATCGGGAATAACATTCTTTATTTCAATATCGCCCTTGTCAAGTGGAAGTTTAACAAGTTTACCGCCAACGGGCCAAGCATGATTTGTCATTTCACCGCTGATATAGCCGTATGCCAAAATAATTCCGCCTTTATAGGTTCCCCAATAATTGTTATAATGATCGTGTCCGCAAAAAGTGGCTTTGATATTTCCTACTTCCACAAACGTATCATACACGCTGCCATCATCTTCTTCAAAACATACTTTTTCTTTGCTTTCACCCTCTTTTTTGATACTCTTATCATCCCATAACCATTGATATTGAATCAAAGGGATATGAAAAAGAGCAATCGCAGGAATTTGTCTGCCCGCTTTTTTACGGCTCTCGGCCGACATCTTTTTATACCATTCCAACTGATCCCTCTTAATGGATTTGAATCCTTTTTGAGAACCTGAATCAAAATTATAAATTTGCCAGTCAGGATACTGATTATCCCCGCTATATAAATCCACTAAAAAATCATATTTTCTACCTTCCTTCGTTTTGGCAGGATGAAAGCCCAGAACGCCCCATTTGGAGAAGTCAAATACTTGATAAATTTGATTGCGGCCAAAACCGCCTTCGGGATCATGATTACCGAAAACATAAATCCAGGGTCGCTCAAGGCTGTCAAAAAAATTAAGACAATTAACGGCAAGCAATGCCCCGAAAGGCTTTTCTCCCGTCATTAAATCTCCGGTTATAGCAATAAAATCCGGATCATACATCTCTACCAAGCGTTTTATACGTCGAAAGGTGATAATATCTTTTTCCCATTTTCCTTCGGCGCTACTGCCGAGATGTAAATCGGTTACTTGTAAAAAAGTGATTTTCCCTTGTTTATGCTTGTTAAAAATAATACGGAAGCGATCGTTTGAGAGACGTATAATATTTGTTTGCGCCAAAAGTAATTGTGCGGTAAATAGTATAATTATTAAAACGAGCGACGATAAATATTTTCTCATTTTTCCTTATTCAAATATAAAAACGTTCATTGCATAACCAATGATCCTGCCTCGTGACAATTTTTCGCAGATCGCCACGGATCTCGTTAATTCGGGGTGCCGGCACTGAAAAATGTAGAATTGCTCAAATCAAGTAATCAAGAATAATTTATTGCATCGGAATTTCAATAAATACATCTTTTAGCCATTTTCTATATTTTTTTGTAATATCCTAAATTTTTTCTTTCATAATTTAAAAATGTTTCGCATCTGCGACATTTAATTATCCGTAATAATCGAACAATAACAAATATAACGCTTTTATCAAATAATTTGTGGAGCTATGTTTTTAATCCATCAGCATTACGGCAAGAGCTAAAACCGTCGTCCACAATCCGTCTTTATGAGCGCGGGCAGATTGAACGACGCTACGACTTACAAAATGCCTGTTTTTCCCGGCTATGTAAAGATTTTTCCTTTCATCCCAGGCCTTATCCGGATCGAGTTCGATCCCCAGTGTTGAAGCAAGCATTGTCGCCGCTAAATCTTCGGCAAAATCAGCGGATTTTTTGGCCGTTTCTCCGAAAGCATGATGTTCGCTGATATAACCGTATTGTTCTTTATTGCTCGGGCGCGCCAAACCGACCGCCGCCGATACAAGACGATTGGGTTCATTTGTACTCTCTTTTGCCATGACCACAAAGGCAATTTGTCCCGGCCTCAGCAGTTGGATACCGACGTTTTTTGAAATAATTTTGCAATGCGGCGGAAAAATACTGGAAATGGTAACCAAATTACACTTCTCGATTCCCGCATCCCGTAAGGCTAATTCAAAGCTTTGTAATTTATTACGATGATAACCGACTCCGCGGGTAAAAAACATCCTTTTCGGTACAAGCCTATTCAATTTTATTCTCCAAAATTTGATTGATTACACAAATGGATTAATGTATCATATATTTTACATTTTATAAGATTTTTCTTTTAACCAACTTTGATATAACTCAGGCCGTCTATCGCGAAAAAATAAGCGTTTTGCCGGCGACTTTTCAATTTTCTTCAGATCGATATCGCAGCAAAGTATTTGTTCTTCTTCTTTAGCCGCACGCGCTATAACTTTGCCCTGCGGATCACATACAAAGGATTCGCCCGAAAACGTAAGTATCTCTTCTTTACCCACGCGATTACACAAAGCTGTAAAATAGCCGTTTTGAAAAGCCGCTGTTTTTAGCTCCGCTTCATAGAGGCCCTTCGGCCACTCGTCGATTGCTCCAGCCTGAGGTATAAATACAATTTCAGCGCCTTGAAGAGCTAATGCCCGCATATATTCCGGATAATGACGGTCATAACATATCGCCACGCCGATTTTTCCGAATTTTGTTTGATAAACGGGAACGCCGCGGTTCCCCGGGGTATAATATCCCTGTTCGTGAAACCCGGGATACTCCGTTATATGAATCATTCTGGTAACACCGAGAATTTTGCCATCGCTGTTGATCACCGGCGACGAATCATACGTTTTATCCTTATCGCGTTCAAAAATATTTAAAATGATCACTACGCCAAGTTCTTTAGCGAGTAATGAAAACAACTCTGTTGTAGGTCCAGGAATCGCTTCCGCCTTTTGCAACTCTTTAGCGGTAGCCGGTTTTTGCGGATAAAAAGGATCAAAGGCCAGTTCTGCAAAGCAAATAATTTTAGAACCGCTCTCCACGGCTTTTTCAACCGAATGGATTGCTTTACTGATGTTGTATTTACGATCATTAACGCTTTTTTGTTGAATAAAGGCTATCTTCATATCCCGCTCTTTTTTTTAATCTTTTAATTTTTTATGTAAATCTACAAAATCGTCATAATTTGCCACAAATACCCCAAGGATTTCAGGGTCAAAATGTTGCGGGGAAACGCGGTTATCGCCCATGGAAATAATTTGCTTACTTTTATTATAGTCAAAAGCCGGCTTATAAGGTCTTTCCGAAACAAGAGCATCAAATACATCGGCAAGAGCGACGATTCTTCCTTCAAGTGAAATGTCTTTTCCCTTTTTTCCATTGGGATAACCGCTCCCATCCCATTTTTCGTGATGATCTATAGCGATATTATAGGCAACGTTAAGTCCGTCAAGGCCGGCAACAATTTCCGCCCCGTATATAGCATGTTTTTTTACTTCCGAGTATTCATCAGCCGTTAATTTACGCGGTAATTTAATAAGTTCAGCCACTTTAATTTTACCAATATCATGAAGTTGAGCGTATTTGGAAATTTCTTCAATAAATTTTTTTTCTTTATTTAATAATTCGGCAATATGTTGTGAATAGTGATTGATACGCGTGACATGTAATCCGGTGTCTTCATCCGCTGCTTTTGCCGCCCTCTTTAACGCTTCCGCCGTATTAAAATATAGACTTTTTATAAGATTAAGTTCCGTTAAATCTGTTAAGGCCGCCTGAAAACAAGCAACGGCTTCTATATTAACAATTTTAATATGACATTTAACCAGTCTTTTGTTAAGCATCCCCTCTGCCATTAAAAAATTCTTCGACCTAAGCTGTTTGTATAATTTTAATCCCTTTTGATTATTCCCGCCAATTTCGGATAAAAGATTTAAAATTGATTTTCCCCTATAATCACCGTAAATATTAACGAAGGCGCTGTTGGCGTAAGTTATTATAACGCCTTCCGTCGCATCGGCTATTTTACCGGCAATCGTACCGAATATAGCAAAATCGGAATCAAACTTAATCATAATTTTACCTTTAAATAAAACGTATATGGAAAATAACAAAAATTTTGCTAACTGCAAAAAGTAAATATTATAATAATTTTCTTTTTTGTTTTTCTTGATTTAAAAAGGTGCGTTCATTAATATTCCTTATATTTATAAAAAAAGGATTATTGTGAGAAAGGAAATTTTACTTATTGTTGACGATCAACCCGAAATCCTAAATACGCTAAATCATCTTTTTCGAAGACAATATGAGGTTTTGATGGCCGATTCTGCGGCATCGGCATTGGAGCTGATACGCAAACGCGAACCGGCTGTTGTTTTATCCGATCAAAGAATGCCGCAAATGGACGGGGTTACATTATTAAGCGAAGTTCGAAAACTTTGGCCGGATTCGGTGCGAATATTAATTACGGGTTATGCCGATATTGACGCTACCATCGAAGCCGTAAATAGAGCCAATATTTACCAATATGTATCAAAACCTTTCGAGCCCGCCGAATTGCAATCCATTGTAAACGGGGCCGCCGAACGTTTCCTCTTAATCAAACAAAACAAAGAGCTTCAAGCCAGCTTAGAAGATAAAAATCGTCAGCTTGAAACGGAAAATACAGAATTACATAAACAAGTTGAAAAGCAGTTGGATATGGGCAATATGATCGGACACAGCCCGGCGATGCTAAAAGTGTTTTCCCTAATAAAAAAAGTAGCTGATACGCCGACAACCGTTTTAATTCTTGGCGAAACGGGCACCGGTAAAGAACTGCTGGCCAAAATGATTCACTACAATAGCCACCGTAAGAATAAAATGTTTGTGGTGCAAAACTGCGGCGCCGTCCCCGATACCTTGTTGCAAAGCGAACTTTTCGGCCATGAGAAAGGCGCTTTTACGGGAGCTGTTCAGAAAAAAAAGGGATTATTTGAACAAGCGGATAACGGTACTATCTTTTTAGATGAAATCGGCGATACGTCTCCCGCTTTTCAACTTGGGCTGTTAAGAGTTTTACAGGAGAATGAAATCCGCCCGCTCGGCGCAACGCAATCAAAAAAAATAAATACCCGAGTTATTGCCGCAACAAATAAAGATTTAAAAAAAGAGGTGCAGGAGGGACGTTTCAGAGAAGACCTTTACTATCGTTTGAGCGCTTTCCCCGTTTATCTGCCCCCGCTCCGTGATCGGCGTGAGGATATACCCGATTTATTAAATTTTTTCATTGAAAAGTTCAGCCAAAGAATTAATAAACAAATTAAAGGTATTGATAAAAAAGTCGTTCAACTATTAATGGCGGCTGATTTACACGGTAATATCAGAGAATTGGAAAATGAGGCCGAACGTTTGGTAACAATGGTAAATCCCGGAAGTATTATTACCATGGATTTATTATCCGAACATTTTAAAACTCCGGTAAACATAACACAACCGATCATTTCCGAAAATATAAAACTGAAACAAGCAGTGGAAATACTTGAAAAACAAATGATTAACAGCGCTTTCAAAGAAACCGGCGGGAATATTCTAAAAGCCGCCGACAGACTTGGCTTAAGCCGCACCGGATTACATAAAATGATCAAACGATATAACATCGATCCTGCAAATTACAAATTTTCCGAGAAGAGCTAACTGTTAACACCGTTAACAGTTAGTGACAACATTGTGAACATTTTTTATAAATCCTCATGCTTTCGCACTATACTCTTCTCTCTATGTGCTATTTTTAAAAAATAATTTGGTAATTCTATTCGTTATTTTTTATTTTAAACTTCTATCGTCATAACATATTGAATATTATACGGATATATAAACTATTGGTGTAATTTTTTCCCTTTCTTATTGCAACTATTTTGAGCATACGATAGTTTTTTATTAAAATGTATAGTAATATCCATAAACTGGCACAATGCTTGCAGTTGTTTAAGTTAAAAACAAGCAGGTAGGAGGAATCATGTATAAAACAATTTTAATATTAATCGTACTCACTTTATCATTATCATCCTGTTATACGCAATTTTCTACAGGCGCTTCATCCTCGCCATATCTCCCTGCCGGGGGCTATAACTATGATAATAACGCGGATAATGAATCCACTGATTATTATGAAGGACAGTATGAACCGACGAATGAAACCGAAATCAATTATTATTATTACGGCAACCCTTGGTACAGCGATTATTATTTTTATCCGAGATGGGGTTACTATACGGGCTGGTATTCTCCGTTTTACACCCCCGGTTTTATCTGCTATCCCGCTTATACGGACTATTACTACGACGGTGGATACTTTACCCCTATAGAAAGAACGCCACGACCCTTTGACAAAGGAAGAGAAAATAGAAATATTCCGAAGAAAAAGAGAACGCACCGACCATCAAGAAATACAGGTATAAATAACAATAATCTTGTTTTTACCGATCTTTCTTCCGGTAGCGTTATCGCCGTAAAGTCGGGACGTAGCGGCAAAAAACAAAATATTTCTTCTACCCGTAATCCCGGAAACGGTGGTCATGTTATTGCTGTTTTACCGACAAGTAGACATCAGAATCAACCTGGAAGCAAAAGGCCTCCGAAAACGACAAGAAGACACAAAAAACGTATTTATTATACTCCGGGACGCAGCGCTTCCAAATCGACGGCCAAAAGAGGAGTCGGTGGTTCAACTAAAGGTTCGAGAACCGCAAATTCATCTTCGCGCAAATACTATTCATCGCCAGTCAGGGGAGGCAACAGCTCTGCATTTATCGGTTCGCATTTAAGCTCATCATCTTCATCTCGCCGTTCCTCGTCATCTTCCGTATCACATTCTTCCTTATCTTCCGGTTCAAGAAACAGTTCAATAAAAGTTGTTTCCAGATCACGGCGGCGCAGATAATAAATATCGTTTACCGATTAAATTATTGGGAATTCTGAAAATGAAAAACGTATTACTGACAACTTTGTTTACACTTTTAATCATACAAATTTCTCTTGCTCAAACGGCGGAAGACGCTATAAACTTAATCGCCAATGAAAACGGCTTCGGAATACGCGCCAATTCAATGGGTAATGCCTATAGTGCAGCCGCCGACGATTATTCTTCCGTTTACTGGAATCCCGCGGGCTTAGCCATGGTAAAAAAGACGGAAATCAGCGGTGGACTTTACAACTTAAGAATAAACAACGAATTTGATTATCTCGGCAATACATCGTCAACAAATAATGATTATACAAAATTGCAAAGTATCGGTTTTGCCTATCCTTTTCCGGTCGTTCGCGGCGCTTTTACAATTGCTTTCGGCTACCAGCGCATACAGGATCTTGACAAAAATATTAATTTCTCCGGATATAATACCAATAGCAACGGTCTCTATTTTGATTTTGGTTTGGATGAACCGGTTGCCTTTGATAAAAATATTTTACAAAAACAATCTATTGTTTCGGAAGGTTATATGAGACAATACTCTATTGCTGCCGCAATGGATTTATCGCCAAATTTATCAGGCGGTATCAGCGTCAACTTTGTAGGCGGAAAGGAAGGCTACACTTCAAATTTTTATCAACAAGATATTAACAATTATTATGAAGATTTTCCTTCGGACCTATATTCTTATAATTATAAACAAACCATAAATAGTACGTTTCAAGGGGTTGAATATAAACTCGGCGGTTTAGCACGCTTAGCAAACTTCATGACCTTGGCCGCTGAAATCACTTTTCCTTACAATCTGACCGTAGAAGAATATTGGACGGAAAACGATAATCTTATTTATGACAACGGCGATCACGATGCTTCGGAAATCGGCAGCGGATATTTTGATTATATTATAAAACAGCCCTTTAAGTTTAACGTCGGTCTCTCCATACATTCTCAGGCTTTTGTGCTCAGCGGTTCCGTTAACTATGTTGACTGGAGACAAACCCGTTACCAAGTTCCCGACAACGCCGATCCTTATGATTATGATTTTTTAATGGACGAAAACGAATCCTTTCAAAATGATTTTCGCGCTGTTCTTTCCTATGCCGTTGGAACTGAACTAAAATTATTACGCGACGGCAAATTAATGCTGCGCAGCGGTTATCGTTATCTGCCCTCTCCACTAAACGATGTTGGCGACATTTACGATAAAGTTTATTATTCAGCCGGCGTCGGTCTTAAACTTGACCAAAACTCTACCATTGAAGTTGGTTACGTTCGCGGAGTATGGAAAAGTGAAACAGCTTATACCTATACCGATTATGCGACTCAAAACACGCTTTCGGAAAGATATTTAGCCGGATTAACATTAAGATTTTGATTTATAGTATCGGAATTTCAAAAATCGGCGTATTTCAAACGAGTTATCATTTTTTATTATTATAATTTGCACACCCTCCATAAGAATATCCTCGTAATTACTTCAGTCGTAGCTTTCCGCTATAAACATTATCGCTGAATAAATACGGTTATCAATTTAACATAAGTTTGAGCCATTTAGTACTATCGGAGAAACACCATTTTACGAATTTGCATAAAACGGCCGGCTTTGATACGGTAAAAATAGACCCCGCTGCTGTATTTCGAAGCATCAAAACGAACGGAATAACGGCCAGGCTGCTGTTTTTTATTTACCAAAACGGCTACTTTTTCACCAAGTACATTGTATACGGACAATTCAACCGGACGCGTCTCCGCCAATTGATATTTTATAGTTGTTGACGGATTAAACGGATTGGGATAATTTTGAGCTAAAGCAAATTGTTGCGGTACGGCGTTTGTCGTATTTTTTATGGTTGTAATTGTGATATGCTGTTCCGGCGCAAAATGTGAACCCACAAAATTATTATCAATCGTCTGCACACTCCAGTAAATGTTACCGCTCGCAGGCGGATTTTTAAGTTCCCAACTTGTAACCTCGCCCACATTGCCGAAGATAGGCGTAAAATGATAACCGTTCGTGTCGGAATTACACGGTTTGATATCCGAAGCGCCCGAGGCCGAACCGAGACGCAGATTGTAGGTTAACCCTTTTTGCGGCGTTTTATCGTCGGACGCTTTATCCCAGCTAAAAATATAACTGCTGTCCGTTTCCGTTACCTGTAAATTCTGCGGAGCATCCGGCGCAAAATTGGCTGTTTGAACACGATTTCTGAACACCCTTGTTTTATAATCGCCATTATTATTCATACCGCACTGAACGATATCGACATCCAAATCTCCGTCAATATCTCCAATAGCGATATCGCCGTTATAAAATTCACCGAGCCAGGTATCGAGATGTTTATAATGACCGCCAGGCTGCGGCATAGCCGTTTTGAAAATATAACAGATAGTCGTCGGGTAGTAATAAATTGGATTCCCTGTGGGATCGTTTGTTAATCCGTTCCCTATAATATCAAGGAATCCGTCATTATCCAGATCAACCCATTTAACGGAACCTTTTTCAATACCGATTAACGAATCTTCCGAAACCGAGAATACCCCGGCATTGTTCACATATATTTTTGTAATCGGCAGCCAGTTTTCGCCGTCAAAAGATAGTCCGCATAATAAAACATCCAAGTCCCCGTCAGCGTCATAATCGCCCCAAATGCCTTTACCATAGTTAAGGGGCGGTAAATCGGCGTCCAAGAGATGGAAAACGCCGTTATCGTTGCGATAAATTTCAGAGGCGTAATAAAGAGGCGCAACTTCTTCACATTTACCCGTCAGCAGAATATCCAAATCGCCGTCTGCGTCATAGTCGCCCCAATCGATGGAACCGTTAGAAAAACCATGGATGTCGGTTGCAATTTCTACAAAAACACTGTCTCGATTTTCATAGAGTTTTGTCAACGGTATGGAACTATTTCTGCCAATGATTAATACATCTTCATCACCGTCGTTATCATAATCACCCCAGCCGGCGTCGCCTTGAAAAACACCGCTAAAACCATACGAATGTTCGTTAAATTGCTCGTTTTGAAATTCGGCAATTTCACTGAAATAACTTAGGTTATCGGACATATCAAAACCGTTAAGCAGTAAATCGGCATCGCCGTCGCCGTCGTAATCCCGCCATTGAACGGAGCCGTCCTTAGCTTTGCGGATAGTATAGCCTTTTTCACTATAATCAAAGGCTTCCTTTTGATAAACGCCGCTGAGATAGCTGTATTTGTCCGTATTCCCATAGAGCAGCAAATCCATTTTTTTATCTTTGTTAATATCGCTTTGGGCAAGTTTTCCGGCAATATTCGGCAAAGACTGTTCTATTTCCATAAAATCATCGGCATAAACCGTTACCCCTTTAGATAAGAACGGTGATGCGCTGTAGGCGCCGTCTATGGCCTGCACGGCAAAATAATACAACTTACCGTTAGTCAACCCTTTAATGATATAACTGGTATCCTGTCCCACATTACCCATAAAAACAATTTTACGATACCCGTTGTCCGGGTGAGCGCTTGGAGAGACAATATCGTAACCGCCTTCTATTTCGCCAACCATAATATTGTACGTCAGACTTTGTGACGGGGTGTGATCGTCCTGCGGCGCTTTCCAAAATATACCGATTTGATGGTAATAATAGGAATGCCCTGCGAAAATTGGGATCTGGGGCGGCAGGTTACTAATTAAAGTGTTATTTTTCATTAAAACGGTTTGTCTTTTCCCCGCTTGATTCATCCCGCTAATACAAATATCGGCTTTTCCATCATTGTCATAATCGCCCCAGGCCATAGCGCCGGTAAGATTCGGAATACCGGTTTCTGTTTCCGAATAGACGCCGCTATCATTATTGTAAAGTTTAAATTGTTTGCCTGCGAGAGAGTCGCGTCCGCATAAAGCAATATCCAAATCGCCGTCATTGTCCCAGTCGATCCAGGCCGCGTCGCCGCCGACCGAAGCTCCTGGAAGATGTTGTAAAGTAAAATTATCGTTACCGTCATTACGGTAAATACCGCAGCGGGGATTAAAGAGACTGCTCCCTTTGCCGGAAAACAGAATATCCGCGTCGCCGTCGCTGTCATAATCGCCCCAAACCAGTCTGCCGTAATTAGAGTTTCCTTAAAAAGTATTTGCAATAAGCTTAAATTCCGAAAATTTCT
>CAYRJN010000017.1:0-31808 GCA_964424545.1 uncultured Calditrichaceae bacterium
AGTAATCAACCTCTTTTTCTATGTTGTAGCTAAACCAATCAAATGCTTTTGTTTTTCTACCGTGTATCCTGAAATCACCGCTATAGAAAATCGACTTCCCATCAGCTTTGATAAGAAACGCATAGGCATCGAAAGCAGAGTGATCCATTAAGTAAGGTGTTATTTCAATGTCGCCAATAAAAAATAATTTCCCTGCTTCAAAATGCTGAGAATTTACTATCTTCCAATCTTGGTTTGTAAAAATACTTGTTATTTCAATTATTTTTTGAGTAGCTTTTCCAAGATATATTTTACAATTTTCATTTACATATTTTATTAACCCAAAATGGTCTTGATGAGCGTGTGATAAAACCAAAGCGAAATTACTTGACCTTTTATAAAGCCCCTCAATGTTCGGGAGAATTTCCATTCCAATCAATTCGTCCACTGACAAATTCTTAGCAACTTTTGAATCAAACTGCGTCTTGTCTGGATTAACCAAGGGCATTCCAAAATCAACAACAATTCGCGTTGATTCTGTCCAAATTTCTAAACATGAACCTCCGATTTCTTTTGTTCCACGATGAATGTTAAAGTTCATAGTTACAAAACCTTTGCATTCCAAAGACTTTCGGGTACAACTTGCTTGATATTCCCAATGGAGTAATTCTGTATTCCTGAATATTCAGGATTTTTAGTAATCAGTCTTTTCAATCTGCCGTTTTTCTGATCGTTATCAAAGCCAAAAATCAATAAAGTAACATTGTCGTCAATTTTTGTTGGTTCAGGAAGTGATATGTTAAAAATTCTGTTAATGGTTTCTATGTATTCAGAATATGCAGAAAGAATTTCTTTTTTTCTTTTTTCTATTTGTGATTCGTATCTTTTTATTTGACCTATCACTTTTGGATCAGTCTTTGACCATATTTCATTATTTGAAAAATGCTTTGCCTCAACAAATTGAAGAGTTTTGGAATCTTTATTGAATAACAAAATATCAATCCTATCCTGATGGTTTTCCTCATTTAGCGATTCAAACGAAATTTCAATGTCCAAAACAATAACATTACTGTTCGATAAGTATGAATGTTTGTGATACAAGTATGAAACACCGGAAGCTTCTATGCCTGAATAGTTGGAACAGTTCTCTTTAATTCTCTGATAATTATTTTCAAAGTTAGAAGCTAATCTATAACTTGATAATTCTGATTCAGTCAGATAGTCCTTCCCGCTTTCGTTAATTACGGAAGCATATTTTAGGTGAGTTTTAAAACCACTACTGTCATAGCAAAAAAGCCTTCCCCCTTTGTGATACAGATCTAAGCGATTATCTCTGATTGCAAAAAAAACATTTTGATTTTTGCAGTCCTGTTCAATTTTATTAGACCACAAACTGCTTGCTATCAATTTATCTTCAATTATTTTTTTCAACCTTTTTTTCATTTTTTTGCAAACTCCCGTTTTTTATGACACATAACAGCGCTCTTATATAGAGGAGCATAATCTTTGTTTGCTTATGTAACGTTCAAATAAATCGGACAAAGTTCACTCCTTGTTTGTCTTTTTACGACCGATCTATGAATTTAAAATAATTCGAAAAGTAGCGCCTTGTTCCGGTTTTGAATCTTTTAAAAATATTTTGCCGTGATGATAATCTTCCACGATTCGTTTTGCCAAACTCAGCCCCAGTCCCCATCCTCTTTTTTTAGTGCTGAAACCGGGTTGAAAAATATTCTTTTTTTGTTGGGGTAAAATTCCTTTTCCGTTGTCTATAAAATCAATGTATACTTTTTTCTCCTTTAAATTTTCCTTAACCCGAATAATAATCCGACCTTCATTATTATCGATGGCATCGATAGCATTCTTTATCAGATTCTCAATAACCCATTCAAATAAATCGACGTTAACATCCACAAGCGGCGTTGATTCAAACTCTTTTTCGATAGTAATCTTTTTATTCATATTGGGCAAACGCTTTTGAAAATATTTTACAACATCCGAAATGACATTGATTATATGTGTCGCCTTTACGCCGGATGCGGAACCTATTTTAGAAAACCGCGTGGCTACTTTATTAAGCCGTTTCATATCGTTTTCAATTTCCTTGATGGCTGTTTCTTTAATAGAGTCGTCCTGTTTTAGCAATTCCAGCCAACCGGCAATCGAACTGAGCGGCGTGCCCAATTGGTGAGCGGTTTCTTTAGCCATGCCCACCCAGATAAATTGCTGTTCGCTGCGTTTAATATAAGAAAAGCCAAGGTAGCCCAGTAAAATAAATAAAATTGCGGCGCCCACCGCAATATAGGGGAATGCTCTCAGCTTATAAATTACCGGCGAATAACCGTAATAATAATAACCGAGAATATTCTCCCGATAGCGGATGGCGATAGGCTCGTTTTCTTCAGCCATCTCCTGCAAATGTTCTTTAATTTTTTCTTGTTCTTTTTTGGTTAAATCTCCTTTGTTGCTGGGAATATCCGGTATATTTTTCCAACTTTGTGGTACGCCGTTTCTATCCGTATAAATTATGGGATAATCGGCTCCTTGAATAACGTCGTTAAAAAAAAAGCCGACATTAGTATTGGGATTTGGATTATTTATATTCTCTTCAAATATTTTTAAGCGGAATTTAAGGTAATCCGTTGATTTTTTTTCCAATGAATTTACCAATTTATTGGAATATAATATGGCGGAGATAATTAAAATTATTCCGACAATAAACAATAGTCCTTTAAAACTGATTTTTTGTTTAAAGATGGTTTTTGACATTTAAGCCTTTGTTTTACTATAATATTATTAATATCTCATACGTTGCGATGTAAATTTAGTTCCTTTTGCCGAGCTTGGCTGAATTTGAAAAAGTCGGTTTGCATTCGGGATTTCTTTTTATTTTCAATATCAAATCAACTACTCTTACGGATATACCCGCTATAGTAAAGGCATTTGTGTTTAAATGGCTAAGTTTTTCCAATATACAGAATTTATTATTAGTAAGCTAACTTTTTATGGATTGTATACGTTTTTAATATTTTTATTTAAGTTGTATTTTTACAGGCATACAAAACGTCGGTTTATTTCCACCTTGTTATAGACAAAAAATAACGGCGCTTTACCGAAAATGTTAAAATTCGTTTTGATTATTGACAATTCTTTACTAAAATAGTTATTATCAAATCCCGTATAATATACTTATAAGGAGGAAAAAGTGAAATTTAAAACGATTGTTTTTATCGGCGTCTTGATTTTGTTGAGTGCGTTTAAAACAGCGGGCGCTCAAAACACTATTCTCGGTCGCTGGAAAACCATTGACGACGAAACAGGAAGAGAAAAATCAATAGTTACTATTTACAAAGAAAACGGTAAGTTTTACGGACGGGTCGATACGCTTTTCAGGTTACCGGATGAAGACCCTAATCCGACTTGCTCAAAATGTCCCGACGATGATCCACGCAAAGATCAGCTCATTAAAGGAATGATTGTTATCAAAGATATGGTTCAGGATGGTGATGAATGGGTTGATGGCACTATATTAGACCCAAAAAAAGGTAAAATTTACGATTGTAAATTGTGGCTTGAAGACGGTAAACTAAAAGTTAGGGGTTATCTTTTCTTCCTTTACCGCACGCAGACCTGGTATCGGGTTAAATAATCAACGGTTTTTTGCGCTAACGAGTTGTTAAAAACACAGGGCCGGAAGAGACTGTTTTTCCGGCTCTGCGTTTTTTGCTATATAAAAATAATCATGAAAAAATCTTGACAACAATAAAAAAAATCCTTAAATACTTAACCGATAACTTTATCGATTAAGTGCAGGTCGGGAATGTCGAAAAACAACCAAATAACCTTGAATGATATTGCTAAAAAACTCGGTGTCAGCAAGGTAACCGTATCAAAAGCATTGCGCGATCATCCGGATATCGGAGCCGCAACAAAAGCGCTGGTAAAAAAGACGGCAGTTGAGTTGGGTTATATGCCCAATTATATTGCACGTAATCTTTCCGCTAAAAAAAGCTATACCGTGGGTTTAGTTGTCCCGAAGATAGCGCACAATTTTTTTGCTTCGGCTATTGAATCCATTTATAATGCGGCCTATACGAACAATTACGAAATTGTTATAACGGTATCACAGGAAAGCGCCGAGAAAGAGGCTTTACATATCCAAAGCTTATTATCAATGCGGGTGGACGGCTTGTTGGTATCGGTTACCGAAGAGACGCGTAACGGGGCAATTTTCGACAAAGTTCATAAAATGGGCATACCGCTGGTCTTTTTTGATCGCACCATTGAAAACATCGGATTCAGCTGCGTAACCACAGCCGATTTTCAGGGCGCCTATCAGTTAACAAAATGTGCCATTGAGCGCGGATATAATAAAATAGCCCATC
This sequence comes from uncultured Calditrichaceae bacterium, assembly GCA_964424545.1. Classification (GTDB taxonomy): domain Bacteria; phylum Calditrichota; class Calditrichia; order Calditrichales; family Calditrichaceae; genus JAUVIB01. The sequence goes on from CAYRJN010000017.1 coordinate 4,365, forward strand.
TTGCCGGATATCATCATATCAATATCGGTAAACGCCGCTTGCAGGGCTATAAAGCGGCTTTAGGCGATCATGATATTAAAATTGACGAAGGCCTGATTATAAGGGGCGGTTTTTCCGAAAGCGACGGTTATGAGGGATTGATGAAGTTGTCAAGAAATAACAACTTGCCTGAAGTCATTTTTGCGGTTACTTTCCCCGTAGCCCTTGGCGTTTTGAAAGCGGCGGAGGAGCTCGGTTTGAGGGTTCCCGACGATCTCGATTTGGTCAGCTTCGGAGGGAGCAGCTATAATCGTTTTATTAAGCCTTCCATTACGTATGTGGATCAACCGGCGCATGAAATCGGTGAAAAAGCAATGGAGCTATTGTTGTATGAAATTAATAACAGGCAGCACCGGGGCGGCCAAAATATTACTATCAAAAGCCGTATAGTCAAGGGGCAAACCTGTGTGTATAAGTCCGTTTAATGAATACGGATTATTTTAAATATCCATTATTAATCTAAAGAGTAATCAATATGAAAAAGTTAATCGTTGTCGTTGTTTTAGTTTTTTTTATATTTATAGCCGGTTGCGGTAAAGTGCAAAAAATAAAAGTCCTCAAACTGGCTCATGTTTTGGATGTAACGCATCCGGTGCATAAAAGCATGGTATTTATGGCTAAAAGAGTTGCAGAGAAATCGGGCGGCACTATGCGCGTTGATATTTATCCCAGCGGACAGCTTGGCGCCGAACGTGATCTAATCGAATTATTGCAAATCGGTAGCTTAGCAATGACAAAAGTCTCCACGAGCCCCATGGAAGCTTTTGTGCCGCAAATGAAAATTTTCAGCATTCCCTATATTTTCAGAGACGACGAACACTTGTGGAAAGTGTTGCGCGGAGAAATAGGGAAAAGGATTTTGTTGGCGGGGGAACCGTACTATTTAAGGGGCTTGTGTTATTATGATGCGGGCGCGCGCAGTTTTTATACCAAAGACGTACAAATAAAAACACCGGCCGATTTAAAAGGGCTTAAAATACGTGTAATGAAAAGTAAAACAGCCGTGGAAATGGTACAAGCTCTGGGTGGATCCGCTACGCCGATCGCTTGGGGCGAATTATATACGGCTTTGCAACAAGGCGTTGTGGACGGGGCGGAAAATAATCCCCCGAGTTTCTATCTTTCCAAACACTACGAAGTTTGCAAATATTATACGCTGGACGAACATACGGCGATTCCCGATATTCTTCTTATGAGCACCCATGTATGGTATGAACTGACGAAACGGCAGCAGAAATGGTTGCAGGAAGCTGTGGATGAATCGGTGATTTACGAAAGAAAGTTATGGAAAGAAGCTTCCGATCACGCGCTTGCCGAGGTGCAAAAAGCGGGCGTGGTGGTGCTGCATCCCGATAAGCAGCCGTTTAGGGACGCTGTGAAACCGCTGCATGAATCGTATAGAAACACGCCTATCTGGAATTTGATGCGGGAAGTTCAACAAGTTAAATAGGCCGTCGGATTTTATCATTATTCGATTTAAGCGATTATACGGTTGTCATCGCGAGAATCCTACATAGACGGAAAAGGCGGCGATCACCCAAAGATTGCCGCGATACGGGGCGCAGTCCGATCGAGCATTAGCGTGTGATTAAAATTATATAAGCAAAAATTAAATTATTTTAAGGAATTGTTAAACATGCAGAATTTGACAAAATGGATTGACATTATACTACGGCAATTTTTGATTATTTTAATGGCTCTATTGGTTTTAACGGTCAGCTGGCAGGTGTTTACGCGTTTTATTCTTCGTGACCCCAGTTCGTATACGGAAGAGCTGGCGCGTTTCCTGCTAATCTGGATAGGATTGCTTGGCGCCGCTTATGCCTTACGAACCAAAGCGCATCTTGGTATTGATATTCTTTTACAAAGATCGCAGGGGACGCAGAGAAAAGCGGTAGAAGTTGTCGTTTACGGTTTCATCATACTCTTTTCTTTTTTTATAATGATTCTCGGCGGTTATCGCTTGGTTTCTATCACCTTGCAGCTAAATCAGGTATCCGCCGCAATGGATATTAAAATGGGTTATATTTATCTCGTTCTTCCCATCAGCGGTATTTTAATGATATTCTATTCTATAGTGTTTATATTGGAAGCCTTGTCCAAAAAGAATTAACACTTTAATTTTTAATTAGAGCGGAGCGTTTTTATGGAATTATCTGTTATTGTTTTGGTTAGTAGTTTTGTAATATTATTAGCTTTAAGCGTGCCTATCGCCTACAGTATCGGCATTTCAACTATTTTAACAATGCTTTTTACCATCTCATCTGCGCCGGCGGTTACTACGGTCGCCCAGAGAATGGCTACCGGAATCGATAGTTTTGCTTTGCTGGCCATTCCTTTCTTTATTTTGTCGGGACTGTTAATGGGTAAGGGCGGTATTGCCCGCCGTTTAATCGATTTCGCCAAAGTGTTGGTAGGTATGTTTCCCGGTGGGTTGGCCTATGTCAATGTGGTCGCCTGTATGTTTTTCGGCGCCATATCCGGTTCGGCTGTAGCCGCCACTTCGGCCATCGGCGGTTTTATGATCCCTATTATGAACAAAGAGGGATTTGATAAAAATTTCAACACTGCGGTAACCGTTTCCGCTTCAACAACGGGTTTGCTAATTCCACCCAGTAATATCCTTATCGTTTACTCTCTTGCCAGCGGCGGTGTTTCCATTGCCGCCTTATTTATTGCCGGTTATTTGCCCGGGTTCTTAGTGGGCATAGGTTTAATCTTTGTAGCGGCTATTTTATCCGTTGTCAGAAAATATCCTGTGGGTGAGAGACAAGGCCTTATCAACGGTTTAAAGAAATTAATGGACGCCGTTCCCAGCTTGCTCTTAATTGTTATTGTTATCGGCGGCATTATTGCCGGAATTTTTACGGCAACCGAAGCTAGCGCCGTAGCCGTGTTGTATTCCTTATTACTCTCGGTCGTCTTTTATAAAGAGGTAAAAGTTAAAGAGCTGCCCGCCATTTTAATACAAACGGTTGAAACGACGGCTATTGTTATGTTGCTGATCGGCACGTCTTCCGCCATGTCATGGATTCTTTCCTATGAAAATATTCCGCAAAATATCAGCGAATCGCTTATCGCTCTAACGAATAGCCGGATTGTTATTTTATTGATAATTAATTTGATTTTACTCGTAGTCGGCACGTTTATGGATATGACGCCGGCCGTTTTAATATTTACGCCGATTTTTCTACCTATCGTAACGCAGCTCGGGATTACGCCGCTGCATTTTGGGATTATTATGGTATTGAATTTAAGCATCGGGTTGTTAACGCCGCCTGTGGGTTCGGTGCTGTTTGTGGGCTGCGGTATCGGAAAAACGTCCATAATGTCGCTGTCAAAAAGTTTATTGCCTTTTTATGTTGTGATGTTTGCTATATTCTTAATCGTAACTTTTTTCCCGTGGTTCAGTTTGGCTTTACCGAGGCTTTTCGGGTTTTAAAATTATATAAAAATATTTATAATATTGAGAAAATTATGATAATCGAATCGAGAGCGTATGCGCGGGCGGGATTATTAGGCAATCCGTCGGACGGCTATTTCGGCAAAACCATCTCCATCAGCGTACGTAATTTCGGTGTGCACATTTTGCTTTATGAAAGTCCGGAATTAAAAATCGAACGGCAGGAGGCCGATTTAACCGATTATAAAAATGTTACGGATATGGTGAATAAAATTCAGGTAACCGGCTATTACGGCGGAGAACGGCTGATAAAAGCGGCCGTCAAAGTGTTTGCCGATTATTGTGAAAAACAGCAGATTGATTTAAACGTTAAAAATTTTACAATTCGCTACGGTTCTTCTATTCCGAGACAAGTCGGGTTAGCCGGCTCCAGCGCCATCATTACGGCGGCTTTTAAGGCTTTGATGCAGTTTTACGAAGTCGAGATTTCCAAAGAGCTGCTTCCTTCGTTAATATTGTCTGCGGAACAGGATGAATTGGGAATTAACGCCGGTTTACAGGACCGCGTTATTCAGGTTTACGAAGGCTGCGTTTATATGGATTTTGATAAAAAGATTGTGCTTAAACAGAACCATGGAATTTATGAAGAGCTTGATCCGAAAAATTTGCCGCCTCTCTACATTGCTTACAAAACAAGTTTAAGCAAAGTTTCCGGTAAAGTGCTTAACGATATCGCCAAACGTTTTATTGAGGGTGATAAGTTTGTAATCGATACGCTTAATAAGATTGCCGAACAGGCGCAAAAAGGCAGAGAAGCCATAATCAATAAAGATCATAAACAACTGCATGAATTGATTAACGAGAACTTTGACCTAAGAAAAAGTATCATGAATATAAGCAAAAGTAATCTGGAAATGATAGAAACGGCCCGTCGCTGCGGCGCATCGGCGAAATTTTCCGGTTCCGGCGGTTCTATTATCGGCGTTTATGAAGACAATGATATGCTAAACCGTCTAATCAGCGAGATGAAAAAAATCGGAGCCAGGGTGATCCGGCCGTACATAGTATAAATTAACGAGGTATGATCATGGTTAAAAAAGCGGTAATCCCGGCGGCGGGGCACGGCACGCGTTTTCTGCCGGCCACCAAAGCGCAGCCTAAAGAGATGCTGCCCATTATCGATACGCCGACTATTCAATATGTGGTTCAGGAGGCGGTTGAATCGGGCATAGAGGATATTTTAATCATTACCGGTAAGGGTAAACGCGCCATCGAAGACCATTTTGACCGAAATTTTGAATTGGAGCAAAGACTACTCGAAAAGCGGGATAATGAACTTTATAACAGTATCCGTCAAATATCCGATATGGCTAAAATCCACTTTATTCGTCAAAAAGAGCTGAACGGACTCGGCGACGCCATTATGTATGCCAGACAGCATACCGGCGATCAACCTTTTGCCGTATTGCTAGGCGATACGATCGTTACGTCAGTAATGCCGGTTACCCAGCAACTGATCGATTCTTATGAACAGTATAAACGTCCGGTTATCGGCTGTGAGGAAGTACCGGAAAATAAGGTCGACCGCTACGGTATAATTGCCGGCGAACGTATCAGCGACGAACTTTGGGATGTAACCGATTTGATTGAAAAACCCTCGATAAAAGAAAGCCCCTCCAATCTGGCTATTGCCGGGCGTTATATTCTTACGCCGGATATTTACGACGTATTGGAAAAAACAGGCGAAGGTAAAGGTAATGAAATTCAGTTGACGGATGCCTTACGCACCCTGTTAAAAACGCAAAAAATCATCGCCCATCGTGTTGAAGGGAAACGTTACGATATCGGTAATAAACTCGACTATTTGAAAACCACTGTGGAATTTGCGTTACAGCGAAAAGAGTTTGCTCAAGATTTTAAGGCTTTTTTAAAAGATACACTGGGAAAAAATTAATTTTTTATTAACTGAAAAAAGATAGGACTGAAAATGGATTATAATGATATTGTCAATAAGATTACGCGATTAAATCCTGCCGTTAATAAATTGCAATCGTTACAATTGGATGAAAATTTAAACGTTAATATCTACCCCAAATCACTGCATGAACTTGTGGATGCCCATCTTTTTATCGGCGTACAGGGAATCGAAAAAAATCTCTATATTCTTTCGCCGGGCAATATTAATTATGCGGCGGAACGTTTTACGGGCGAAGTAATCGTGAGCGGCGGCGATTATGAAGTCAGAAAGTGCCCTTTAAATCATGAAAATGCGTTGCAAATTCAGGAGGAGTACGATTTTGCTAAAGCCCGCGCTATCGGCATTACAAATTCATACGGATTAGGCGATCGGCTCGGTATCGCCAATCCCGGCCACATCAGAGCCGCCGAAGGTTTTGACATGAAATTAATTTTAGCGCAGCAATCCATTCGAGAATTGCAGCGCACAAATCGTACGCCGGAAGAGGTAATGGATGCCGCGGTGTGGGCGGTTTTACAAGAAGGTTATCATAAAGGCTTCGGCGCCGACGCCGATCACTTGAAAACGACGGACGATATCGATCTGATGATGAAAGCGGGATTTGTTATGTTTACTATAGATCCCGGCGATTTTGTCGTTAATGAAGCAGACTCGTTATCCGTATCCGATCTGCAAAATATAATTGGAGAGTTGCCTTGGGATGAATTAAACGATTCATTTGAAAATATGCTTGCCGCGTATGAAGATAAAAAAGTGGAACTCAGCGAAGATTTTTCACTTAACTCGGATAAAGAGACGCTTATGCGGGCTCTTGTGAAATATGGACGAGTAATCAATCATACGGTTAAAATGGTTGATCATTTGAAAAATAATTATGCCGATAAAGAGTGGGAAATCGAACTTTCCGTTGACGAAACGGAGTCGGTTACCACGCCTTTTGAACACTATTTTGTAGTAAACGAACTAAAAAAGCGAAACGTAGAATTGGTAAGTTTAGCGCCACGCTTTGTGGGAGAATTTAACAAAGGTATAGATTTTAGGGGAGACATAGAGCTTTTCAGAAGCGAATATATCAAACATTTAAAGATATCGGAGAAACTCGGACCCTATAAAATCAGTATTCATTCGGGGAGCGATAAATTTTCCGTTTATTGGGCTATCGGCTCTCTTAAAGAAGGCTTTGTACACGTTAAAACAGCCGGCACCAGTTACCTTGAAGCGCTGCATGCCGTGGCTATTAAAGAACCCGATCTTTTTAGGGAGATTTTGGATTTCAGCCGCGCACATTACGAAGAAGAGAAAAAAACCTATCACGTGGTCGGCGATTTGGCAAAAGTTCCCGCCGGCGCCGATTGCAGCGATGAAGAGCTTTTAAAACTATTTGAGCAGGATGACGCGCGTCAAGTTTTGCATGTAAATTTCGGGAAAGTTCTGACAACAAAAGAGGGCGATGGTAAGTTTTTATTTTACAATCGTTTAATGACTTGTTTAAAAGAGAATGAAGAGACGCATTATCAAACGCTGATTAATCATTTTCATAAACATTTTGAACCGTTTATGCAGGGGAAATGATCATGGAAAAATTAGTTTTGGATGAAAATCGCTTTTTTGACGCGGAACCGTCCGTTAGAAAAATCGCGCGCGAATTATATGAAAGTATAAAAGATCTCCCCATTGTAAGCCCGCACGGCCATGTCGATCCGCGCCTGTTTTCCGAGAATAAACCGTTTCCCGATCCGACCGAATTGATTTTAATTCCGGATCACTATATTTTCAGAATGCTTTATTCGCAGGGGGTTCCCTTAGAGTCGCTCGGCGTGCCTACGATAGACGGTGGCGAAGTGGAAAAGGATCATCGAAAAATTTGGCAGACTTTTGGCGACCATTTTTATCTGTTTGCGGGAACGCCGACCGGCATTTGGTTAAATCATGAATTTTCCGTCGTTTTCGGTATCGAAGAAAAGTTAAACGGTGACAGTGCCATGCGGATTTACGATCAGATTCAGGAGAAATTAAAATCTTCCGAATTTTTACCGCGCGCTATGTTCGAAAGATTTAATATTGAAGTTCTTTCCACAACGGATGCCGCCGCCGATACGCTTACGGAACATCGGAAAATTAAAAAATCCGATTGGCAGGGTAAAATCGTTCCCTGTTTTCGTCCCGATGCGGTCGTAAACCTTGATATGCCCAACTGGCGGGAGGAGCTGGAGCGTTTGAGCGCCGTCTGCGGTTATGAAATAGACGATTATTCAAAATATATGAAGGCTCTGCGGGAACGCCGCGATTTCTTTAAAGAGATGGGCGCCGTTTCCACCGATCACGCCGTGGTTGAGCCCTATACCAATGAGCTTTCTGTGGCAGAAGCGCAAGAAATGTTCCAAAAGGCTCTAAATAACGAGGCGACGGCAGAGGACGCCAAAATGTTTACGGCTCACATGTTAATGGAAATGGCGCGAATGAGCATCGAAGACGGTTTGACCATGCAGATCCATCCGGGTTCGTTACGAAATCATAATCAAGTAATTTTTGATAAATTCGGGTTGGATAAAGGCTGCGATATTCCCGTTGCCACGGAGTACACGCACAACTTGAGAGCTTTATTAAACAAATATGGCAATGATCCGCGTTTAACGCTTATTGTTTTTACGCTTGACGAATCCAACTATGCGCGCGAGCTGGCGCCGCTTGCCGGACATTATCCGGCTATGAAGTTAGGTCCGGCCTGGTGGTTTCACGATAGTTTGGAAGGTATGATGCGTTATCGTATGAATGTAACGGAAACGGCCGGATTTTACAATACCGTAGGCTTTAACGACGACACTCGGGCTTTCCCTTCCATTCCTGCAAGACATGATTTGGCTCGTCGTGTTGACGCTAATTTTACAGCCCGACTCGTAGCGCGGCATATTATTGATATGAACGATGCGCGAAAAATCGTAAAAGCCTTAACGCGGGATTTGGTAAAAAAAGCCTATCATCTGTAATTAAAAATCATCAACAAAGGGAACAAGATGGATATCAATAAAATAAAAGAATGGTATGATTTTTCGGGAAAAACGGTTGTTATAACGGGCGGCAACGGGGTTTTGGGCGGCGATATGGCGGCGGCTCTTGCCGGCCTTAACGCTAATGTGGCCATAGCCGATTTGAATACCGATCTCAGCGACGAATTAAAGAAAGAATTCGAAAATTTATCCGGCGATGTATCCGTTTTCAAATGTAATGTATTAGAGAGGGAGAGTTTGCTTGAAACAAAAGAGGCTGTTGTTCAAAAATACGGTACCGTTGATATTTTAATCAACGCCGCAGGGGGTAATAAACCGCAAGCGACAACATCGCCCCATTTATCGTTTTTCGATTTGCCCAAAGACGCTCTGGATTTTGTATTGAGCTTAAACTTGCAAGGCACTATATTACCGAGTCAAATATTCGGGAAATTAATGGCGGAAAATGACAGCGGTACTATCTTAAACGTTTCCTCGATGAACGCTTTTCGTCCTTTAACGCGGATTCCGGCCTATTCGGCGGCTAAGGCGGCTGTTTCCAATTTTACCCAATGGCTGGCGGTGCATTTGGCTCAAGAGTATTCCGCCCATATTCGCGTTAACGCCATCGCTCCCGGATTTTTTCTGACCAACCAAAATCGTTTTCTGTTAATCGACAAAAAAACCGGTGAATTGACGGCGAGAGGAAAAACCATTATCGATCATACACCCATGGGTAAATTCGGCGATCCTCAAGATTTGATCGGCGCCGTGTTATGGCTGCTTTCGCCGGCGTCCGCCTTGTCAGTGGAATTGTTTTGCCCGTTGACGGCGGTTTTTCCGCTTTTAGCGGCGTGTAATAAGTTAACGTCCAAAGCGTTTAAATAAATATTTGAAAAGGTTTGTATTGTATCAAGAAAATTACGATCTTTCGACGGACGGAAATTTAAATTTAACCATTTTATAGATAGAGGTAATAATATGGCAAAGATATCGATTAATCACGAACTTTCTAGAAAGACGGCCGATACGATCCGTTTGCTGGCTGCAGACGGCGTGCAAAAGGCTAATTCCGGTCACCCTGGTATGCCTATGGGGATGGCGGATTGCGCCACGGTTTTATGGACAAAATATTTGAAATATAATCCGCAAGATCCTTTGTGGGCTAATCGCGACCGCTTTGTGCTTTCGGGCGGGCACGGTTCCATGCTCATCTATTCCCTGCTCCATCTTGCCGGATATGATATCTCTCTTAATGATTTAAAATCATTCCGTCAATGGGGCAGTAAAACGCCCGGTCATCCGGAACTCGGCTGCGTTCCTGGCGTGGAAACGACAACCGGCCCCTTGGGGCAGGGATTCACCAACGCCGTTGGTATGGCTGTTGCCGCTAAAATGAGCGCCGCGCGTTTTAATACCGATAAACAGGCCGTTTTCGGTACGCATTATGTTTATTCCTTTTGCGGCGACGGCGACATGATGGAGGGCGTTACGTCCGAAGCGGCCTCATTTGCAGGGCACCTTGGATTGGGCAATATTATCTTTTTTTACGACAGCAATCATATTACCATCGAAGGGAAAACGGAATTGGCCTTCAGCGAATCGGTTAAAGACCGCTTTCTTGCCTATAACTGGCATGTTTTGGAGATAGACGGACATAATCATGATGAAATAGCCGACGCTATTGAAAAGGGACAAGCACAATCGGAAAAGCCTACCTTGATTATTGCAAAAACGCATATTGGTTTCGGAAGTCCCAATAAGCACGATACGTCGGGTATCCACGGCGCGCCTTTGGGCGAAGAAGAACTTAAAGCCGCTAAAAGAGAGCTTGGTTTTCCCGAAGATGAATCGTTTTTCATTCCGCAGGAAGCGCGCTGCCTTTTTGCCGCGCAAGTTGAAAAAAATAAAAGAGAGTATGAATTGTGGCAGAAACAATTTAACGAATGGAAAGCGGAAAATCCCGAACAAGCGGACTATTACGATAAAATGATGAATAGATATGCGCCGCAAGATTTAGAGCAAAAACTAATTGACGCTTTGCCGGAAAAAACGAACGCAACGCGTAATTTATCCGGTGTGATCATGCAAAAAATTGCCGAAGAGGTGCCGGCCTTTGTCGGCGGTTCGGCGGACCTTGATCCGTCTACCAAGACATTTTTAAAGGCGTTTCCCGCTGTGCAAAAGGGACAATATAACGGCCGTAACTTCCATTTTGGTATCAGAGAACATGCCATGGGTTCCATAAATAACGGTATCGCTCTTTACGGAGGTTACATTCCTTTCGGCTCCACTTTTATGGTCTTTTCCGATTATATGCGGCCGAGCGTTCGTTTAGCGGCCTTAATGGATTTGCAAAATATTTTTATCTTTACGCATGATTCCATTTTTGTGGGAGAAGACGGGCCGACACATCAGCCGGTGGAGCATCTTGCGGCTTTGCGCACGATTCCTAATCTGTTGGTTTTACGTCCCGCCGACGGTATTGAAACGGCGGTTTGCTGGGCAATGGCCGTCAAAACGCATGACAAACCAACGGCCTTGGTTTTAACGCGCCAAACGGTGCCGGATTTGGAGCGTGAGGCTGATTTTAGTTATGACGATATTAAAAAAGGCGCTTATGTCGTTTCCAAAGAGAAAAACGGCGAGGCGGAAGCTGTCATTTTAGCGAGCGGCTCGGAAGTTCAATTTGCTCTACAAGCGCAAACTGTTTTGGAAAGAAAAGGAATAGGCGTACGCGTTGTTTCCGTGCCCTGCAAAGAGCTTTTTGAAAAAGAAGACGAAGCCTATCAAAGAAGCATAATACCGCATTCAACCAAAGCGCTTGCCGTTGTGGAGGCGGGCATTTCTTTCGGCTGGCCGAACTATTTTGGTCTGCCTCTCGTTAAAATTACCATTGATGATCGCTTCGGCGCTTCGGCTCCCTATAAAGTTCTTGAAGAAAAATTCGGATTTAACGGCGAAAATATCGCCGCAAAAATAGAGACGCTTTTAAATTGATGAAATTTTAGAAATGTAAACCTTTCCCCGATATAAATTCGGGGAAGATTTTTATTATTTTGCTTTCGCTGAAAAATTTTTTCAAGCGGGGCTTAACCGATTAAGTAACAATAGAAAAGGATAAATTATGGATAAAAAAAATATAGGCGTTATCGGGCTTGGCGTTATGGGACGTAATTTAGCTCAAAATATTGAGCGTAACGGCTTTTCCGTTGCCGGGTTCGATTTAAACGAAGAGACGCGCAAAAAAGCGCAAACCGTTTTTTCAGGTAAAAATATGAATGTATTTACCACTCTCCAAGATTTTATAGAAAATCTTGAGGTCCCGCGCAGAATTTTATTGATGGTTCCGGCGGGTAAACCGGTGGATGACGTTATTGCCTCATTAAAACCGCATTTGACAAAAGGCGACGTTATTATCGACGGCGGTAATACCCATTTTCCCGATACCAACAGACGAACAGCAGAATTAAAAAAAGAAGGCATCTATTTTATCGGTACGGGTGTCAGCGGCGGAGAAGAAGGCGCTTTATGGGGACCGTCCATTATGCCCGGCGGCAATCCCGAAGCCTGGCCGATTGTTAAGCCTATTTTGCAATCCATTGCGGCTAAAGTTGAGGACGGCTCGCCCTGCTGCGAATGGGTGGGTAACGACGGCGCCGGTCATTTTGTAAAAATGGTGCATAACGGTATCGAATACGGCGATATGCAAATGATTTGCGAAGCCTATAATATTATGAAAAATGCGCTCGATATGAGTCCCGAAGAGATGGCCGATGTTTTTAATGAGTGGAATAAGGGCGAATTGAACAGTTACCTAATCGAGATTACGGCGGCTATACTCGCGAAAAAAGATGAAGAAACGGGTAAGCCGATGGTTGACGTGATTTTGGATACGGCCGGTCAAAAAGGCACCGGAAAATGGACCAGTCAGGCGGCTTTGGATTTGGGCATTCCCGCGCAGACTATTGCCGAAGCGGTGTTTGCCCGAGCGATGTCCGCGCTTAAAGAGGAACGCGTAGAAGCCTCCAAGAAATTGAACGGACCTAAGAAAAAATTTAACGGCGATAAAAACGAATTTATCGAAAGTTTACGCAAGGCTCTGTTTGCTTCAAAAATATGTTCTTACGCCCAGGGATTTCAACTTATGAAAGCGGCCGATGAGGAATACGGCTGGAAATTGAATTTCGGTAATATTGCATTATTATGGCGAGCAGGCTGTATCATCCGCGCTCAATTTCTCGACAATATAAAAGCGGCTTTCAATGAAAATCCCAAGCTGCCGAATTTGTTGCTACATGATTATTTTGCCAATGTCATAGAAGAGAATCAAGACGCCTGGCGGACGGTTATAGCAAAAGCCATCGAAATAGGCATCCCCATTCCGGCTTTTAGCAGCGCTTTGGCCTATTATGACGGCTATCGTTCCGATATTTTGCCTGCCAATTTATTGCAAGCCCAACGCGACTATTTCGGGGCGCATACTTATGAACGCATCGATCGGCCGCGCGGTGATTTTTTTCATACGGAGTGGTAAATGAAAGCAGCCGTTTTAAATGAGTACGGACAATTTCGCTGGACAGAAGTTCCTGATCCGAGGTTAAGCGAAACACAAGTGCTTATACGTGTCAATTATGCCGGTATATGCGGTACGGATCTGCATATTTTCAAGGGTGAATTTCATCCCCGTACAAAACTCCCTTTAATTCCCGGACATGAATTTGCCGGTACGGTGCAGGCTGTCGGGAAAAAAGTATGGAAATTTTCCGTAGGCGATAAAGTGGTAATTGATCCGATTATCTGGTGCGGCGAATGCGCGGCGTGTAAAATAGGGCATTATCCCGCTTGCACGTCGCTTAAACTGCTTGGCGTCGACATGGACGGCGGATTCGGAGAATATGCAGCGGTTGAAGAGTCGATGCTTTATAAATTGGACGAATCTATATCCGAACGCGAAGCCGCTTTGATCGAGGTCTATTCCATCGGATTTCACGCGGCTAACAGAGCGGGTGTTAAAGAGGACGATACGGTTGCCGTTTGGGGTGCCGGCCGCATCGGACAAAGTATTTTACAAGCCGTAAGAACCAAGACGCAAAATACGGTGTTTATGGTTGATGTTATAGACGAAAGACTGGCTGTTGCCCGCAATGTGTATGAAAATGTTATAGCGATTAACCCTTTAAAGGAAGATCCTGTCGAAGTGATCAAATCACATACAAAGGGCGACGGTGCGGACATCGCCATTGAAGCTGTTGGACATGCAAAGAAAATCAAGGCAAAGCCTAATCCCATACAATCGTGTATTAATGCAATTCGCGGAGCAGGAACGGTTTGCGTTCTGGGGTTGACTTCCAAAGAGACTCCTCTGTTTATGCGTGATTTAATATGGAAAGAAGCCAAGATTATCACATCAAGGGTCAGCCACGGAGAATATACGGAGGCCATTCGCCGCCTTTCGCAGGGCAGCCTTCATCCCGAAGCGCTGATTTCGGAAATCATCGAAGCGGAAAATATCCAGCGGGCGTTTGCCTTGCTGCAGGAACAACCGGAACAATATTTAAAAATATTGCTTAAACTTAATTAGTGTTGTTGCGCTAAATTCTTTGTTTTTTACCGATGTTTTATGACCGTGATTTATCAGGGCAGCCGATTCGCAAAAAATTATTATTAAAGATAATAGAAATTATAAAATTCATGGAGAGTAATATGAGTTTGGAACTAAAAAATGGTTGTAAATATTCTTTGATTGTACCGACGAGTATGGGCATTCGTATTACGCCGATAAACGGACAGCCGGTGCAGGCCAGCGATACCTTTAAAATGCAGGCAACCAGCGCCGAATCTAATGTAGCCAGCGTATCCTCTTATCTTGGTTTGCCCGTAAAGGTTTTAACAACGTTTGTAAAAGGCAGTCCGATCGCTCAATTTATTAAGAGTAATTTGAATGCGAGACACATGGATTATGAGGGGCCGGAAGTGGAACAGGGCAATCCCTGGGGTTATCGTCATCAAATCAATATTGCCGACAGCGGCTACGGCTCTCGCGGCCCGCGGGTACTTAACGACCGCGCAGGCGAAGTAGGGCGAACGCTTAACGCAAAAGATTTTGATCTTAATAGAATTTTCGGAGAGGAAGGCGTACAAATCGTGCACATGTCCGGATTGATTGCCGCGCTGTCAAAAGAGACAACCAGATTTTGTCTCGATATTGCCAAGGCCGCTAAACAACACGGTACAAAAATTTCTTTCGATTTAAACTATCGCGCCTCCTTTTGGGTGAATCGAGAACAAGAACTACGGGAAAGTTTTACGGAGATCGCCTCCAACAGTGATATATTGGTCGGCAACGAAGAAGATTTTCAATTATGCCTTGGCATTGAAGGCCCGGAAGCGGGCGGCAAGGATATTAATGCCAAAATAGAGAGCTTTAAAGAGATGATTAACCGCATTAAAAAAACCTTTCCTAATGCTTCCGTTTTTGCCACCACTTTACGGGAAGTAGTCAGCGCCAATAACCACTTATGGGGCGCGATTATGTCATTTGGCAATGATTTTTATGTAATCAAACCGCGCGATATTTATGTGCTGGATAGAATCGGCGGCGGGGACGGATTTGTGGGCGGTATGCTTTATGGAATCTTAAAAGGATGGGAAGCGGAAAAGTGGGCGCAATTCGGCTGGGCTAGCGGGGCTCTTGCCGCTACAATGTTAACCGATTATGGTCAACCGGCCGATGAAGAACAAATTTGGAGCATTTGGCAAGGCAACGCCAGAGTAAAACGATAGATGATATGAAATTTTAATTTCTTTTGCGCTTTGAGCGGATAACCGACTTTTATTATGAGATAGCATTCTAAGTAACCGATTCAAAATTCGGCTTGCTCAATTGGCAGTTCGATCCCGTCCCGCTCTTGCGGAAGGAATCTTAATGTTTGGGACATATGCGGCGCTTGAAACGTTTGAAAGAACTATAATAACGCCGAAGCCAGACGCATCTCGCGTCCGGCTTAATGTCGGGTTATATGCTTTTTTACTAAAAACGTTACATAAAACTTAACCCGACTTGGTTTTTTTAAAAATTGCCAAGTTGGGTTAAATTATTTTTCAGTATGTAACGAAGTAATAAAAAAGGTGGAGGGATCGAAGGCGGAATTTGAAAATTTGAAAAAACGGATATCATAGAGGGAAATATTTATGATAGTTTACTGGACTTTGAAAAAAAGGCCTATAAACATGTAGATTTTGTAAGACGTCGTCTTATATTAAAAGAGACGATTCCCCATGAAGAGAAGGTATTCTCACTTTTTGAAGAATACACGGAATGGATAAACAAAGGTAAAGCCGGAAACAAAATAGAATTGAACTTAAAAATAGCCATAGCAACGGATCAAAATGGATTTATTCCTTTAAAAAGAGTAATGGAAAAAGAACAGGACGTAGAAGCAGCCGTACCCATCTATGAAGCATTGAGAAAAGATAATGTTTTGGAAAGTATAAGCTACGAAAAAGGTTTCTGGAGCAAGAAGAATTAAAAAAAGAAAAGCGGAAAAACCGAGCAGCTTAAATCCTTGGGTTTTCTTCTCCGAAAATAAAATAAATATCGAACAACTCATAGTTACGGGAAAGGAACGCCCGAAAACGGAAAATCTGAAAAAGATACAATTTAAAGTGTGCTGAAGTACACCATCAAAAGTCGACAATTATCAGACAAATTTATTGAAAGTTACTCAAAATTGAATTTAGCGGACTTTCCGGTTAGACACTATTTATAAGACCTTCAAGGATTACTTATTCTTTGACCAATAAGGCGCCAATAGCGATGCGGAAAAAATACAGATAAAAACAAAAATCACCGCCGGAAGCGCTACCTTTTCGTTAAAATGTTTTAAGGCTAATACACTGCCTAATCCCGCATTCTGCATGCCGATTTCTATGGATAAAGCGCGTCGTTTCAATAAATCGAAATCAGCGGCTTTTCCGACAAAGTAACCTAAGCCTAATCCAGCAACATTTAATAAAACGGCGGCTATAAAAATGCCGATTGTAAGCGACGGAAGATAATTGCGATTACCGGCGATAACCACCGAGGTGATGAAAACGATGAAGGTGGTTGATACGGCGGGAAATATTTCTTTGATCTTTTCTAACTTATTGCCGAAATAATGATTGATGATGATGCCGATAAATAAGGGTAATACAACCATTGAAGTAACGCTGACGAACATATCAAAGGCCGGAATTTTAAAAATTTGATGCGCCAGCAGCAGGGTCAGGGCGGGAGTGAGGATCGGCGATAGAATGGTGGAAACCGTTGTCAGGGATACGGAATAGGCGACGTCGGCGCCGGCAAGAAAGCTGAGGACGTTACTGGCCATGGCGCCCGGCGCCGAACCGGTTAATATTAATCCCAGCGAAAATTCATCGGAAAAGGCAAAAAGGTAAGCGATTAAAAAGGCCAAGAAAGGCATTATGGTAAATTGTGCGACAACGCCGATCAGCACGGTTTTAATGTTTTTGAAAATATTGACAAAATCCTGAGCGTTTAATACCATACCGATGCCGAACATGGTTAGCGCAAAAAAATATTCCATATAGTTTTTCAGAGAAAGTATGAAAAAAGGATAAAAATAAGCGGTCAATCCTCCGAGAATGACCCAGATAACAAATAGTTTATTATAGAAAATCAAAAGTCGTTTGAACATCTTTTGTCCTTCTTCATTTTATAACATTAATTTTTCGGAGAAGATAAAAATACATAACCTATCAGATTGATTAATAATAAGGGATTACCGCCGTCATCAAATTGTCATTGTCCGATTAAATCGGATAATCATAATATTGCTTATGCAAAATATTCAAAATTTATAAAACCACAAAATTGATAATATTATAAAAAGAATACGGAAAAATTTTGAAACCCCGATACGATAAAATATTGATTTTAAAAACGGCGGCGTTTTTTATTTTTTATCGTACCTTTGCCCGTATGAATCGTGCATTTTTCCGTTGGACGGTATTTTAGGTTAAATATCTCTTCATAAGTCTGCGGGCAATATTCGGTGGCCAATTTTTTACTTTCCGTGCACAATTTAAACCATTCTACACCGTCCGGTTTTACAAATGTACCATGATAAAATTCAACGGAATCGTAAACCGATTTCATAAAATCGCCCCAAAAAGGCAGCGCCGCCACGGCGCCGGTCATGCCGTGTCCGAGATTTAGCGTAAAATCATCCAAGCCGACCCAAACGCCGGCAACGATATCGGGCGTAAAACCGATGAACCAGGCGTTGGTATTATCATTAGTGGTGCCCGTTTTACCGCCGGCGGGGATATCAAAATGGTATTTTGTACGCACTCTAACGCCCGTTCCGGCTTTTATTACGCCCTGCAACATATCATTCATAATATATGTAGTTTGCGGCGATAAGGCTTCCCGTCTGTCGGGAAAAGCCTGATAGATTACGTTGCCGTCTTTATCTTCTATTTTAATAATAGAGATGGGTTTGACCAAAATGCCGTTATTGGCATATATTCCGTAGGCGGAAATAATCTCAATAGGTATAACGTCCGAAGAACCGAGAGCAAGGGAAGAGTATGCTTTGATTGGCGTAGTAATGCCCATACGGCGGGCATACTGTTTAACGGTTTTCGGTCCAATGTCGTTTATCAAGCGAACGGCCACAAGATTGATGGAACGCCTTAAGGCTTCTCTCAGGGTCATTAAGCCGCCCACTTTACCGCTGAAGTTTTTCGGCGTCCAGCGTTTACCATCTGCGTCAATTTCCACAGTCGGCTGGTTGTAATATTCATCGCTTGGAGAGTAACCGTTATCAATAGCCGCCGTATAAAGAAACGGTTTAAACGTGGAGCCGGGTTGCCTGCGGGCCTGAGTCACTCTGTTAAATTGAGATTTTTTATAATCTCGTCCGCCGACCATAGCCAAAATATGGCCGTTATGAGGATTTATGGCCGTAAAAGCAAGCTGAACGGTTGTTAATTCATTAAAAGCGGAGTCCGACATGGATTTTCTGAACTTATCGAATTTCTTTTGATTCCTTACGCGTGCTTGAATATAATCGATATTATCCGCAATGGATTTTTCCATATATTTTTGAAATTGCAGATTAAGTGTTGTATAAACTCTAAGGCCGTCTTCATAAACGTTTACATTCAACGAATCTTGTAATTTGTTTAATTGTCTGCGTACGTGTTCGGTAAAATAGGGAGCGATGGTCATTTCATTGGGGTCTTTTAAATTCAAACCGAGCGGAAGCATTTTTAAACTGTCATATTCGGCCTTTGTCAATTTCCCGTTTTCCACCATCATTTTCATAACAATATTGCGGCGTTTTAAAGCGCGTTCCGGATGACGAATAGGAGAGTATCGCGTCGGACCTTTTAGCATGCCAATCAATAAAGCCGATTCCTGAACATTCAGTTCTTCAACGGGTTTGTTAAAAAATCGTCTTGCGGCCGCCTGAATGCCATAGGAATGATGGCCGAAAGGATTGATGTTTAGATACATTTCGATAATTTCATGTTTGGAATAAGTGCGCTCGATTTGTATGGCGGTTAACGCTTCTTTTAATTTTCGTGTAATGGTTTGTTGCGAGCCAAAATAAAGATTACGGGAAAGCTGCATGGTTAGTGTGCTAGCGCCCTGCTTGAAACCCATACTGGAAATATCCACAATAAGCGCCCTCAAAATACCCATGGAGTTGATACCCCAATGGTCATAAAAATCGCGGTCTTCCGCCGAAAGAAGGGCGTCTATTACGGGCTGCGGGATTTTATCGAACGGCGTATAAGAACGATTATAGGTAAAAAAGGAATGTATCAGTTCGCCTTCGGATGAATAAACTTTTGTAGCCATTTCGGGGTCGATTCGTTCCAGTTTAGTCAGCGGCGGCAATTCTTCGCTTAAAAAATAAATACTTACGGCGGCAGCGCCAATTATTAATACAAAGATAAGTAGTAACGAGATGATAAACTTTTTAGGGCTTTTATCGGCGCGCGCCCGGCCCAAATCCGGTTTTTTTATTTTTTTATCCAATGAAGATTTGATTTTTAATTTGTTTTTTGTGCCGAATTTTTTTCTTCTCATATTACCCGGAGCGATTTTATTTAATTGTAAAGGAATTTTGAAGTTTACGCTTATTCCATCTATTTTGCAAAACTATGTTCTTAATAGTTGATGGAACTTATTAAATTACACGCCGTAAAGCAAATATGTAATCTTTGTTCTTGATTAAATTTTTGTTATTTTTGCTGTTTAGATTTATATTACACGACTATTATGAAACATATATTATTATTACTCGAAATATCTATTTTTGTTGCATCTTTAAGCGTAGGCTGTTCATCGGCAAAAAAGGTTGTAAAACCGCAAAAAAGCGATGATGCCTTAATCGTGAAAGCCCATGACTACTATTTAAAAGGGCTATTTTTGCAGCAGGCTGAACGCTATAACGAGGCGCTGGTACAATATTATCAAGCGTTATTGTACGATTCTACGTCAAGCAGCATCTATAACAGTATTGCCGAAAATCATATGAAGCTTGGCCATTTTGATACGGCTTTGTATTATTTAAAAAAATCGGAAAAGCTTAACGCTAAAGATGAAGAAACTTTGCAGCTGCTCGCCGAATGCTTTATCAATTTGCGTGAAGATCAAAAAGCAATCGCCGTTTTAAAGGAACTGCTAAAAATTGATCCCTATAATGAGGAAGCGCGCAACTATATTTTGTATCTTTATCAAAAAAATAATGATGATATCGGTAAGGCGGAGCAATATGAAGAGTTGATAAAACTATACGGCAAAGACCCTGATATGCTAGAGACAATGGCTAAAATCTATCTTAAACATGATAATCTGGAACGGGCTAAACATTTTTATAACGAGGTTTTAAAGGTAGATTCGACCAATGTGCGCGTTCTCTATATTATGGGTATAATTAATGAGCAAAACTTGAAAGACGATAAAGCTATATATTATTATCAAAAAGTTTTGCAATATGATCCTGAAAATACCGACGCTATCGAACATCTTGCCATGCTCTATCGACGTAAACAGAAATGGGATGAAATTATTAGGCTTTATAAGCCGATTTTCGATAAAGATACAACAAATCTCAATTCCCGCGTGGTCATGGCCGAGGCCTATTATTATCAAAAAGATTTAAAACGGGCAAAACAGCTTCTCGAGCCGACTTTGAAAAATAAAAATGCACCCTGGGGCGTTTATGATTTAATGGGACGTATTGAATTAGAGAGTAAAAGTTATCAACAGGCACTGTCTTATTTCAACAGAGTTGTGGAGAAGGATTCCACCAATCGTTTCGGCTGGTTGTTCCTCGGTTTTACATACAACGATATGGGCGATGTCCCCAAAGCGGAAAAAGTCTATGAAAAAGCGGTTAAAATTCTGCCGAAGGACGCTTCGTTATGGTCTTATTACGGGTTGACGCTGTACAGCCAAAAAAAATATAAAGAAGCGATTAAGCCGTTGGAAAGAGCCTTGAAAATCGAACCGCTTAGTATGAACGCGCTAACGACGCTGCCGATTATTTATGAAAATTTAAAAATGTATGAACAGTGCGACAGTTTGTATGAAATTGCGGTTAAACGCTTTCCCGATAACTATTTGCTTTTAAATAATTACAGTTATAGTTTGTCCGAGCGTGGCGTCCGTATGGACGAGGCGTTGCAAATGGCCCAAAAGGCGGTAAAAGGGCAGCCGGATAATGCCGCTTTCCTTGATACGATCGGCTGGATATTTTTTAAATTGGGAAATTATAAAGAAGCGGAAAAATATATTAAAAAGTCGGTGGAGATCGAAAAGAAATCACCGGTTGTTTTGGAACATCTCGGCGACGTGTATCTTAAATTGAACGATAAAGAAAAAGCCTTGAATTATTGGATTGACGCCTTAAATATTAATCCGAACAATAAAAGTTTAATAGAGAAAGTTGAAAAATATAGATGAAAATATTATTTATTGTAATATTAAGCGTAATGCTCGTTTCCTGTTCCATACACAAGACTTTAAAAATTGCCGATTTGCAAAATATCACCTATCGTGATTTATTGGAAAACGTAACGGCTTGGCAAAAATCAATAAAAACATTGGACGGACACGCCCAAATCACTTTGGATAGTCCCGAATATTCCGGTAATTTCAGCGCTGATATTTTATTGAGCGGTACAGATTCGCTGCTTATATCCGTTAAAGGTCCTTTCGGGATAAATGTAGGGAAGGTATTTATCGGCGCCAAACGATTTGTATTTTATAATCAGGTTAATAACCAGTTTTTGAAGGGATCAAAAGAGGATTTTGAAGGAAGATATTTTCTGCAATTTCCGCTTGAGATTACGCAGATGAGAGATGTTTTTGTGGCTCAGGATAAATTTGACGTTTTAAAGAAGAAAGAATTTACGATTAAAGATAATTATTATTATCTCGAAACGGTAAACGGCGATCTGGAATATCATATTTGGTTTGAACCGCAGCATATGTTGATTAAGAAAATTGAATATATCAGCAATGGCGAAGTTATTTATTTTAAAGAATATGATCAATTTTCAACTTTTAATGGCGTTTATTTTCCAAAATCTATAAATTTTGTACGCCCTAATGAGAAACAGGGCGTTGCCATTTATTTTAATGATTTGAAAATCAATCAAGTGATAGATAGAAATAAATTTAGAATAAGAATAGCGGATGATGCGAGGCAAATAGATCTATCATTTCAAAATATAAATTAAGGCGGAAAAATATGGATATAAGCGTCGTAATTCCTTTATTAAACGAAGAAGATTCATTAAATGAATTAACGTTACGTATTGACGAGTCTATCAAAAGCATCAATAAGGATTATGAAATTATTTTTATTGACGACGGTAGCAGCGACGGTTCTTATAAAAAAATTGTTGATTTAAAGAAAAAATATCCACTGATAAGAGCAATACGTTTCAGGCGGAATTTCGGCAAAAGCGCCGCGCTTAGCGCGGGATTCCAGCGTGCAAAAGGCGAAGTGATCATTACCATGGATGCCGATCTTCAAGATGATCCGGCTGAAATCCCCAATCTGCTTAAAAAATTGGATGAGGGCTGCGATCTGGTTTCCGGTTGGAAAAAAAAACGTCATGATCCCATCAGTAAGACGCTGCCGTCAAAATTATTCAATGCCACAACGCGTGTAATTACCGGTATCGGAATACACGATTTTAATTGCGGACTAAAAGCATACCGCAAAGAAGTTATAAAAGAGCTGCCGGTTTACGGCGAACTTCATCGCTATCTTCCCGTTTTGGCTCATTGGAACGGGTTTGTTGTTGATGAGATAGTCGTTAAACATCATGAACGAAAATTCGGTAAATCGAAATTCGGCGCGCGTCGATTTTTTAACGGTTTTTTTGATTTACTTACCGTATTATTCATAACCCGCTACCGTCAAAAGCCGCTGCATCTTTTCGGATTTCTCGGATTGGTATCCATCAGCCTCGGCTTTTTAATCGACCTATATCTCGCTGTTATTTGGTTCCAGGGACAGGGGATCGGGCATCGTCCGCTTCTGTTTTTAGGAACATTATTGATCATTATCGGGGTACAATTTTTTTCTTTGGGTTTGATTGGCGAAATGCTGACCAGCGCCCGCGCCAGTCAATCGATTTACTATTCAACGCGTGAAGAATTGGAATAGATATTCGATGAAATAATCATAATGATAGAAGAAGTTAATTTATGCAATCATCAAATTCCGTAAAATCCCCGGATATTAATTTAACGCGACCAGATATAAAATATTCCATTATAATACCTTCATTTAATCGCGCGGATGAATTAAACGGCTTATTAAATTCATTGCAAGTAATCGATTTTCCCAAAGATTTGTACGAGGTCATTGTATCGGATGACGGTTCAACGGACGATACGGAAAAATTGGTTAATGAGAAGATAAAAGAGAACAACTACCGGTTAAAATATATAAGTCAGCAAAATAAAGGACCGGGCGCGGCCCGTAACGCCGGTATGAAAAAAGCTCAAGGAAATTTTTTTATTTTTGTCGATTCCGATGTAACCATGCCGCAAAGCTGGCTTAAAAATATAGACAGGGCTCTTTCCGCAGAACAAGCGGATGCTTTCGGCGGCCCCGATACCTATCGCGACGATTTTCCGGCCCTGCTAAAGGCAATTAATTATTCCATGACCAGTTTTATTACTACCGGCGGCCTGCGAGGTAAAAAGGGAAAAAAGCTGGCAAAATTTTATCCCCGTTCCTTTAATATGGGATTAAGCCGTGCATTATGGCAAAAAATAGGCGGATTCGGCGGTTTGAGGCATGGACAGGATATCGAGTTCAGCCATCGCATTCTAAAAAGCGGTGCCAAAGTTGTATTTGTAAGTGATGCGCCGGTTTATCATAAAAGACGCACCAACCTTAGGCGGTTTTATCGACAGGTTTTTAATTGGGGCGTTGCGCGCATCAATCTTTATAAAATTGACTCCGCGATGTTGGAGCCGTTACATGCGGCGCCGGCGGCGGCCACACTTCTCGTTCTTGCGGTTATAATTTTGGCTTTCTTTTTTAAGCCTTTTTATTATTTACTAATCGGCGGGTTGTTTGTTGCCTTATTGGTGTTGATTTTTTCAATGACCGACGCTTATCGAATGTACAAAAACATCAAACCGCCGTTGCTGCTACCCCTCGTAATGCCGGCGCAGATATTCGGATATGGCTTAGGCTTTATCTATAACTACATTCGCAGAGTTATATTCGGTAAAGAAGAAAAAGTCGGATTTAAAAAAAATTATTATAAATAGAGGTTTGTTTATGGCAAAGAATAGCAAGAAACGGCGTAAAACAGTATCCGCTGAGCACCAAAAGGTCAAAAGCCAAAACTATTTTTTCGAAAAAGAACGTAATGTTGATTTTCTGTTATTGATCGTTACGGCAATATTTCTTGTAATTTTGCTAAAACCGATGGTTATTGATCGTCTTTCACCGCAAGGCGTCGATGTGGTCGCTTCGCAGGGGCGTACGTATCAGGTAAGCGAGTATGCCAAAAAAAGCGGTGAGCCGGCTTTATGGAATCCCTATATTTTTGCTGGTATGCCTTTATACCATCGTTTAAAAGCAAATTTATGGTCCCCTGATAAACTGTTAGCGCTGCTTGGTCGTTTATTTAATATGGTGTTTATATATTACTTTTTCGGCGCTCTCGGTATGTATCTCATCTTTCGCTATTTAAAAATGACGCCGGTCATCAGCTTTTTCGGGATGATGTTGTTTATTTTAATGCCTCATTATAAATCGTTGTATCTTGAAGGACACATGGCCAAGTTCTATGCTTTAATGATTATGCCCTGGGTTTTTTTAACCTTTCTCTATTTTTTAGATAAACGAAATTTGCTGTCTATTTCCTTGTTTGGTTTGGCTTTTGGGATGCAAATCCGCACCCAACACTATCAAATTGTGTTTTACACGGCGTTGTTAATTTTTTCTGTCGGCGTCTATCCCATATTAAAAGATTTGCTGGAGAAGAATTATAAACGTTTTTCCACATCACTTTTGATGATTGTCGTTGCCGTAGCTCTGGGGATATCGCTTGCCGCGCAGCCGCTTTTTTCGGCTAAAGAATATCTGCCTTATTCCAAACGGGGTAAAACTACCATCGAATTATCCAAACAAAAACAAGAACAAAATAGCGAAGCCGGAAGCGGCGTATCCATGCATTATGCGACCCAGTGGTCCACCGCTCCGTCCGAGATGCTTACCTGGATCATTCCCGGCGTTTACGGTGGAATGTCTTCTGAAAAATATACGGGCAGCGCCGTGCCCCGTTTACGAAATCAAATTATTCCGGGTTATTGGGGAAAGATGCCGTTTACTCAAAGCTACGAATATATGGGGATCCTCACTCTTCTATTTGCCGTAATCGGATTGTATGCCAATAGAAAAAATAAAATGTTAATCGCTCTTTTCGTTTTTATGGTCTTTTTAATTTTACTGTCATTCGGTCGGCATTTTGAGACATTTTACAGTATATTTTATTACTATTTCCCTTTCTTTAATAAATTCAGGACGCCGATGATGAGCGTAACGGTTACGTTTTTTCTGATGGCTCTTTTTGCCGCTTACGGGTTAAAATATATTCTCGAAACACCTAAAGGTAAATCAATTGCCGAATATAAACCCGTTTTTATAATCATCGGTTCGTTTGCCGCTCTTGGTGTGTTGGTATGG
Organism: uncultured Calditrichaceae bacterium; assembly: GCA_964424545.1. Lineage (GTDB taxonomy): Bacteria > Calditrichota > Calditrichia > Calditrichales > Calditrichaceae > JAUVIB01. The sequence goes on from CAYRJN010000017.1 coordinate 30,021, forward strand.
CTGTTTAGCATGAATTTTTCATATTTAAAAGCCGGAGAACAATATAATCAACAAATTCAGGCCTTATTAATCACCATTCGTAAAGAATATCTAAATCACGACTTAATCCGCTATTTTATCATTCTTTTAATGGGTAGCGGCGCAATTTGGGCCATGTTAACCGGAAAAATGAAAGCAAGCGCCGCCGTAACCGTACTCGTTTTGCTCTCCATTGTCGATCTTGTGAATATACAAGCGCGCGACAGCAAAGATTTTATTGATACTAAAAAGGTGGAAAGGCGGTATTTTCATAAAACGGCTACGGATCAATTCCTTTTACAAGACAAAGAAACATATCGCGTTTTCCCCGTCGGCAAACTGTTCGGCGATAATCGATGGGTTTATTATCATCAGTCCATCGGCGGCTATTCTCCCATTAAAATGTATACAATAGAAGAATTGATTGCTAACAATCTGTATAACGGATCGGATCGCCGTCTTCCTTTCAATTGGAACGTGCTGAAATTTCTTGATGTTAAATATGTGATCGCTCAACAAAAAATCGATAATCAGCGATTGAGGTTGGTTAATGCCGATAATAATGCCAATTTATACACCTATTTGTATAAAAAACGTTTGCAAAGAGGGTTTTTTGTGGGAGAATATCGCGTAATCGCTGATGAGTACAAACGATTAAGAGCGATAAACAGCGCTAATTTTGACGCCGGAAAAACGGCGATTGTAGAAGAAGAACCGGGAGAGAATATCGCCATACCCGACAGTCAGCAGGTAGAAATGGTTAAATTTACGCCGAACCATTCACAGTATAATGTCTATACAGACAAGACGGCGCTATTTGTAATTTCGGAGCTTTTTTATCCGCCCGGTTGGGAAATTAGTATTGACGGTAAGAAAGTGGAAAAAATATATAAAACGGATCATGCGATTCAATCAATCATTGTACCGGCGGGCAATCATAAGATTGAGTTAAATTTTAAACCGGCTTCCTATTTCCGTAATGTAAAGATATCTTATGCATCGCTTGGTATTTTATATCTCGTTATTTTGTTTGGACTGTATAAAGAAAAGGGCGCCGAAATACTAAATTCCCGGAGAAAAACCGAAAATTAAAAAATGAGTAATCCAAGTGCCTTATTCTTTTCATAAAGACAGAAATCTTTATTTCACGCACCAAAAATTGATCACAGAATCCTATATTCTCCCTTTCATAGAACAGGTAAAGCCGGTTAAGGAGGGAATGAATGTTCTGGAAATCGGTTGCGCCGAAGCCGGCGTATTAAAGGCTTTTACGGATAGGGGGTGTAAGGCGACGGGTGTGGATTTGGCGGCAAATAAATTGCAACTTGCCAAAGAAAAGATGCGTGAAGAATTGGCAAAAGGTCAAATAGAGTTTTTTAACAAAAATATTTACGAAGATGAATTTAAAGAGAAATTTAAATCACAATTTGATATTATCATTCTGAAGGATGTGATTGAACATATTTTTGAGCAGGAAAAATTGATTAGCTATCTTCATACGTTTTTAAAATCGGGATCGGGCGTGATATTTTTTGCCTTTCCGCCCTGGTATATGCCCTTTGGCGGGCATCAGCAGATGTGTGATTCTCTGTTATCGCGGGTTCCTTATTTTCATATCCTGCCGAATATTTTGTATGCCGGAGTATTAAAACTATTCGGAGAGCCTCATTATAAAATCGATTCCTTGATCGAAACAAAAAAAACGGGTATTACGATTGAAAGATTCGAAAGGATATTAAAAAATGAAAAATATGCCGTATTAAATAAGAA
>CAYRJN010000018.1:0-31740 GCA_964424545.1 uncultured Calditrichaceae bacterium
GGAAGAGCGAAGCGAAAGGGGGATAGAAGCGCTTTAATGCCGGGATGCTATAAAATTGTCTCGAGATAGAGCCCGGCCGTTGTCGATAAGGATCTGCCGCAATGTTTATTGATTATTTTGACCGCTTTGCGGTCGTTGTTTTTTTGATTGTGTTTTTCCACAGGTTTCACCAGTAGTTATTCATGTTTAACCGCTTTGCGGTATTGGAGCATCCTTCGATGAACGCAGTGATGGGTTTTTCAATATGGATTTTTAGTATGTTGCGCTTTAAGATGCCCCCTGCCTGCGGCATCCCCCCTTATTAAGGGGGGAATCGCGAAGCGAAGGGGGGATAAGAAAACGCGTCGGAAAGGCAATAAATGGAAATAATAGCATGTTTTATGAAAAACAACGCGGATTAATCACAACAGGATTTCATTTACCTTATAATCCGGAATTAATTAAACGCGCAAAAGAGATGCGTCAAAATCCCACTATGGCAGAAAGAAAACTGTGGGCAGGTTGTTCAAGGAAATTAAAATGCAGGGTTTTACGCCAACGTGTGATTGACCATTTTATCGTTGATTTTTATATTCCGAAATTAAAATTGGTAATCGAAGTTGACGGCGCCGTACACGATAATGCGGATCAAAAAGAGTATGACAAACAACGCACGCTGTTTATACAGTCGTATGATTTAGAAGTAATCCGTTTTAAAAACGAAGAAATAATGAATAATATTAAGTCGGTATGTGGAGAGATAGAGAAGAGAATAGAGAAAACGGGAGATCTGTAACGTATCTTAAATGAAGGGGTTAATGGAAACGATAGAATCCCCCCTGCCTACGGCATCCCCCCCTTAATAAGGGGGGAAACGGTATGTTTATAGATAGGAAAGAAGATTGTAAATTTTGCGTGATTGAAATGCTATAAAATAAAAAGAATTACCCTGACCGCCGAGAATCCCCCCTTTTTTTTAAGGGGGGAATGCCAAAGGCAAGGGGGGATTCTTTGCAACCCCGAACAAACAAAAAAAAATAAATACACTAACGAGGCATAACCATGAAAAAGATTTTTGTTTATTTTACGAGCGTTATTATTGTAAGTTTGATAGTATTGGCGGCTTGCGATACCAAGCCCACCGCGCCCGTGCGGGATAACCCCTTTGACCCCAACAATCCCCAAACCGGCGGGGACCCCTTTACGCTGACGGCCAAAATTGGCGGGGGCGGCGTAACCGTAGAATGGCAGTTACCCGATTTTGACGCTTTGAAAGCCTTTAATATTTACCGCAGCGAAACGGAGAAAACGGGCTATGATAAAATAGGCGAAGTACAAAAAGATAAAAGAAAGTATGTGGACAAGAATATAGAAAACGGCCATAGTTACTGGTATCGCGTAACGGCCGTTAATAAGAATGATGATGAAAGTAAAATAACCAACACCGCCGGCGTAAATATAAAAACGCAGCCGGTTTTGGTGATAAACGGCGGCGCGCAATACACGGCCACACGGCAGGTGAACCTGACCATTTTGGCCATGAGCGCCCAAAAGATGATGCTTTCCAACAGCATGGATTTTAGCGGGACAAGTTGGGAAAGCTATGCCACGAGCAAAAGCTGGACGCTGCCCTCCGGCGCAGGACAAAAAACGGTTTATATTAAGGTGAAATACGATTCCACAGAATCGGATGTGGTGCAAGCCGTAATTTCTCCGCAGCCCATAAACCCATCCATTGCGATTTTGGGCGATACTACACAATACACGCCAACCCGTGATGTTAAATTAAGCCTATCGGCGATAGGCTCGAATTTACAGATGAAACTAAGCGAAGATTCCACTTTTGCGGGCGTTGATTGGCAGAGCTATTCGGAAAGGCCTGATTTCCAATTATCCGCGGGCGACGGGATAAAGAAAGTCTATGCCAAAATAAAGAATGATTTTGAGATAGAGTCGCAAAATGTAAAGGATGGTATCATATTAGATACTACGCCGCCCACCATTGCTTTGATCGTTTCCCCCGATTCCGGTATAATCAATGAAACCAATTTTCAGTTTGATCCCACGGGCAGCAGCGACAACCTGGCCCTGGCGGCGGATTTACGGATACGCTATGATTATGAGAATAACGGCACTTATGATACGGGCTGGCAGCAATTACAAATCACGAATTACGAATTTCAAATTGGCGGGGGCAATAAAACGGTAAAGATGCAATTAAAAGACGGGGCCGGCTGGCAGGTGAATACAACGGTTGCTATTTTTGTCAACACCCGCCCGCAGGCTTCTTTTACGGCAACTGAAGATAATAATAATCCTAAACTTTGGCATTTTGACGCTTCGGCGTCCACGGATTATGAAGACGGCACAAATCTGGACTACCGCTGGGATTTTGACGGGGACGGCGTCTGGGATACGGACTGGCTGACGCAGGATACCGTAAGCTATGCATATTTAAATGACGGTGATTTTTACGCCAAACTTTCTGTTAGCGATCAAAACGCTTTAACGGCTGAGCAAACAGTACAGGTTTCAGTGGGTCCATCAATGACCGACCAGGATGGTAATGTTTATAAAATAGTAAAAATAGGCAGCCAATGGTGGATGGCGGAGAATTTAAGGGTAACGCATTACCGCAACGGCGACGCCATCCCCAATGTAACGGACAATACCGAATGGACAGGATTAAGCACGAGCGCCTGGTGCGCCTATAATAATGATAACGGCAATATTGATACATATGGTTTATTGTATAACTGGTACGCGGCAGTTGACAGCCGTAATATTGCGCCGGAAGGCTGGCACGTGCCTACAGATGAAGAATGGCAAACACTGGTAGATTATCTCGGTGGCTATTCAGTTGCCGGTGGTAAATTAAAAGAATCAGGTACAAGCCACTGGAGTAGTCCCAACAGCGGTGCTAACAACGAAAGTGGCTTTTCGGCTCTTCCGGGCGGTTACCGTCACTACAATAATGGCACCTACTCCAATATGGGCAACTTCGGTTACTGGTGGTCTTCTACAGAGTACAGTTCTACCTACGCCTGGCCCCGCCGCCTGAATTACAATAATTCAGACGTCTACCGCGACCACTTCAGTAAGCGCTACGGCTTTAGTATGCGGCTTATTCGGGATTAGCCGCGCCTCAGGCGGGCGAGACTATTTGTCTATTTGACTATTTGGGGTTTGGGGCGTAGCCCCAACGAAAATATTTTTATTCCCCTCTTGGGAGGGGTTAGGGGTGTGTAAAGAATGGCAAAATACGATGAGCTTCCTGTATATAAAGCAAGTTATGATTTGTTGCTGGAAATATTTAAATTCACCAAAAATTTCACTAAAGAGTATAAATACACAATCGGCGAGAGTCTTAAAAAAGAGACGGTAGAGTTAATTACGCTGATATACCGCGCTAACAGTAAAAAAGAAAAGTTTAATACCCTGCAAGTTGCGCGGGAACATATTGAAGTCATCCGGCTTTTTATAAGGCTAATGAAAGATTTAAAACAGATAAGTTTAAAAAAATTTGTACAGGTAAACAAACAAGTGGAAAACGTATCCAAACAATTAACAGGATGGCAGAAGGACAGTTAGAAAGTTCATAAAGTTTAAAAGTAGAACGTTTGAAAATCTTAAAGATGAAGACTGTTCGTTTTGAAGTGAATTGTCTGGTAGAAAAAATCCCCCCTTCGCTTCGCGATTCCCCCCTTACTAAGGGGGGATGCCGAAGGCAGGGGGGATATGGCTGCAGCGCTAAAACAACTGCTATAATAAAAACTTTATGAACTTTCAACTTTTAACTTTGAACTAAGTTTGACTGTCGTAGCTGGAGTTGCCTGTTGCTACGGCGCAGGCAAGCGAGCATTTTAAATCCGGCGGCCCTCTGGCCTTGATTTTAAGGTTAGGTATAGCGTTCACACTATCTGAAAATGATTTTGTGATTAATGAAGCGGCCGCTTTTTACGGCTCTTCCGGGCGGTTACCGTAACAACAATAATGGCGCCTATAACAATATGGGCAACAACGGTAACTGGTGGTCGTCTACGGCCAACAATAGTAACAACGCCTGGAACCGCAACCTGAATTACAATAATTCAGACGTCAACCGCAACAACAACAATAAGCAAAATGGCTTTAGTATGCGGCTTATTCGGGATTTGAAGCAGTCATCTACGGGCGCGGCGGGTTTTATAAATCCGCTGTGCCTTTTATAAAAAATGAATATGAACAAACAACTTTCAATATTTGAATATCAAAAAGACTACGATATTTTAGAAGATATCTTTCAGGCCTATTTTGACGCGCGCAAGAATAAACGCAACACCATAAACGCTTTAGCTTTTGAAAAGAATTTTGAATCCAATCTTTTTAAACTGGAAGAAGATATAATCAGCCGTAAGTATAAACCGTCTAAAAGCATCTGTTTTATCGTAAACAAACCGATAAAGCGTGAAATTTTTGCCGCCGATTTTCGCGATCGCGTTGTGCATCATTTTATTTACAATTACATTTCGCCAATATTTGAGAAAAGTTTTATTAACGACAGTTATAGCTGCCGCAAGGGTAAAGGCACTCATTACGGTATTAAACGCATCGACCATTTTATCCGTTCCTGCTCGCAGAATTACAGCAAAGACTGTTATATTTTGAAACTGGATATTAAAGGTTATTTTATGGCGATTAACAGAAATATCCTTTTTGAAAAAGTTAAAACAGTTTTAACATCGAACCAACATAAAATCAATTTTGATTTATCTTTAATACTTTTTCTTACCCAAAAAACGATTTTCAACGACCCCACAAAAAACTGCGCCGTCAAAGGTAAAAAATCCGATTGGGACGGTCTACCCAAAACAAAAAGCCTTTTTCACACGGCGCCCGATTGCGGTCTGCCTATTGGCAACTTAACGTCCCAGCTTTTTGGTAATGTGTATCTAAATGATTTTGATCATTTCGTAAAACGCGATTTAAAGATTAAATATTACGGCCGCTATGTGGATGATTTTGTTTTGATGCATCGGGATAAAGAATATCTAAAAGCGCTAATCCCCAAACTTTCCAACTTTCTGTTTTCAGCTTGCGAGCTAACTTTGCATCCTGATAAAATCTATTTCCAGCATTATTCCAAAGGCGTTAAGTATCTTGGCGCTGTGATTAAGCCGCATCGCATTTATATTGCTAATCACACTAAGGGTAATTTTTATACGGCAATTGATAAACAAAATCAAATCGTCCGCAGCCATAAACCCACAAAAGAAGAGCAGGAACAATTTTTAAGCAGTATGAATTCATATCTTGGTATAATGAAGCATTATAAAACCTTTAAATTAAGAAAAGATATTCTGTTCAAATATCTTTCCGCCTGGTGGTGGAATTATGTATATTTAAGCGGCGGGGTTAAAAAATTCATTACTAAAAAATAAAAAACATTGTTATGAGAAATTGAACCTTTACACAGGAATGATGTTTTTCTGTTGTTTTGTCGAGTTTAGGGCTAAAGCCCTGGATATGGTGTGTATCTTATCTCCGCCTTAAAAGGCGGCGTTATTCACAAAAGATCCGGGTATGGTGTTGACTAACCAGCCTTAAAAAGCGGGGAGGGACGAGCGCGTCCCACTTACCGGGATTTTAGTCTTTTTTTATAGTACATTGAAATATCAAAATTAATATTTGATATTTCAATGAAAAAACCTTATTTTCGCTATAAAAAGGAAAAAAATGATCGATCGTCCTGTCGATTTACAAAAAGTTCGTCAGTATTTGGAGCAATTTCCTGTAACGGCTATTATTGGCGCCAGACAAACCGGAAAAACCACTTTGGCGCGGCAATTTCAGGCTAAGCATTATTTTGATCTGGAAAATCCGCGGGATTTGGTTCAGTTGGAACATCCTCTCATTACGCTGGAAGAGTTGAAGGGATTAATTGTGATTGACGAAATCCAACGTCAACCCGAATTATTCCCTGTGTTGCGTCATTTAGTGGATACGCATCCCCAACAAAAGTATTTAATTTTGGGCAGCGCTTCTCGAAATCTTATTCAGCAAAGTAGCGAATCGCTTGCCGGTAGGATCGCTTATTTTCAGTTAGACGGTTTTCGTCCGTCTGATGTGGGCGCGGAAAATTGGAAAAATCTTTGGTTACGAGGCGCGCTACCGCCGTCATATCTATCAAAAAATGATAAACAGAGTTTTATATGGCGCGAGCAATATATTTCTACCTTTCTGGAACGCGATATTCCGCAGTTAGGTATTCAAATTCCCGCACGAACTTTACGAAGATTTTGGATGATGCTCAGCCATTATCACGGGCAAAGTCTGAATTATTCGGAGATCGGACGTTCATTTGGCATTTCGGATATGACGGTGCGTAAATATGTTGAAATTCTGGAAGACACTTTTATGGTGCGGACGCTGTGGCCCTGGCGCGCTAATTTAAAAAAACGGTTGGTTAAACGGCCGAAATTGTACTTTAAGGATTCGGGCTTATTTCATACCTTAATGTCTGTTGAGAACATAGACCAGCTTAGATCGCATCCAAAACTGGGCGCTTCCTGGGAAGGATTTGCTCTTAATGTTCTGTGCCGACTATTAGATAAAGAGGAGCGGGAATATTTCTTCTGGAGCACACATGCCGGCGCGGAATTGGATTTATTTTGGCAGGATGGGGGAAAAAAATATGGCGCCGAATTTAAATTTGTTGACGCTCCGGTTTTAAGCAAATCTATGAGAATTGCCTTGGAAGATTTAAAACTGGACTATCTTTATGTGATTTATCCAGGCCGTACAAATTATAAATTGAGTGATAGAGTGGGCGTGTTTTCTTTTGAGCGAATAGCCGCCGAGGGGCTTTAAGAAAGCGCTGTTTTTTTTGGAGAGCGCTCGTTCGGCCTATTGGGCTAAAGCCCATTTTAGTTTGTGCGTTATGCCTCCGCCTAAAAAGGCGGGGATGGACGAGCGCGTCCTACTTTCAGGTCGATGTATTTTTAGTGTGTTTTTCCGCAGGTTTCACCAGTAGTTATTCATGTTAAACCGCTTCGCGGTATTGGAAGATAGTTCGATGAATGCAGTAATGATTTTTCTATATGTATTTTTGGCGTCTTGCGGCATAGAATCCCCCCTTGTCCCGAAGCATCGGGACATTCCCCCCTTAATAAGGGGGGAAGAGCGAAGCGAAAGGGGGATAGAAGCGCTTTAATGCCGGGATGCTATAAAATTGTCTCGAGATAGAGCCCGGCCGTTGTCGATAAGGATCTGCCGCAATGTTTATTGATTATTTTGACCGCTTTGCGGTCGTTGTTTTTTTGATTGTGTTTTTCCACAGGTTTCACCTGTAGTTATTCATGTTTAACCGCTTTGCGGTATTGGAGCATAACCCGATGAACATAGTGGCGGGTTTTCAATATGGATTTTTGCTGTGTTGCGTTTTAGAATCCCCCCTGCCTATAGCATCACCCCCCCCTTTTTTTTAAAGGGGGGAAGAGCGAAGCGAAGGGAGGTTGATGATCCCGACATTTTTCGGGATTTTTGTTTTTTACATAACGATCATTTTCCCAAAAAGATTTGCTACCATGTAATCAGTAAGTTATATTTACAATATGCATGGATATATAAAACGACAGATAGAAAAACAGCTTATAGATGATTTGACCTTTTTCCCTGTTGCCGCCGTAACGGGCGCGCGTCAATGCGGAAAATCAACAATGATCAAACATCTTGCCGGCAAAATAAGGAATTTTTTATATCTTGATCTGGAAAATCCCCAAGATCGAAATAAAGTTGAAGATCCGCTTCTCTTTTTTCAGGCAAATCGCGCCAAAACTATTTGTCTTGACGAAATCCAACGACTGCCTGAAATATTCAGCGTTTTACGTAGTGTCGTCGATCAACAACACCGAGCGGGACAATTTCTCATTCTCGGCTCCGCTTCGCCGCAATTGCTGCGTCAGTCATCCGAAAGCCTTGCCGGGCGGATTATTTATCATCAATTGACCCCTTTCACGATTTCGGAACTGCAAAGGAAGGATAGTTTTTCTTTGCACCGATTTTGGACAAGGGGCGGATTTCCGCGCAGTTATCTTGCGCCAAATGATTCCTTCTCTTTTCGCTGGCGAAGCAGTTTTTTGCAAACATTTCTGGAACGGGATTTACAAGCCTTCGGGTTTATGCTGCCGTCGGAAACTCTGCGTCGATTTTTAATATTGTGCGCCCATAACACCGGACAAGTTGTCAATTTTTCGCAAATAGGCAACGCGCTCGATCTATCGCATAATACTATTCGCAGATATGCAGACCTTTTTGTAAGTACATATCTGATACGTCTTTTAAAGCCATATTCCGTAAATATAAAAAAACGTCTCGTTAAAAATCCTAAAATTTATATACGCGACAGCGGAATATTATCAGCTCTTTTGGATATTCATAATTTTAACGATTTATTAAGCCATCCGGCGCTTGGTTTTTCATGGGAAGCCTTTGCATTGGAAAATATTATCAATGAATTGCCGGATTGGGAAACATTCTTTTATCGCACCTCAAATGGTGCGGAGATTGATTTGCTGTTGGTTAAAGGAAAAAGGCGCATAGCGGTTGAATTTAAAAGCAGCAGTACACCGAAGATAAGCAAGGGGTTTTTACTTTCCGTGCAGGACCTTGATATCAAAGAACGGTGGATAGTGGCTCCCATTGATGATCTATATCCGCTCAAAAACAATATATATGTTTCGGGATTATCGAAATTCCTCTCCTATTTACGAGTGAAATAATAGCCGTTTGACCGCTGCGATTTTTATGGGATAGTACGGCAGGCTCCCGAATGGGAGCTTTTAGGCAGGGTTTGTTCTGTATCGCGCTGTTGGATTGTCCTTTTATTAAGAGGGGAACACCAAAGGCAAGGGGGGATTGAAGAACCTTTGTGTCGGAACGCTTTAAAACTGTTAGGGGGCTAAAGCCCGGGATATGGTATATGTCCTCTCCGCTTTAAAAGGCGGAGTTATTCATAAGAGAGCAGGGTTAACGTGTTGATTAACCACGCCTTGATAGTTGGAGCTATATATAATAGCGTTGAGTATGGCGCCGACTAATCCCTCTTTTTAAGGCGGGGAAGGGGCGGGCGCTCCACTATTCGGGACTCTAATCCCACAAAAAGTCGTCTTATTACAGTCAAGGTGGAACGCAGCTTATTCTTCCTGTTTATGTCCACCCTGATTCCATGTTAAAGCCAGAAAGAAAATGGAAAGCAATGCGGAAGCGGAGAGAAGCATAAAGCCGCCGTGCCATCCCGCCCAGTCAACTACATAACCGATAGTAACGTTACCGAGAATGGAAGCGCCGATAAAATACCCGAACAAGCCAGTTAAGCCCGCTGCGGTGCCGGCCGCTTTTTTCGGCACCAGATCAAGCGCATGGACGCCGATTAGCATGACCGGACCGTAAATTAAAAATCCGATTCCGATCAGAGCGATCGTATCGATTACCGGGTGTCCCGGGGGATTAAGCCAGTAAATTAAGATAAAAATAAAAACGAGTGCCATAAACAGAATGCTGGCCGGGGCGCGTCGGCCGTTAAATACTTTATCGGAGATATAACCGCATAAAATCGTACCCGGAATGGCGGCGTACTCATAAGCAAAATAGGCCCAGCTCGATTCGTTTACCGAAAAATGTTTTACTTCGGAAAGATAGGTCGGCGCCCAATCGATAATACCGTAACGAATAAAATAGACAAAGGCGTTGGCGATGGCAATATACCAAAGCCAGCGATTTTTAAATACATATTCAAAGAAAATCTCTTTGGCGGAGAGCTCTTGTTCAAAGGTGTCGTCATACGATTCGGGATAGTCGTTTTTATATTCTTCAATAGGCGGCAGGCCGACCGATTGCGGCGTATCCTGAATAAGGTATAAAGCGAGCAGGGCTATGAAAATGGCAATCATCGCCGGAAAATAAAAGACGCTGTGCCAATCACCGAAGATAGCGATACCGGCAATGGCCAGCGGCCCGATCAAGCCCCCGCCGATATTATGCGCCACATTCCAAAAGGACATCTTTGTACCGCGTTCGCGAATGGAAAACCAGTGTACCATTGTACGGCCGGAAGGAGGCCAGCCCATTCCCTGAAACCAGCCGTTCATAAAAAGGAGGATGAAAATAATGGGTACGGAAGCCAGCGCAAAGGGCGCAAATCCTAAAATCAGCATGATCAAGGCCGATAAAAACAGACCGAGCGGCATAAAAAATTTCGGATTGCTGCGGTCGGAAACATTGCCCATAAAAAATTTGCTTAATCCGTAGGCGATAGAGACGCCGGAAAAGGCGATCCCTAGCTCTCCGCGGGTGAATCCTTCTTTAATGAGCTCCGGCATAGCCAAAGCGAAGTTTTTACGTACGAGATAATATCCGGCGTAGCCGATAAAGATACCGAGAAATACTTTAATTCTTTGTTGTTTATATACCTTGTCAATTTGATCTTCCGGCAAGCGTTCAACAGCCGGCGCCGGTTTCAAGAATGAAAACATAGCTTTCGTTTTTCCTTTCCACTAACTATTTAATCGTATCGAAATTTCAAAAAACAACCTATTTCGGACAGTTGCATTTATTTTTGTATTATTCTCAATTTTGAAATTATACATCGTTCACATAGGCCGTATTTTGGATTCTCCAATCTATCCGAGAATAACAATATTGGACTTTTTTGTTTCCGTTTCTATATTCTCCTGCTCCTTGTCATTCCCGATCCCGTATTGACGGGACGGGAATCTAAATCTTGCCATTGTCTATATTCGGATTCCTTCTTTCGATGGAATGACAAACGTTGGGTTTATTTAGTCAATTTGCAAAGTTATGTTCTATTTAATGATTGGAATAGCGGCAGAAAATAAACGGATTGTAGTTTATTCCAAAATATAGCCTTTGGCCAATTCCGTATATTCTTCAATTTGCGTTTTAATCCAATCGGCGTCGTAATCGAGTTCTTTTGCCATAAGGTAAGCGACTTCGGGCGCCATTTCGATACTTTTCCGGGCGTCCAGCAAAAGCATCCGCACGCGTCGCGCCAAAAAATCTTCCACCGTTCTGGCCATTTCATTGTTAACGGCCCAAAGTACTTCCGCTTTGGTGACGTTATATTGCGGGTGAAGTTTTTCGCCAAGCTCGGCGTTTTCAAAAATCAGATCCATGATGTGCGCTCTATCGGCTCCATAAAAATAGGAGGGCGCTTTGAAATTAACATTTTTAACATAACCATGGATGGGCATATTTTCCGTTACACAGGGTCTATCGTCCAGTCCGCCCACTAAAACAGCCTTGTCGATGGTATCTTCGGCCATTTTGCGGTATGTGGTCCACTTACCGCCGGTAATGGTAACGAGACCGGATAGGGAAACAATCAGTTTATGATTACGGGAAATCTCTTTAGTGCTTTTGTCTCCATCTTGCGGGGCGGCGAGAGGACGAAGTCCGGCAAATACGCTGAGCACATCTTTTCTATGGGGATCTTTTTTTAAATATTGAGCGGCGGTTGTTAAAATAAAATCGACCTCCTCTTCAAGCGCTCTCGGTTCCAATGTGGTTTCATCAAGCGGCGTGTCCGTTGTGCCGACTACAACCTTGCCGTGCCAGGGAACTGCAAACAATACGCGGCCGTCCGATGTTTTGGGAATCATAATGGCCGATTCGCTCTGCAGAAAAGATGAATCGAGAATAATGTGTACGCCTTGACTGGGTCTTACCATCTTTTTGGCATCGGGATCGTCCATTTTTATAATATCGTCTACAAATACGCCGGTGGCATTTATAACTACTTTGGCATGAACCGTATATTTATTTCCGCTTTCTTTGTCGATTACTTTAACGCCGTTGACCATATTATCTTTTTTAAGCAACGCGACAACTTTCATATAATTAAGGATAACGGCGTTATTTTCCACAGCGGTTTGAGCGAGATTAACGGCAAGTCTGGAATCGTCGAATTGTCCGTCGTAATAAATAACGCCGCCGTTTAAATGGCTTTCGTCTAGATTGGGGATTGCTTTCAATGTTTCTTCTTTAGAAATTTTTTCCGAAGGACCGAGTCCCAATTTACCGGCCATCATATCATAAACCTTCATGCCGATATTGTAAAAAGGACCTTCCCACCAGTCATAACTGGGGATAATAAAGGCTTGGTTTTTTACAAGATGAGGCGCGTTTTGTCTGAGCAGTCCCCGCTCCTTTAACGCCTCGAGCACCAAAGAAATATCGCCCTGAGCAAGATAGCGGACGCCCCCGTGAACCAGTTTTGTGCTGCGGCTGGACGTTCCTTTGGCAAAATCGGATTGTTCAAACAGCGCGGTTGAAAAACCGCGCGAAGCGGCGTCCACGGCAACGCCGAGTCCGGTAGCTCCGCCGCCGATAACGACAATATCCCATATTTTATCGGAGTGTTCATTTAATTCTTTTAGTAAAATTTCTCTTTGCATTACAACCTCTCTTTTTTGTTGAGGTTTATAAATATCGGTCGTAAAAATAGTTGTATATTTTTTAGTATACAAGCGATTAGGATGTATTTCAATTTATAAAAAGAAAAAATATCGAGCAAAAAATAATAAAATGCCGGTCATTTCGATTTTTGATTGTTTAGAAGAAATAAACCATTAATAATTTTGTGGTACAATTTCTGACATTTCTTTTAAAATATTTGGTGAAATTTCGATAAAATGAGCATCATTTACACGGCATTGGCAAGGTTCACCCGCTTCTATCGGGGCCTGCTTTCCCTGTGTGTGGTGCGGCTTGTCGTCCTCCCATATGTCCTTCTCCGATTTATCGGAAAAGGACGTATGAGCCGCTTTTATCAATCAATTTGTGAAGTCATGTTCTTTAAAAAGCTTTGTTCTTAATTGATGCGGATGATTCGGCTGTCGTTACACGAGTCATAAAAAAAAGGCTACATTAAAGAGCCTTTTTTTTAACTAAACAATATTAATATTTTGCCATAACCTTGTCAATCCGACTGATATATTCACTTTTGGGGTAATCGCTGCGAAGACGTTCAAACTGTTCCTGCGCCTTTTGTTTATCGCCTTTGCGCAAATAGCACATACCCAATTTAAATTGAGCGTCGTCTTTTTTGTTGGAGTTGGTAAAGGTAAACACTTTTTCAAAAGATAAAATTGCGGCATCATATTGTTTTAAAGCATATTGACTTTCCCCGATCCAATATTGAGCGTTATCCGCCAATGAGTTGTTGGTACTGCTGGCGAGAAGCGATTCAAATAACTGAATTGCTTCGTGATAATTTCTCGATTCAAAAGCGGCGCGGGCTTCATTGTAACGGTTCTCATACTCTTCCGGCGATACGGCGCCTATTGCGCTTGCTGTGTAGGTCGGAGCGCTCGATTTGGCGGCGGATAACTGCTGTATCTGGTCGTCTTTTAAATTTAATTCTCTTTGCAGGTTGGCGATAACCTGATCTTTCTCACGAATTTGCGATTCCAGTTTTTTGATTTTTTGATTTTGATCGTTGCTTGGCGGGAGAGCGATCGCCTTTTTTTGCGGCGTTACATCGGATGTCTCCAATAAATCCAGTTTCTCACCGTTTGACTTTTTTGCAGGCTCTTTCTTTACCGCGCCTTTAGTTGACTCAATACCAAGCAACGCTTCGATATCATCCATATTTTTCTGCTGCTCTTCTTCTTGCGAGGGTTTATTGCCGGCGTCTTTTTTTGAACCGGCGCAGCCATAGATAAAGAGCGAAAAAAATAAAATTAGCGAAAGGAGTAAAAACAATTTGGAATTTTTAAACATTGTACCCTCCATTTATAGGAATAAGTAGATAATGGGTAATTTATTAAGGAAGATGAAAAATGTCAATTAAATTCTTAAATATCCTTAACTTATCCGTTTATCGAATTAAGATCTCAAAAAAGAAGCGCCAATGGTCGACGAGCGGAGTCAAAGAACATAACCACGCAAAGTGATTAATGAAAAAAGTACGGGTAGAATCGTCAACGTGTCATTTCTTCGAAAGAAGGAATCCGAATGTAGACAATAGCAAGATTTAGATTCCCGACAGAAACCTTCGGGAACGACAAGGAGCAGGAGAATGTAGAAACGACAACAAAAAAGTCCAACATTGTCATTCTCAGATAAATTGGAGAATCTAAAATACGGCCTATGTGAACGATGTATAATTTCAAAATTGAGAATAGTACAAAAATAAGTGAAAATGTCCGAAATAGGTTGTTTTTGAAATTCCGATACGATAAATTATAATCGGGATATCATTAACTATACCGCCGATCCCTATCAGAGTCGTTCTATCCTTGCGTAATTGTGAACTCGCAAAAGTCATCGCCTTGTGCGATGCAACGTTCCTCGGTGCATTGAAACGAGTTGTTATCGCTTAAAAGTTCGTGGTAAAAATTATCATCCAAAAGCGGTTTTGTCTCAATATTTCCAAGGAAAATAAGATTGATAACAGCCGCAGATACGCCATTTATCATGTAGCATCTATTGCGATTACTTACGCCGAATTCCTGTTTATAGCCCACGGCTTCGGGACTATTGTAAACGCGCAGCGTTACTTTTTTTTGCGAATCAATATCCGTAATTTGCCAGTATCCCCAGCCGAAGGCATTTATCGCGGCTGTAATGGCGCGGACCCAATCGGTTTTCGTCTTTAGGTGCGGCCGTATTTGTTCGTCCCATAGCTGCGATTCCATTATTCTTCCCAAGGTGTTAAAACCGCATATATGTCCCGCTTCAACCAATAAAGGTTCGGCCAGCCCTTCAAAACCGCCCGCTTCTTCCATAGCTTCTTCAAAACGGAAAGCAATTTTATTATAATAACTGGCGGGTAGATATGTCAATAATACGCCGAAGGCATCAATAATGCCTTTATCGTTTTCCGCTGGAAGATTATTTAAGAAAAATTCATTAATCGGATCTTTGTCGTTTTGAACGCTGTCAATTGTTATATAAGATTCCCCGTTCCCGAAATCTTCAACAATGAGATCGTTATTATAATCAGCCGCCCTGCATTCGAATCGGAATGGTTTTTCCAAAGTCTTAATGCGGATATAAAAATTCTTTCCATAGGCAAAGTTGAGAACGCCTGCGATATAACCGCTTGCCAAGACAAAAGTTGCGGGTGTATTTTCAATATTTTTCAACTTATTGCCGAGATCGAAATGATACTCGGGTATGGTCACATTTCCGCCGTTCTCGGAAATGTTCGAAAAGTCAATATTGCCAAGCCCCATTTTTCTGAATAAAATATCGGCCTGTTCAAAAGTCTGAGACTTTTCCGTACCCGCAGCGGACAGCAGCGATTGAGCCGTTTCCTTTGCCGCCTGAAACTGAATGCCGTAGCCGTCAATATAATCCGGCAGCAGAATAGTCTCTTGTAATGAAATATTATAATGGTGGCAATGAAGCAACACCGGCTCTTTACCTAAGAGTTGATAATTTCTTTGTTTGTCGTATTGTATTGAAGTCACGATATCTCTCTAATTAGATAAAATTTCTGTTATTGATTTTCCGGTTATCGATTCTACCGCTTTAAATAAATGTTTGGCAAAATCGCCGTCGGTGGTCTCTTTTAAATTAATTAAATCATTATAGCCCTGAATATTATTTCTTTTTAATATCTGCGGCGGTATTTTAACCAAAATGCGCAAGGTGGCCAAACGTGCGAATTTTTCGCCGCCGCTGTGTTTAAAAACGGCCTGCATGGCTTTTTCAATATTAATGGGTCTGTCCGAAGCGTCGTTATCGGAATCATCAATAAAATCACCGTCGGCCGTTACCGAAACGGCGCTTCCACTCTCTTCTAAACTAAAATTCTCCGCATTAATATTCCAAAACGTTAACGTATTCATAACAATAAATTTAATTTTTTTTGTTTTTTCTTCATCTAATCCCGACAGCAGTTGATTAACAAAAAGCTGGAAAGCTTCTTCCAATCCGATTTTAACGCTGATGATTTGGCCGTTTTTCGTAACCAGAATTTCAGGGAAAGAACCGTCGCTGTCAAAGGCTTTTAGTGTATTGTCAACAATATCGGCGCTGACCTTGTTTTTAACTTCCTGTAAAATTTCATTCATTGCGCTGATAAAACTGTCGGAGGTCATTTTTGAACGTTGAGTAAGGTCCAAACCTACTTGAAGTTTACTCATCCGCTCAAGAAAATCGTTGACCAGCTCGGCTTTAATAATTCGTCCATGCTGAGGAGCGATCATTTTAATATCTTTGCTGTGATTACGGATGTTATTTACCGCATTTTTTAATGCAAGGTTCACCGGCATATAAATTTGATGAAATATTTTGATGCCTTCCCAATAAGATTCCTCGGCGTAAATATCGGGACTGTCCGTTAAACCGCCGAAGAGGTCTCCGGAAAATAAAATTTTATGTTCTTCGTCAAATATGGCGCTGGCGCCGCGAAAATGGCAATAAGGAGTGGGGATAAAACTCATACGATGACCGGTGATAAGTTTTATTTTGCCTGTTTTAAATTTCTCAATGGGAATAAAGCGTTTAGGATTTAATCCCAAAAAGCGAATCAATCGCCAAGTATCTTCGGTTGTAATAACCTGTAAATTGGGAAAATGGCGTTGAAAAAATACGGTATTCATTCCCACATCGGGGTCTTGATGGTTAATAAAAGCGAGATGTATCTGATGATTAGGGCCGAGGATCATTTCCAGTTTATCGCTGACAACATCCAAGTCGGTGCTGGGGCCGGGATCGATCAACATGTTGATTTTTTTTTCGTTGCCTTCAAAAATTCGCAGATAGACATTCATTTCAAATTCAATTTCACTGCGTTTGCCAACCCAAAACACATTTTTCGCTATTTCAATCGGTTTTGAATAGTCTAAATTTTTTGTAGTCATTGTCAATAACCTTTCTTTTATCAAATCGATTCTAAAATTTCTTTAATAATGGGTTCGATCTTTTCAAATTCTTCTATATTATTATAAATTATGGACAGGCTCAAATCGTCGGATAAAAAAACATCGCATCTATGTTTTTGATATTCAAAGGAACATTTTGAAATATTTAACGATTGAAATTCTCTTAATGTTACGATGACGGTTAGCAAGGTTTGAAGTAATTCGGCCTGTTTCTCATCGTCGTTAAATTTATCTTCGTTAATGGTAGTCAGCTCGTTGTCTTTGTTCAGTACAAAGGCGCCGTATATTCCGTCCGTATTTTCTAATATTTCTAATAATTGATCAACCACAATTTTTTATTCCGTTTTATTTGTTAAGCCTTTAAAGTAAATATTTCCCCAACGATTATATCGTTGTCGTTTTTTGTCAGTTTTACATGTCTGTTGTCGCCGATTGAGATGGTTGTAGAAATCCATCGATCGTTTAATAATTTACCCATTTTTTCAAACGTATCCGATAACTCGCCGGATAATAAGGTCAAATCATTAAACTTATCGGTTGACATAGCGCCTTTGATATTATCAAGTGAAATATTTTTATTAATTCCTTTTTCGACGAATGCTTTCCGGTCAAAGAAACTTTGAATAACAAGATCGTTTACTTTGCCGCGAAAAATAAAAATCTTGTAATGTTCCAATTGTTCGAGTCTCTCTAATGCTTCGGAATCGTTTAAATCGCTATATTGTATTGTATCAAGAATGCCTTTGGAAAATGTTAGTATACCGTATTCTTTTTCATAAATAATCAGCGCAAAACCGTCTAATTTTTCATCTTCGCAAAAAGCGATAATTTCATGAATATCCATCATACTGCTGTCGCCTTCAAATACGCGGTTCGCTTTAAGCGAAAAACTTCCGAGCGATTGAAGGAGAGCGTTAATTTTATTGAGCAGTAACGGTTTATTTATGGGTTTTTTAAGAAAATCCATAGCGCCGTATTGAAAGGCGCCGGTTTCAATCTCTTCATTTTTATTGGCAGAGATAAACAGAAAAGGGATTGCGGCAAATTCGGGTTTCGATTTTACCATATTAAGGAATTCAAGTCCGGATATATCGGGCATAAAATAATCGGAAATAATCAGATCGGGATGGTTTTCTCCGCCGCTCAGATGATCCATTGCTTCCTTAACGTTCGAGAAGATTGTTGTTTGATAATGTTCACTTTTTAAAATATTATCCAGTAATTTTAGTGAAACCTTGTCATCGTCCACAAGTAAGATTTTTATGCGACTCATTTTTCCATTTCTTTAATATTTATAATGTTTTCTTATTGCAACCAAAGAATTTCAACAAAAATTTTGACAAAATCAAGTCTTTATCGATTGCCTTTATTAAATGCAACCCAATATAATAGATGGGATTTATGATCAACGTGATTATTCTCAAATATTTAGCGATAAAACGATTCTTTTATAAATCGTCTAATTCAATAATTTGAGCATAGGGTTGTTTCATACCTTCCGTGCAGTTTTTGCATATATCAATCTTTTGCCGATTTTTTAATACTGTTTTCCTAAAGTTATAATACTCTCGTCCGCGCCAAATTTCTTTAAATGTCGTATTATCTTCAAAAAGATTCGCAAAGGCATGTTTGGCGTCAAGGTCAAAACAGCAAGGAGAAAACAGACCGTCCCATGTTAATGCCGGATTTAGCCACAGCCGATTACACCAATTCGGTATATCGTTTTTTCGTTTTAAGCGTTTACCGTCGCTGTCTGTCTGATAGAGTTCGTTAAATTGTTCGGAAGATAAAAACTTATTTGCCTGTTCGGTTGAATAGACCATCGCCGCTTTAAACGATATACGATCTATCTTGTTTTTTTTTGCCAAAGCCTTTAGGACGTCAATTTCGTCTTGATTGTGTTTAAATACTATAAACTGAAGTTCGATCAACGGCGTTTTGCTGTTTAAACGCATTTTGGCTTTGGACAATCGTTCTAAATTGGCTATGACCAGATTAAAATCGCCGTTAACCCTGTACTTTTCATAAGTTTCCTGATTTGTGCCGTCCATGGAAAATATAATTTGATCCAGTCCCGATTTAACAACTTGTTCGGCCTTTTCGTCGCTCTCTATAAAATGGCCGTTGGTGGAGGTGATGGTCATAACGCCTTTACTTTTTGCATAGCGAATCATTTTGATAAAATCTTTGTTTAAAAACGGCTCCCCTTGGTTCCAAAATTGGATTTGAAAAACATACGGTCCGATTTCGTCCATCAATTTGGTTAAATTGGAATATTTTAATTTTCCTTTTGGAAGTTGAACGGTACCGTTGTACATCGGACACATTGGACATCGTAAATTGCAAATATTGCTAGGGTCAACCATAACCATTGGCGGGTAACCCCATACAATGGGTTTGCGAATGATTTTTGATAATAACATCGAAAGTAGAATTAAAAATAAATTCCATACTCGTTTGGGCGTGTATTGTATTTTATAAATAGAAAGCGCGCGTACGGCTGCTTTAAACGGTACGGGAGAGAATGTTAATTTATCAAGGACTGACTTTTTTTTATTCATAAGTAACCGTTAATTTTGTATGTAAACCAAGTGCTCGCGTTATACGAACTACTTGGAACACAGCTTTTTTAGCGTTTATTCCTTAGCTTTCCAGAATTTAAAGGAATCTTTATTGTTCTTGTAAGCGTTTTTTATGGTTTCTTGTACATCATTCAGATGCGAGCGTTTTAAATAGATAAAAATCGCTCCGACGGACGCCGGAATAATTGTATTTAAAAAGAAAATCAGCAAAGAAAAACCCACGGCGGAGGAGTCGGGTATGCCGTAACGCGCCAGCAAAAAAACGGCAATATTTTCTCTTACGCCGACCCCCGAAACGGAAATGGGTATCAAGCCTGCGCCCCAGATGAAAATAACGGAAATCATCGTGTTGAAGAACGTTATGGAGTAATCTCCGTTTAATAATGCGAAATATTCAAAGCTAAGAAATAAAAATACAACGGCGGAATAAAGCAGCGTAAAAGTGACCGTTTTGTTGTGTTCCGTTTCCTTTTCATGGAAACGTCGCACTAATTTACTACGCAGTAAATAAGGCAGAAAAAACAAGGCTATCACGCCGATTACCGTTAAATACCAAAGCGCTTTATAAGAGGTAAACAGGTAAGGGACGGCGGCGATAACCAGTAAAAATTTAAAATAAGTTTCTAAGAATTTTTCCAGGCCGAAGGCGAGCGCCTTCCCGCTTTTTTTACCCGGCATTAAAAATATTTTGGTGATTTCCGCGTGTCCGCCGGGCAGCATTAAACGAAAAGCAAACCCGGCAAAGAATGCGGGTAACAGATCTTTTTGATTATAATTACTGGAATTGGCCTTAACAAGGAATTTCCATCGCTGATATTGCAAAGCGATAACGGATATGGATAAAAAAAGCACGGCGGATATTGTTTTCAGATCGATGGAAAGAATGGTGTCAACCAATTGACGACGGTCGACGCGCCATAGAATCCAGGCTAAAAGAAAAATCCCGATGAAATATTTTATAATAAATACAAATCTATCTAAAAATAGTCTCTTAATCATAACTCATTGTTTCCATTCATATAAATGCAAACTGCCGATGATTCCCATAAACATTAAATATAAGGGATAAAAAATCTGAAACAGCGGGAACCAGGGTATCAGAAACTTCATACGGAATTTAAAAGATGCAATTGTCAGTGCAATAAATTCCAAAAGCAGGCGAACGGCCGTAAAACTTATCCATACATCAAATTGCTGCGGTTTGAAAACAGGATAAAAAAGCATTAAATTGTATATAAAAAAAAGAGCGACTGAAAATGAAGCGGTAGTAAAACTTTTATTTAAAATCTTGCTGTTTTTACGGATTTGCTGATTGATTATTTCTTTAAATGTCTCCGGCGGCATCGAACGGGTAAATGTTTTATGGTGCGCGCAATACTCGATTTTTGTATCGGTTTTCATGCGGAAACGTTCCGTTAAATGAATGTCGTCGCCGCTCTTAAAATTTGTCAAGGCCAAATAACCGCCCACTTGCAGATAAGTTGATTTTTTAAAGGCTATATTGCGTCCCACGCTGCTGATGGGAAAGCCCAGTTTTGTCGGCGCCGCCGCTACAATGGAAGAGAAAAAATTATCGAAATGCAAAAAAAGGCTCGTGGTTTTTAATTCCGAGTGTCCCAGAACCATCGAAACGTTATCGGTAAAATAACAGAGCATAATGCTCAGCCAATCGGGCGGAATTTCACAGTCGGCGTCCGTAGTAAAAATTATTTCACCTTTTGCGCGTTGAATCGCTTCATGCAAAGCGCTTTTTTTAGCATGAAACTTATCGCTTTTTTCTTTGCGCTTTATCAATGTCCAATTATTATGTCTATCCGTAAAGCTGCGAATCACGTCGGCCGTTTTATCTTCGGAGGCGTCGTCAACAAAAATTACTTCGTAACGGTTTTGAGGGTAATTTAAGCGTTCAAGCGAAGTTAGAGTAGGGGTTATGCGTTTTTCTTCGTTGCGTGCCGGAATGACAATTGAAATATTCGGTTGTGTATAGCAAGTTTTATTTGTTAAGGTCGACAACCCTTTTATTATCAAAAGAATAGTAGTAATGTATACGGATGAAAAAAGAATGAAAATTAAATTAATAAAATCAACATTGTGAAACATAAAAAAATACTTTCAATTCTGAATTTAAAGGAAGTGAATTTAGGGGAATTTTATGATTTTTCCAAGAATTTAAAATTAATATTCTTGTATACGTAAAAGATGTTTTTGCATTAATAATATTAAAAGTTTAATTTGCAATAAAAAAGGCATATAATGGCAGCCTGTTGACTATTCTATAGATTGCGGAATTTTAAAAAATAATATGATATATTTGAGTTGTGATATCGCTCGTGCTCCGACGGGAGGAAAATAATGATACGGTATTATTATTTATTTTCTGTATTTATCTTTATTATTTTAGGCTGTTCCGATAAAATCGCCAATGTAAACGAAGATGAAAAGATATTGGAATTGGTCTATTCCGATTATAAATATCCGCAGAATTTTTTTATAGAGAATTTAAACGGGGCAAATATATATTATGTAAATAGTTTAAGTATCACGCCTTTGGGCGAAAGGACGTCATCCTCTACCGAGCTTTCAACAAACAATCGGGATACCGCATATTATTGGTCGGAGTTAACGTACCTCAATAGTTCATATTATAGAACCTTTGTCGATGAACGAGAAACGGAGAGATATTTTGAATTTAAACGCGTTTCCGAACAAAATCCCCATGATGTTGTTTTATTCCGCGTGCATAAAAGCGACTATTTGGACAGGTCAATGTATGATTCTTTCAATCAAGGCAAGATAATCGGAAAATATAATGGTAAATCATTTGAGGTGGATGATATAAAAGAGTTAATTGAATATTTGATTTTTGTCAAAACCTATAATGACGGCAGTTACAAAGTATTAAATTCGGTATGCAACGAAAAAGACGATAAATTTGTTCATACCATTACGGAAATTTTAATAGCTTATGGAGACTGGGGCATACGGGATGAGATCAAATTGTATGATACCCGGTATGTCGTCGATAAAGCATCTCGCCGTATTAGCTTGGAAAAGAAATTGATTAAAACGATTTCAGGACGCGATAACTAAAATCATTATCAATAATTAATTAGGATTAATGTGTATTGAATGAGCTAATATTATTAAACTTGTTGCGATCATTGACATTTAGAAGGGTTGTAAATCTATTAAAAACAAGTATTTCTTTTCTATTGTCAGCGCTTATAAATAAAAATATTCTTTGGGGTCGTCCTACGATTTTAACGATTGAGCCCACCAATCTTTGCAATTTACGCTGTCCGTTGTGTACAACCGGTTCCGGTGAAATGGAACGCTCGGCGGGGAAGATGACTATTGATACGTTTAAGCAAATTATGCAAAAACTGGGCGATGATATCTTTTTTCTTCTTCTGTACCATCAAGGCGAGCCCTATTTGAATAAACATTTTCTGGAATTTGTGCGTTTGGCAAAAGAAAAAAATATTTATTGTACTACCAGTTCCAACGGGCACTATTTTACGGATGAATTTATACGGGAAACCATTGCATCCGGCTTGGACAGCATGATCGTTTCGCTTGACGGCGTTACGCAGGATGTTTATGAAAAATATAGAGTTAAAGGCAATGTTCATAAAGTTGTGGACGGTATGCGCAGATTTATGGAGATAAAAAAAGAAATGAATAGCAAAACGCCGCTTATTGCGTTGCAGTTTTTGGTAATGAAACACAATGAATCGCAAATAGCGGATGTTAAGAAATTGGCTGAAGATATAGGCGTTGATAGACTGTTGATAAAGAATATTGAGGTTCGCTCGCTTGAGGAAGCGAAGGAGTGGCTGCCGGTTGACGATAAATATCGGCGTTATCATTTTGACGGAGAGCATTATGAAGTGAAAAATGCCGATAAAAAATCGTGTCCGCGTCCCTGGCTTTCAACGTTGATAAATTGGGACGGCTCCGTTGTGCCTTGCTGCTTTGATAAGAACGGTCATTATGAAATGGGCAACATAAATAAACAAAATATGGATGATATTTGGCAAAATGAAAAATTTACAAAGTTTCGTTATCAACTGTTAACCAATCGCAAAAGCATCGATATGTGTCGTAACTGCAATCAAGGGTTAGGGAGTTTTATTCCGAAATTTTTAAGCAAAAATCACAAGTAGGGTTATTGTAGATAAAAGTGTTTTACCTGTACTTTTTAAAAATGTGAAAAAAATAAACATTTATTAATGAATGGGGTAGTAAAATGGCGGCAAATCGATTGGTAATAGGCGTAGATATTGACGGGCCTAATATCAGAATTGGCAAAGTTAAAGATGATAAGCTTGTTGATTTCTTGGAAGACAGCCTCCCTTATAAGGAGCCGAAAAAGGTAATATTAGACAAAATAATCAAAGTTATCGACAAGGTCTATACTAAGGATGTCGCCGGTATCGGTTTTGCAATGCAGGGAATCGTAGATTCCGAGAACGGCGTAGTCGTTAATCCGATCAGAATGGATGCCATGAAGAATACGAATTTGCGGGAAATTCTTGGGGAACGTTATCATAAACCCGTATATGTAGATAATGACGCCAATTGTTTTGCCTTGGGCGTAAAATATTTTGGCAGAGGTAAATTTTATCGAGATGTTTTGGGGCTAATTGTTGCCGAGGGGTTGGGAGCGGGAGTTATTATCGACAACCGCTTGTATGCGGGGAAAAATTCCAGCGCCGGGGAATTCGGACAAATACCATTCAAGGAACATACCATTGAATATTATTCTTGTGCGCAGTTCTTTAATAAATTACATGCCGTTAAAGTGCAGGACGTTATTTCCGCGGCGGAAAAAGGAGACAAAAAGGCGCTTGAACTATTTGAAGAGTTCGGCGATTACCTTGGACATACCATGCAAGTTATTATGCACTCTTTTGATCCGCAGATTATAATCATCGGCGGTTCGCTTCGGAAAGGATTTGAATTTTATAAATCGTCCATGTGGAAGCGCATTAGAACATCGCCTTTAAGAGAGGTTTGGGAAAAGGTAATTATTGATATAAACGATGTGCCGAATATTACACTGCTCGGCGCTGCCGCATTATATTATAACGCCCAGCAAAATAAAGATTTTGAAGCGGAAAGAAAACGGCGTTTGCAGGTGGAAGAGGAGCTTCTGCAGGAACGCAACACGTTGTATTCAATCCTTGAAAATATTCCGGACCGTATTTATTTAAAAAATATTAACGGGCAATATACTAAAATGAATAAATCCATGGTTACGGCTCTCGGCTACGAAAGCGAACAGGAGGTCATTGGAAAAACCGAACTTGAAATTTTAAGCGGCGCTCCCGCAAAAAGAAGCCACGAAGTTGATCTTTCCGTTATTAAAAAAGGTGAAGCGCTGCTAAATGATGAAAGAAAAATAAAAGATAAAAACGACGACGAAATATGGCTGTTGAGCAGTAGAATTCCTTTGAAAAACAAAAAGGACGAAACGATTGGTTTGGTCGGCATTTCTCGGGATATTACGGAAATAAAGAAAGCGGAACAAAAATTAAAGGCGTTTAGCGAAAACTTACAAACAGCCAAAAAAGAGACGGATAATTTTCTTGAAAATGTCGACGAAGGCTTGTTCTTATTAAACGATAGTCTTTATATGGGTTCTCAATATTCCAAAGCATTGGAAAAAATCTTTCAGACGAAAAGGATTGCCGGGAGAAATTTTCTAAAATTCATGAAAGGTTCTTTGTCGGCGGATGACCTTGAAACATTGGAAAATTTCCTCGTCTTGTTATTGGATAAAGAGTATGACGAAGCCGTTTTGTTCGACTTAAACCCTCTGCAAAAAATTAACATTTACTTTGACAAGGAAGATGTTGAAAAAACCTTAACCTTTAATTTTAAACGTATTTATAATAGGCGGAAAGATATTAAAGAATTAATGGTTATTGTTAAAGACATTACCAAGCAGGTTAAGTTGGAAAAAAAATTAAAGGAATCGGAAGCGCAAACAAAAAAACAAACGGAATGGGTTATGAGCATCATGCGCGTCGAACCTTCAATGATGCGAGAATTTATCGACGGCTTGAAAAGCGAATTCGAGACGGTTGACGAATATTTCATTATGGTTAGACGCGATAAAAAATATATGGAATTTACCGATAAACTTTATCGATCCATCCATCTTGTAAAAGGTAATGCCGCCATATTAAATTTATCCTTTTTCGCCGATGAGCTGCATAGCTTTGAAGATGAAATTTCTTCCGTGAGGGAAAAGGAAAAAATCGATTCCATTGATATTAATCATCTCTATAATGATTATTTGGGACTCAAGGAAGGCATAGTTAATATCGATAAGCTGCTTTCCAGAATGAGTAAATTGCATTCTCAGATTCGAACGACGAGGAGCTATGAAAATGAAATGCTTATAAAATCCATGCAAAATTATGTTAAACAGATCAGCGCCGATGCGGGTAAACTAATTAAACTTGATCTAAAAAAATTCAATGCCAATATTATTCCGTATAAATATCGATTGCTTGTCCGAGAAGTTTTGATACAGTTGATTAGAAATTCCGTGGCTCACGGAATTGAAACAGAGAGAGAGAGAATGGAGAGAGGAAAACCGCAAAAAGGAACCGTTGCAATATCATGTTATGAAGAGAATAATAATTTTTGGTTGGAACTTAAAGACGACGGGCGCGGCATCGATATCGCTAAATTGGCAGAGAAAATCAAAATGAGTAAAAAATGGGATGAAAATAAGATTTCGGCTATGTCGGAAAAGGAAGTTGCCCAAATGATTTTCGAAAGCGGAATTTCCACCGGCGATACGGTAACGAGGATTTCCGGCAGGGGAATAGGGTTGGATGCCGTGAAAACCAAAATAGAAAAATATAACGGTCAAATCGACTTGGATTATAGGGACGGGGAGTTTTGCCGATTTATTGTAAAACTTCCCATAGAAAAGAAAAACAATAGAATTGGGAGCTAATTTTGAGAAAATCAGGCAAAAAAATTGTAATAATCGGCGGCGTTGCAGCCGGAATGTCGGCTGCCAGTCGTGCAAGGCGCAATGATCCTCAAGCTGAGATAATTGTATTTGAAAAATCGGGAAATGTCTCTTACGGCTCTTGCGGTTTGCCTTATTATATTTCGGATGATATAAAAGATGCTGAAGAATTGATTGCCATATCTGCGGAAGATTTTCGTCAAAAGCGCAATATTGATGTGCGCCTATTTTGTGAGGGGTTATATTTCGATCGCCGAAAAAAAACGGTTACTGTTAAGAATTTAAAAAGCGGCGAAGAAGAAGAACATTCTTATGATAAGCTGGTTATAGCCACCGGCGCCCGTGCCATAGTTCCTGATTTGCCCGGCATTGATTTGAAAAATGTATTTGTAATACGTACTCTGCAGGATGGTATTGCGCTTAAAGAGATGATTGGCGCCCGCAAACCGAAAAGCGCTGTTGTTGTAGGCGGGGGGTATATCGGTTTGGAAATGGCCGAAGCGCTTACTGTTCGTGGCGTCAAGGTTGCTGTTGTTGAACAATTGAACCGCCTGATAGCCAATATTGATGAAGATATGTCTGCTTTGGTGGAAAAAGAGTTGATTGCGCACGGTTGTCGGCTTTATAAATCCAACGGGCTGCGGGAAATCAGCGGTGCGGGCGTTGTTGAGAAAGTTCGTCTTATGCGCGGAGATGAAATTTCCGCCGATTTGGTGATAATGGCTGTGGGCGTTAGGCCGAATGTGGAATTTGCCCGGCGCAGCGGTATTGAGTTAGGGCGGACGGGAGCGATAAAAACGGACGGCCGGATGCGTACGAATATTAATGATGTTTATGCTGCGGGTGATTGTGCGGAAGCAAAAAATCTAATTACCGGCAAAGGAGATTATATCCCATTGGGAACCACAGCCAATAAACAGGGACGTGTAGCGGGTGATAATGCCAGCGGCGGGCAGGCGCACTTTAAGGGCGTGGTAGGAACGGCTGCGGTTAAAGTTTTTGATTTGGAAGCGGCGAGAACGGGTTTAACGGGAGAAACGGCTCAAGGCTTATTCAATGCCAAAAGTATTGTTGTTAATGGTAAATCCCGTGCCGGTTACTATCCCAATCCTTCCGAGATTACGCTTAAACTTCATTTTACACCGCAGGATGGGCGTATCCTCGGGGCCCAAATGGTCGGAAAGGAAGGCGTTGCGCAAAGGATTAATCTGTTTGCGGCGGCAATTCAGGAAAAAATTAACCTGAAAAATCTTTCGCAATGGGACTTGGCCTATGCTCCGCCATTTGCTCCCGTATGGGATGTGATACTGATTGCCGTGAATCAGGCCTTAAAAATTAAACGATAAAATGTTTCAATAGGGTGTTTCGAAGTTTGATATGAAACATCCTGTTTCATATATAGAAAGTATTAAAAACCTCCTGTAAAATCAGCAATTTTCAATTAATTTGAAACATCTTGTTTCGTTTTATTGTTTTATTAAAATTTTCCTATCTTAGTAATTTCTATATTTTTCAATGTTTAAACGGAATACCCGGTTTTTTATAATTTGGCACACCTTTTGCTACCTTGATAAACAGATATGGTAAAAAGTTCACAAAAAGGATAAGGACTATGGCCCGAAAAATATTTTTGTTATTGCCAATTTTATTTTTTATTGCCTGTACACAATTAACGGATGATAACTCATATATCAAATCATACACGGGCGATGACGGTTGTTTGATATGTCACACAAATGAAGCTCGCCTGCAAGCGCTCGCTCCGTCCGAAAGCGGCGGCGGACCGCCGGACGGCGGCTGAGGCGGAGAAGTAGCTCCGTTGGAGCCATGGGAAAAAGTCTATATCAAACTAAGAGCCGGTCAGGATGTAGCGGATATTGACAGCCATCTCGGACGAACTGCATGCGTCGATTGTCATAATGGAAATAATAAAGAGCCTAACAATAAAGAAAAGGCGCATGAGGGATTAATCGTTGATCCTTCCGAGTATGTTGACGGAACAAATAGCTGCGGTAAAGCAGGTTGCCACGAAAGTAAAGTCGGCGACTATAAAAATAGTCTGCATCAACAGCTATGGGGCGAAAAGCGTATGGTTGCGCTGCGTTCCGGCGTTAATTCATTTACGCAATGTCCGCAAACTACGCAGGATGGATATAATGGCGAATGTACCGATTGTCATGCGACGTGCGGCCAATGTCATATTTCAATTCCCAACAGCGCGGGAGGGGGATTCCCTAAGAACGGACCGATTTACAACTCGCACCGTTTTAGAAAAACGCCCGATATGAAAAATAACTGTACGGCTTGCCACGGGTCGCGTATCGCGCACGATTTTTACGGCGATGAAGAAGCCGGCAGAAAAGGCGATACGCATTATTTGTACGCCATGGATTGTATGGATTGTCATAGCAATGTCGAAATGCATAGCGCTGTAGCCGATAAGGACAATACGCACAGATACAATTATGATCATTTACCTCGATGTGAAAACTGCCATTCGGATATCGGTACGGCAAATAATTATCACTCCATCCATTTGGAAAAAGTATCCTGCTTTGTATGTCATGCTGTTTCGACGCCGGGTGGATATAATAACTGTACAGGCTGTCATGTTGCCGGCGAGTGGAAAACAGATCCGGAATATCAAGAAAGAAATCCGGAAGAAGATTTTAAAATCGGACGTAATCCGTTAAAATCCGACAGTCGTCCTTATGATTTTGTTACCTTGCGTCATATTCCGATTGTCAGGACATCCTATGATAACTGGGGAGCAAGCGGAACTTTGGTGGATTATGATGATTATGAAACATGGAAATATGCCACGCCGCACTCAATCCAACGCTGGACATCTCAAACCGATACAACAGGAGGGAAAACATGTTCTGAAAAATGTCATATTACAAACGGAGAAAATAGCAAATTATATCTTTTTGAAGATTATATTCAAACGAATTGGCCGAACGAAATTAACGCCAATAAAGATGTAGTCGTTGACGGACATTTACCGTCTTGGTGGAGTAAATAACTAATTAATTTATTTTGTATTATTTAACGTAAGGGGAGTTTATTATGAAGAAGTATTTGTCTTTGTTTCTGATTTTCTTATTAACGGCCTTTATCGGCTGCAGTAGCTCAAGCAACGACGAAGAAGTAAATGAATTTGACGTTCTTGTAAAATATCTTGAAAAGGGCAGCGACGATTATGAAGGATGGGTAAATTATTTGGACGGTTGGATTGTGAATTATGGCGATATAAATGTTGCGGATTATTACATAATGGATTTTCGCAGTCAGGCGGATTATGATAAAATGCATCTTGAAGGCGCCGTATTAACAACCTTGTCCGATATGTTCGATAAAGCCGCCGATGCGACCAAGCCGATTCTTTGCGTCTGCTATAGCGGTCAAACGGCGTCGTATGCCCATATGTTGCTGCGTTTAAAGCATTATGACGCCTATGTATTGAAATTCGGTATGAGCATAGTAGATGCGTCTTTGGATAAATGGACGGCAAATTGTTCCAATGCTTATGCCGGAGATTTTGTGCAAACGGCATCGCCTACGTTGCCTTCTTTTGAATATCCGAAATTAAATACAGGGAAAAAAGATGCGGCCGATATTTTGGACGCCCGCATTGACGCTGCTGTTACAGCATGGGGCGAAGGGATGCTTGTCGCCGCCAGCGCTATTGTCCCTAATGCTTCCGATTTCAATGTTATGAATTATTGGGCGGAGAGTGATTACCTGCAAATCGGGCATATAGACGGTTCTTATCAACTAACGCCGAAAACGCTTAAAACAGATGAAAATTTAAAGGTATTTGATCCGGCCGGCGATAATATCCTTTATTGTTGGACAGGACAAACGGCGGCGGCAACAATCGCCTATTTAAAGGTTCTTGGCTATGACGTAAAATCAATTAAATTCGGCACCAATGCCATGATATATGATGAATTACCCGGTCATAAATGGCCAAAACCTTGGACAAAGTAGGATATCTATAATTTAATAATTGAATGGGGGAGAGCAATCTCCCCTGTCTTTAAATCCAAAAACGGATAAAAAAGATGAAAAAGCTATTAATTATACTGTTTTGTTTGATTTCAAACGCAATTTCGGGCGATGTTAAAGGAAGCTTCTCCACGGCTGTTTTTATGGGAACGCCGTTTTTCGATAGGGAAAGCTATCAATTATACGGGCTGCGCAGCGATGATACGACAACGGTGCTCGGGGATGACTCTTATTTACGAAGCGTCAATCAATTGCGATTAAGAGGAAGCTTTTCTGATAAGAGATTTGAATATAATCTAAACGCCCTGCGCAGCGACGGGTTTAATAATGATCCGCATATTTCCAATACAAAAATTTATGAAGTCTATTTGAAATATAATTTTAAAAGAGGTTATATACAAGGGGGGCGCCTTTTTGCCTTCACGCGTTGGATTATGGGGTCCATAGACGGCGGCGTCGTATCTTATTCTATTTCCGATGTTGTGAGCGTTAATGCTATGGGCGGTATGAGCGTGCAATATGGTAAACTGTATGACAATGAGATGGCCGACCCCATCGGCTATGCTAACGTTAACTTTAGATTTAATCGTTTCCGTTTTAAGCTGAAAGGGTTATATACCCAAGATGCGAGTAAAGCGGGCTTTGATTTTCGTACCAAGTTGTGGAAGATCGGAATAAGCGCTAATTATGGCTATGATATTACCAATAGTCAGATATCCGACGGCGGTATCAATTTGTTGTATATTCCTTCGGCTAAGTGGACTTTAAGCGGTAATTATCGGCTTATGCGTACGGATATGTGGAAATGGACGGATTTTGATTTCATCGGCAGCCTAATAGAAAGATATTTATTTGGCGTTCGATATAAAATACATAACGGTTACTATTTGGATTTAAGACAAATGGCCTCAATGACAACGAAAAAAACGGAATATCTTTCTCTTGTAAGCATCTCGGCAAGATATTTTAATGCCGGATTTAACTATTTATTCAGCGACTATGGACAAAAACGCATTGGCATAAATGTTGGCGGACAATATACTTTTAATAATGGTCTGTATCTAACGGCCGGATTCTCACCGGTTAGCTATCAATACAGCGATTATTACACAAGTTTACAGACAAGCTCTTATTATTTCCGTGCGGCCTATCAGGTACTCAATCCGTTGCAAATCAGCTTAAATATTAATTATTATCAAAATAATCAGGTCTTGTATAGCAAAATACGCGGCGGATTACAAATACGTTATAGTTTCGGGAGTTGATGAATATGAAAAAATTA
>CAYRJN010000019.1:0-31218 GCA_964424545.1 uncultured Calditrichaceae bacterium
TACGACAGGGTAATAAATATGTTCCACCCTTGTTTTTATAAAACTTATCAATTTAATGAATATATAAATAAGTATCAAAAAAAAGCGATTTGAAGGAAAAAAATAATTTCAACCTATATCGTATGTAGAGAAGCATTGATAGTAGATAAAAATGGATTTTTTTAATTTTTTTGTGGAAACGGGAAAAAAGGAAATATGATGTGTAAGACTTCTCCTTTGCATCCCGATAAAAAAATCGGAACGCCGGTAGAAACGACATGGTCGTGCTATTTATGCATTTCCCTATTAAGGATATTTCATCAAAAAAACTGAGATATAACGACGTAGATTTTCATTTGGATAAGCCCAATATTGCAATTGTGGAAGCAAAGAAATATCCGTATTATTGGAGTTGTGATATTATTCTGCATCCAAAATGACAAAAGGGGTTTTCGACATGGATTTTATAGCAAATTCTATAAAAGAGCTAAAACCGCAAACCCGTGCTTATAGTTGTTCGGCAATGATTTCCGCAATATCTTTTACAACCATATCGGATTCCAATTCATTGCCGGCGTCACGCATCATGGTAAGGCAAAAAGGACAGGATGTGCAAACAACTTCGGCTCCGCTTTGCTGCGCTTCTTTAAAACGGTTTTGACGCACCGGTTCGTCACCGTGCTCTTCTTCTTTCCACATTTGGGCTCCGCCGGCTCCGCAACAAAAACTGTTATTTTTATTGCGTTCCAGCTCTACAACTTCTATACCCAAGGCTTTTAAGTCGTTGCGTGGCGCGTCATAAACATGATTGTGACGGCCAAGATAGCATGGATCATGAAATGTTGCCTTAAAATCCGCTTTTTGTGTGAAAGTCAATTTGTTTTCTGATAACAGTTTTTCTATCAACTCCGTATGGTGTATAACTTCATAATCACCTCCGAATTGCGGGTATTCGTTTTTCAAAGTATGCAGACAATGGGGGCAAGTTGTAACAATCTTCTTTACCTTAGCGTTGTTTAACGTCTGTACATTTTCCTCTGCCATCATGGCAAAAAGATATTCGTTGCCCGCTCTTCTCGCGCTGTCTCCGGTACAGCTTTCTTTATTACCAAGAACGGCAAAATTTACGTCGGCTTTATTGAGAATTTTAGCAAAGGAACGAGCAATTTTTTGTCCTTTTTGATCGAATGCTCCGGCGCAGCCTACCCAATATAAAATATCAAAATCTGGATTTTCTTCAACCGTTTTTACTATCAGATCTTCATCCTCTTTTGCCCATTTCAAGCGGTCGTCATTAATATTCCACGGATTTTGATTTCGTTCGATGCCGTTAAAGGCAATCTGTAATTCTTTGGGGAATTGCGATTCCATCAATACGCGGTCGCGACGAATAGTCAATAGATCGAACATCGGCTCATTGCCTACCGGACAAACGTCCACGCAGGCGGCGCAGGTTGTGCAGGCCCATAAAGCGGATTCACTTAAAGCGAATTCAAGCAAAGGATCTTGCGAGCCGTTTTCCGAAAGAATATTTTCTATATTATTATTAATATAATAGCGTTTATTGACTTCCAAAGCCGATGGACTTAATTCTTTGCCCGTTTGATAGGCCGGACAGACATCCTGACAGCGGTTGCACATGATGCAGGAATAGGCGTCGATTAAGGATGTTTTATCAAGATGTTCAAGGTGCGAGGCGCCGAATTGCTCGATCTCTTCGTTTTCAAAATCGAGTCTTTCCATAGTTCCGTAAGCGCTGCGCTGTGGACGAGATAAGAAATTTATCGGCCCCATAAATAAATGAGCATGTTTACTATGCGGAAAATACGGGATAAACGCTAAAATCAGGCCAAGCGCTATCCACCAGCTAAAATGTTCCGCAATCAAAAGCGTATGCGGACTCATACCCGCCCACAATTGAGAGAGGCCGGAAGCAAACGGTTGCCAAACATCCGTCCCTTCGTCGGCGATTTTAAAACTGGCTCCCAAAAAGCGAAATCCGATATGCATTAATATAAAAAGACCGACTATTAAAGAATCTTTACGCATACCTTTGGCGGCATGGTCATAAAGTTTAACATTGGCTCTAATCATCAATAAATCGGAGGAATAAATAAAACGGCGTATAAGAAAAAACGACATGGATACAATTGCCAAAACGCTGAATATATCCACAAAAAGCCGATAATAGTCGCCGACGGCGTCGCGGCCCATAAAAACTAATTCTGCTATATAGCCCTCTAAAATATCGCCGGGATTGACAAGAAAATATAAAATAAAAGCCCAGGCCAAAAATAAATGGAATAAGCTGACGACAAAACGTTTTTTTAACACGGTTTTTTGCGATACAACGACTATAACTGCTTCGCTTAATCTCTTCCACATATTATCGAAATAAAGATTTCCCTGCCCTTTTCCAATAACCCCTATCATTTTTGAAAATGATTTCCATGTTAAAAAAAGCGAAATTAGAACGAGAATAACAAAGGCAATTTTTTCATAATCTGTCAGCATATCAATGGTTCCCCATTCTTAGTAGATATCTTTATAAACCGATTTTACATTATTTTTTCAATCGCATTTAACGCTTCGCCCAATAATTTGGGGCCGAAACCCGTCGCTCCTTTTTTCATAAATTTTTTATGACTCGTATTATAGGCCGTTCCTGCCATATCAATATGCGCCCATTTGCTTTTTCCGACAAATTGTTCTAAAAATTTAGCGGCCGTAACGGCGCCTCCCCAACGCGAACCGATATTTTTAATATCCGCAAAATCACTTTTTAATTCCTCGAAATAAGCATCTAGCAAAGGCATTCTCCATAACAAATCGGCTGATTGTTCGCCCGCGCGTAGTAAAACCTGCGCCAATTCGTCGGATTTGCTAAACAAAGCGGCCATTTTATCGCCGAGCGCTACAACGGCAGCGCCTGTTAAAGTGGCAAAATCAATCATTAAATCGGGTTTATATTTATCTGCCGTATAAGCGAGCGCATCGGCCAGAATTAAACGGCCTTCGGCATCCGTATTAATGATCTCTATGGTTTTCCCGTTGTAGGCTTTAACGATATCGCCCGGTTTAACAGCGCCGCCGTCCGGCATGTTTTCAACTGCAGGAATAACGCCGAGAGCTTCATATTTCGGCTTGATGTGCGCAACGACGGACATCATTCCAACTACGGCAGCTGCGCCGGCCATATCAAATTTCATCTCTTCCATATTTGCGGACGGTTTTATGCTTATGCCGCCACTGTCAAAAGTTACGCCTTTACCAATCAAAGCCAGCTTCTTTTTTACCGCCTTTTTCGGCTTGTAATGTATTATTATTAGATATGGATTTGCTGCGCTTCCTTGAGCGACGGCAAGTAGAGCATTCATTTTATTCTGCTTTAATTCTTTTTTGTCGAGATATTCCACCTTGATTTCAGGATATTCCGAAAATATATTTTTAGTCTCATTTAACAGTTTTTCCGGTGATAAAATATTAGAGGGCATATTGGCCAGATCGCGGGTAATATTAACCGCTTCCATATAATAAAGGGTTTTCTGAATAATTTTTCGAAAACGAGGCGTATATTCTGCCTTTCGACAGACAAAAACATAATGGTGCTCAATTCCCTTCTCTTTTTCCTTGCTTGAAAATTTATCAACCCTATAACGTTCGTAATATACGCCTTCCAAAAAACTTTTTAATAGCCGCTCTTTTTCGAAATCAATATTGCACAAAAGAATGTAATTACGCTTGCTGGAAACCCTCTTTTGTATTGTTGCCACGGACGAACTGAGCTGTGAAATTTGGTCTTTTGTGGGATTGTCGTATTCACCCAAACCGACGAGTAATATCCTTTTGATACTCGGTAAATTTTTCGGATATAGCAAAGCCGTTTCATTGAATTCTCCCGAGAAATCTTTTAAAGCAAAATAATCGAGTAATTCATTGGAGATATCATCGGGAAAAGGACGCATATTTTTTTGCCGTTTGCGAATAAAAGATTTTTCGAAAAATAAAATCAGCAGATCGGCGTTTATCCCTTTCTTCGGCAGAGTGGCGATTAAAAATTTTGTCTTCATATTATCTTTCTTTATAAAAATTGAACACAATGAAATACCGCTTTATAATTAAAAAGAGAGCGGTATTTCCCCCTTTATTTGTAATACTTTTCGTTTTATTGGACTAATTCTATCAACAAAAAGCACGCCGTTTAGATGATCGTATTCATGTTGAATTACGCGCGACGGCCATCTATTCAATATTTCGACGTACTCTTTACCGCTTTCATCCTGATATTTTATCTCGATTCTTTCCGGACGTAAAACCTCTTCCCTTACGCCGGGAACGGATAAGCAACCTTCTTCAAGCGTTGATTCACCCCAGTTATTTATTATTTCGGGATTGATATAGACCTTTTTTTGTTCATTTTCGTCCAAAGGCGAAACATCTACAACAAACAAGCGCACACTTCGTCCGATTTGCGGCGCGGCAAGTCCGATGCCGTCCTCTTTATACATCACTTCAAACATATCCTTCACAAAGCTTTTTAATTGTTCATCGAAAACGGTTATCGGTTCGGCTTTTCTTCTTAAAATCGGATCGCCGATTATTTTAATATCATATAGCAATTGCAGCCTCGAAAATAAATTTTAAAATTAATGGTTTATTAAAATTTTATTATTTCTGAATACAGCTTAGATTTACAGTAGCAGATTGCTGTATTTATATTCCTCCTTTCGGCGGAAAGTCAAATATTGGGTTTAATTTTACCGATCTGTCATTTCCAATCTCGTATAGACGAGATCGTAATCGATTCATTGTTAGATTCATCGATTTATCGGAGAATAACCTATTCATTACGTGCGCAGTTAACTTCACAAAACAATTTGCAAGGTTACTTATCCTTATTCATATCCCTCGCTAAAATCATCCGTAAATTTGGAACTGACCGTTTTTCGGATGACGCAGACCTTAATTTGTCCGGGATATTCCATACTGCTGCGTATTTTAGTAGCGATATCCGTTGACAACAAATCGGCTTTTTCATCCGAAATTTTCTCAGGTTCTACAATTACGCGAATCTCGCGTCCTGCGGAGATTGCATAAGTTTTGGAAACGCCTTCAAATGAATTGGCAATATCTTCGAGATTGGTGATACGCTTAGTATAGGCCTCAAGCGTATCGCGGCGTGCGCCTGGGCGGCTGCCGCTGATTTTATCCGCAGCCGTTACCAAAACCGAAATGGGAGAAATAGGCTCGGCCTCTTCATGATGAGCCAATATAGCGTTGATAACAACTTTGTGCTCTTTACATTTCTCGGCGATTTCCACACCGAGCGTAACATGGCTGCCCTCGGCGCTGTTACTGATTGCTTTACCGATATCATGAAAAAGTCCGGCGCGGCGGGCTAACTTTACGTTAAAGCCCAATTCGGCTGCCATGGATCCAGTTAACAAAGCCACCTCTTTAGCGTGTTGCAGCATATTTTGCCCGTAGCTATAGCGATAACGCAGTCTACCGAGGTTTTCTTTCATAAGGGGATGAACATGTGTGATGCCGAGTTCGTTGAGCGTCTCCTCCGCCGCCCGGCGTATGGAGCGCTGCACCTCTGAAGTTGCTTTTTGAAACATTTGCTGGATATTTTTTGCATTGATATTTTTGCTTTTAATCAAATTTTTCATAGTTATACGGGCGATTTCACGAGCAACGGGATCGTATCCGGAAAGCACAACTAATTCCGGCGTATCGTCTACAATTACTTTGACGCCTGTAATTTCCTCAAAAGCGCGGATATTGCGGCCTTCTTTACCAATAATCATACCCTTAAAACGTTCATTAGGCAATTCAACCGTGGAAAGCGTGGCTTCCATGGTAAACTCATAGGCCAGATTTTCAATAGCATTTGCGATAATTTCTTTGGCTTTGCGCTGAGCGCTTTCTTTTGCTTCGTCTCGTATTTCCTTCATTATTTGAATCGATTCCAACTTAGTCTCTTTTTCCAAATTTTTAAAGAGCTGCTCTTTAGCCTCTTCAATAGTTAAGTTGGTAATACGCTGAAGCTGGGTATTCTGTTTATTAATAACGTTGTCAACTTTCTTATGCTTTTCGTATAATAATTCCTCTAATTCATTTATCTTTTTTTCTTTATTATTTATACGATCTTCTTTGATTTTCAGATGATTTTCTTCCCGCTTTAATTCTTTCTCTTTTTTTAATAATTGAGATTCCAAACGGTTGTACTTCTCTTCTTTGCGCTGTAATTCTTTTTGAAAATTAGAACGTTTTTGCTGCAATTCCACTTTGAATTGATACAAACGATCTTTATTAATTTTATCGGCTTTTTGTTTGGCCTCTTCGATAATTTGCTCGCTTGCGCCTTGTACTTTAGTAAGTTTCATACGATAAACGGTATAGCCGATAGCGATACCGATAAGTAATACGGCAATATTAATTATTGTTGAGATAATCGATATATTTTCTAACATTTATTTCCCCAAATAGTTATTATTTATCATTATTACTATCAAATAGTTATATAAATTAACCAATTTCGCTCTTTATAGCAAAATATAATAGGAGAATGGTGTAAGAAGAAAGATAGCGGTTAAAGAAATTTTGCCGGCCAATATTTGCGGGAGCTACAAATAAGGAGCCTAAGGAATAAGAATGTAGCGCAGTCCCCTTTCCTTAAAAAATAGAAGAGAGAACTTTTTTATTGCTTTGGGATTGCCGTCTTACCAGCCATTTTACATGAGTCGAAAACTTACCCCTCCTACATTTAATTCTCTTTGATAGTGTGAGCTTGTCGTTCCTTTCAGCAAGGGTTTTACGTAGTTTACAGATTTTCTTTGCAGATAGTCAATCTATTTTACACCTAATCATTTTGAAAAGTTATTTCCGTCTTCAATCTTTGAAAATCTATGTTAATCTGTGTCAAAAAATATTTTAACAATAGAATAATATCTATGCGTTTTAAACCGCTGAAATTGGGGTGATTTAACCGGAAGTAACACTTCGGCATCGCTAAGGGTAAGTCTGTTTGTTTGTCTTTTTTAAAAAAATGGTGTCATTGCGAGCGGAACGAAGTGTAGTGAGGCAATCACCTCCGGAAAATCCTATCAACACGATGAGAACAATTTTCCTTTCTCCGTATGTCGAGAGTAGTGTTATTACTTTTTGAATTGTGCAAATTGATGTTAATTTACGGGATTAGTAAAAAAAGTACGGCCGTTTTAAGAAAAATATTAAATTTTCCCCTTTTCAGTGTATATAGAATTGAATCTATATCCTAATTATCATATCTTTGCAAAAAAAACATGTGCTAATAAAATTGACCGGAAAAAAAATATGCAAATTTTAGATAACCCCAAACTAAAGCTTAACTCGGACGCACTCGGATTTATCAATCTGTACAAATCCCTCGGTGAACGAGCGGATAATTTTTTACCCGATCGCATATATGAAATATTAACCAATTTTGTACGTCTCTGTTTCGAAGAACCCGATGACCCGGCGCGCCAGCTTTCGGAAATCAATCAAAAACTTTTAGAGTTAAAAGAGGCTATTCCCGGCTACGTAGATGTCTCGTTGATGATTTTTCCCCATGAGAACTCAAAAGCCTACGAATACAGCAGCAGACGTCAGGCTTTTACCGGTCGTTTGACGCACTTAATGAATATAGAACTGATCGACGAAAAAGAAAAACAGCAGGTTCAAAATATTCTTAAAACGCATGACTTCTCTATCGGCACGCCGCCTGTCACGCAAGCGGCCATAGATTTTTTATACAAAATACTGCTCGGCGACGATGTTAACGAACTGCGTAAATTTCGCGATATAATCGGCATAAAAGGAAATGTGGAAGAAGCGCAATGGAATTACCTGCTTGACGTGCTGGATCAGATGGTTATCCAAAGTACTCATTATACGACCACTGCGGAAAAAAATGCCTTTTTATCACGAACCGAATCAACCATTAATTTTAAAGGGTTAAACGGTTTTATCCGCACCTTAGTATCCGGCGGAGCCGAAACCGTCGTTAAACTAATCGTTGACGAGATTTTCAGCAAAGAGATGGTGCGCATCATTGAATTCGGCGACGCCGACGAAGTTTACGAACAAATCAAAGAAGACTCAACCAGCATATTTTTGGTCAAAACCAAGCACATGCGCAGCAATCCGTTCAACGACGTTAAATGGTTTCCATTGTTAACGCGTATCATTTTTATTGACGATTCGCCTGAATCCAGGATATCCAATACCAGCCTGGTATTTGCTTTTCATAATGATATAATCAATACGCTCAATAAAGTGCATAATAAAAAACTAGGCGCGCCAGCCAATACACAGCTTAATTTGCGCTTGATTTTGGAAAAAGTTAATTGTAAAAATATTACCAAATTCCGTATCGCAGCCGAAGAAAAAATTAAAGATTATGAAAAAGAGCTGCGGCAGCTTAAAGTCGAACAGCTTGCCGACGCCGATAATCCCGCTCAAGATATCATTTTATACAAATTTGACGAGTTTGCCCGCCAAGTCATTAAAGATAAGTATATTTTATCCAAATTCGCCGCTTTTCTTTATTTTATTGAACAAATCACCGATATAAAAACGCAGCCTGAAGTAAACAAACAGCTACTTGAAGAATTTGAAATAAGAATGCGACAATATTTTTATCAGGGTAGCAGCGATATCCATATTTCCACTATTGTGGAAGGCGGTGGCCGTAATCAAATCAGAACCTACGGCGAATATCTTTTACAAAAACATACTAAGCCCATCAATGTCGACATTATTGAACGCTGCCGCGTTATTCTTGATATTTTGCCGGATAATTACGAACGTACACTGCATAATCATTTCCATAAAAATTTCGGCGTAAATCTTTTTCTTGAAAAATACAAGGAATACTTGACAAAAGTTGAAAACGAGGCCAATAATAAAGGCCGTTTTCGTAATCTTTTAATCGATCTTGAAATTGACGAGAAGTACGACAAGCTGCCTAAAAGCGGACAGAAGATCATCAAAGAGTTTATTTCGGGACTCGGTAATCTTGAAAAAACCTCCATATCGGATGACGCACAAATGATTATTCGCGACGTTGTTCTTAATGAAGAAGGGCTTAAACCGTTTATCTTCT
The DNA here is from genome assembly GCA_964424545.1 of uncultured Calditrichaceae bacterium. Lineage (GTDB taxonomy): Bacteria > Calditrichota > Calditrichia > Calditrichales > Calditrichaceae > JAUVIB01. The sequence continues at coordinate 9,110 of CAYRJN010000019.1, forward strand.
TAAATCAACAGGCCGCTTGGGAATATAAAGACTTGCTGCCTATCGAAAAGTTCGATATCAATCCTTTCGATATCGAAATCGAGCTGGACGACGAAGGCCGAATTGATTATGAGCGTTTTCTAATAAAATTAGATCGTCTCAAAAGCTCTTTCCAGCTTTTCGATGAAACCGGCGCCGTTTGGGATCACTTTTGCGCAAATTCAACCATATTGATTAACGATCCTTCAAACCCGACCGGATTTACGGATTTTAATGATGTTTCACTCATTAAATTTTTAAAATTTATCTCCAATACACAATTCACGATCTTTTTGGATGAAGCCTATAACGATTCGGTAAAAATTGAAAATATCGAAGAACCGAAATGGCGTACTATATCCAACTATATTATCAATAATATAGCCACCTATGCGCGCATCTCTATGGTAGCGGCGCTTTCGACAACAAAAAATCTCGGCGCAACGGGCGACCGGCTCGGCGCACTTGCCGTAACCGATGCAAAATTGGATGTTATCGACTATATCGAAAAACACAAAGACATCAGTGTGGGTAATTCCAATTCCCTTTATTTATTGATTAATATCCTTGAAGTAGCTCAACAGGCTCGGAAAATAAAACATGAGATCGATGAAAGTCTTCCCAAGGACGCCTCACGTCATAAGGTGAAGAAAAAATTAGAAAATTTTATTGAAAAACAAATCAAAAGTAATCAACCGGCTAAATTGGCTAATAAGAAAAAAAACGTAAAACGTGAATCTCTCTTTGAAGGTAGCCCTTTGCATATCTTTCTTTTGGACGAACTCGTTTCCCTTGATAAATTGGATGTTCTCGAACTGCCCGACGATTTTAAATATAAAGGAGAAGCTTTTTTTAGCTATTATAAACGCCATATTGTGGCCGATTTGAACCGCTTCCGCATCAATCGTATATTCCGTTTCGAATCCAACAAGCGTCTTACCCTCGCTAAAAAGATTGCTGATCAGGTCATAAAAGAAAATAATGTTGAAAAAGCCGTTACCTATCTCGATTCGGACGGCGCTTATCTTTTTAATATCGTTTTAAAAGATTTCGTCTCTTTTCTTGACCTTGAAAAATTTACAAAAAAACTTGCCGAAGAACGAGGCTTGGCGGCTATCCCTTATCCTACCGGATTTGTACGCTTTTCTCTCGGCGGTTATATCGAGGGCAATGATATCAGTTATCATGTTTTTGAAAACGAACTAAAAACTGCGCTTGAAATATTTTTTAAGTATTGGTTTAAATATTTTAAATTAAAAACTTCTGAATCTAATGATGCCGAAACGGATGATCTGCTTGCTGAAATTTTCAACTGTTCATCGGACGAAGATTTTGTCTCTCAGGTTTTATCCGATTATTCGCTTATAAAAGAAATGCGGAAACAGACAATACAAAGTTTGCGCATTAATCAAATTAAAACGCTCTATCATCCGTTTCCCATAGCTTGCGGCGTTTCAATTAATTCCATAAGAGATTCAAAAAATGCCGTGTTCGAATTTTATGAGAATATAGGTCAATGCTCCGATTTGATTGAATTTATCAACAGTCAGGCTTTTTCCAAGGTTTATGAAAATCTTCTACCGCAAATCTATCGCAATATTCCGGCTATAAGCGCCCTCGATATAAATGAAGTTCTGGCTCAATTCGGAAAATCGGCCATTCTAAAATATATAAGCAGCAAAATTGATTTTCAACCAGACGCCCATCTGCTTGACGAACCGGATGAACGCCTGATTATGATAGAAATATTAATTGAATTGGAACGTATCCTTTTCTCCGACCATAAAGTTAAATTATTGGCGCTTAATTCTAACGAAAAAGATGCAGCAGGTGACCTCGCTAAATTAGAAGGGTATAATATAATTTTACGTAAATATATAAAAGAACTGCTGTTGCATTTTAATCTGCCTTTTGAACAAGAGCTTAAAGAGCCCTCACTCGAAGAGCTTTTTAATAAAGCGTTGGAATTGTTTGAGGAAACAACCGATAAATATTTAAGCGAACTCAATATTGATATCGCTATTGAACGTCTTATTGATAATATAGCAGATAATGAAACCGTTCAAAATCATCCTTTTGGCGAAAAAATTTGCGGCTACTATTATGTCGATTTAAAAAATCGAATTCTCAATGGCGCTTTACCCTATAGAGAAAAATTATTAAATATATATCTGCTTGAAACGGAAGATTTGTTGTCGCAGAGGCTTTTGGATATGGCCAACAAACTGCAAAAGCAATTGGAAGAACACGAAGAACAAGATACGAAACTTTTTACCGAATATTTTCTGCCGCAAATGATGCGCGATGTATATCCCGTCGTTTTTCAACGCAGATACCATAAAATAAGCGAAAGCAACATTCCTATTTTTTCGCGCAGGGTTGTTCTGTTTTTTACCAATTTGATGAATCTTTCCAAACAGACCGATTATTATTTTCGTTATAATCATATTTTAATGCGACTACTAAATTTGCAATTTTTGCCGCAGAATTCCAGCTTTAACGAAATGATTCAACATGGTTTTACAATATACAGAGAATTTACCAATCGCAATAATATTCTGGAAACCTACGAGAGTGGAAAACTAAAATGGATTAATGATTTAATGCGTAAATGCGGCGTTATTGCAGCCGAACAGCCGGTTCAAACGCATACGCGTATCAGCACCGATGCAAAGAAACGCGAATATCCGTTTCATAAACTTAATCATATTGAAACCGTGAAACTGAAAAGCAATCATAAAGGACAATCCCCAAGAGAATTTATTAAAAATATGTCCACGCGTCCTGCATCGGAATTTTTTGCCGCTCGTCTTGCTAAATTTGTCGATAATTTAGATGAAGATGATTATCGTTGCCATATTGTTAATCAAGGTTTGGTAAACGAGCTTTATATTTTCCAGAAAGCGTATCTGAAATATCTCACGGATAATTTCCGATTAATTCAACCACAAGCAGTCAGTTTGAAAGAAATAAAGGAGTTTGTACCCGATATTATTCTGTTTCTCGGCGCTCCGGAGAAAGTCCTTTCCTATCCTCAGATCGGATACTTTGATATAAAGGGTCCAAATGGCAATATTAAAACCTTTATTACACCATTAAAAAAATCGGTTGATTATTTCGGCGATGTAAAAAAACCGCGTTTAACCATGTTAAATGAAAAAGTCAAAGAAATGGGCGGCGCACCGGTTCACGGTTCTTTTTTTATTCTTGAGGGCGAAGATGGCAGCCTTTTTGGAATAATGATTAGCGGTGACAGTGGCGTCGGTAAATCGGAAATGCTTGCAGCGATGATGTTAAAATGGCTGCGCAAGGATTTGCCGGGTGTTCGTTCCATAAAGTTGGTTGCAGGCGACATGCTGCATATATTTCCCGATACGGAAGGGAATCTTTACGGCATCGGTACGGAAATTGGCGACTTCTCTCGCGTTACGGATTTTGATCCTCAATATATCAAAGCCTATCGCACCTTGTTTGAGAGCAGCGCCGACAGTAATGTAACCGATTTAAATTCACGAAGCACCATTTCGGGCTTTTGCGATATTCACATGCCTTTTAAGATTGATATAATTCTAACCGCGCAAAATTCTGCAAAACAGGAAGCCGGTATTACCAAATATTCTAATGTGGAGAACTTTATGCTTTATCGTGATTCGCACGGTGAGCGTAAAGAAAAAGCGACCAGCTCCGATAATCCTAATTTTCAAAGAACGCTCCTACGCTACACGGCCGATAAAAATATCGTCGAGGTGCTTGATAAACACGGAAATTACCTTGACAGCGTACTTGATTGGGATAAAGATTATACCACTGGCATTTATTATTTGGCTTCTTCCTATAAAATGATCGATAAAATCGATATTGAAGAAGTGGTTAATAAAATATTTAAAGACAAAGAATTTGTAAAAAACAACTTTCGATACGCCGTTAAAGACGTTAAATTTGATATAATTAAAAATCGTTTTACGGCTCAGGCTGTGGAATTGGGCAACGAAGAGAATGAAATTCGTTTTAATATTGATCGCCCCTTTTTCAGTTTAATATTCAATTCCCTTGCCAGCACACCGGCCGGCAATCCTTTTATTGATGAAGCTTCGGAGCGCGAAATAAAACATCACTTAATTAACGTATTAAAAGGCGGCGCTACAGGTAAAGGTAAGGGTAAAAATATTCAATGCGCCATTCTATCGACAGATCTCGGCAAACCGGGTAAAGAAATTTCCGGTCCACAAAAAGCGGCTGCCGAGCTCGTTAACCTGATTCAGGAAGTGCGCAATACGACGCCCGAATTATATCGTATAAAAAATATCGTAAAAAAGAGCATTGACGAACATTACGGCTGGTTGTTTAAACATTATAAAAAAAGTATTGAAGTAGAACGCTATAATTTCTTCCTTTATCAAATGAATGAAATGCGTAAAGCGCGCCTTGTTCGTCTTGATGACCTTAAAACGCCTGTGGATATGGCGCGTTTGAAAAATTATGTAAAGCTGCCGAAAAATCATCCGTTCAGTCCCCTGTTAGTTACGCCGATCGTTAATATCGAATTAAACAATATCAGTGAAACGTACGAACAATTGATGTGGCTACCGAATAATTTGGAATTTGCCGATCGGTTTTATGAAGATTGCGAAAAAGTATATATTGCTAATGGCTACAGCGAGGAAACTATAATTAATAACATGATTGTTCAATTATTGTTAATGAACGGATATATTCTTGTAGAAGATTTATCGCGCGGTAAGCTAACCGAAAAGGCCAACCGAGAGACTATTGCGGCCGCAAAATATGCAGCCATCAGAAAATTAAAAAACAGATAAATTTAAACGGCGTAGCATAACTTCTTATAAAGAGGTTTTTAGAGCGCTTTGAGTGTATAACTGATTTTTATTATGATAAAGTATTCTAAATAGCCAATTCAAAATTCGGTTCGCCTAATTAACAATTCGAATCCGGTTAAGCGTGTGAGAAATCTTAAATACAAAACAGATTAAATGTCGTCTGCTTTTTTAAATAAATAGGAGCCATTTAAGATTTCTCCATAGAAGCCCGATAAAAAACATCGGGATTACAGTCGAAACGATACGGCGCATTTACGGCGTTGATACAAAACGAGCGCTTATCAAAAATATTAATGAATTTACAACCATATAATTTTTGTACCGCTATAGTACCACGATCATAATATTGCGATTATTATTATGATTATCGAAAAGCTAAATATATCAACAAAACAATGCGCCACAATAGTACCACAAATAACCAACATAAATCAACATAAATCAACACAAAGCAACAAAATAAAAAAGGGCAAAACCCATAAAAAACAGGCTTAACCCTTGGTACCCCTGGAGGGATTCGAACCCCCGGCACAAGGCTTAGGAAGCCTCTGCTCTATCCTGCTGAGCTACAGGGGCAAAAAAAATGTTCCCGCAAAACATTTTTTGCAGGAACACATTAAATAGTACGCCCTATTCGCCGAAATGAATTGTAGCGCCAAGCGTTGTGCGTATGGTATTTTTTTCAACGTTTAATTGACTAGAATAATCATACGAAGAGGATTCATATTCAACAGCGGCATCAAAAATTAGACTGCCAATCATAATCCCGGCGCCAAGAGTAAATACGTTATCTTTTACCTGATTATTATCTTTATCCCATACATGGAGCGGTTTTGTATAAAAGCCGCCTCTTAAAGGCATCACAAAGTTTTGCGCAATAATCAAATATTCCAGTCCGGCATGAAAAGAATTTAAGTCAACATCTACTTCTTGAGCCACTTCCTCTTCAAAAGATTTCGATTTTGACCAGGTGCGAGCATGATAATCAACCGAGATAGTAAACTGATCGGTTGCTCTAAAAGCAGCGCCTGCGCTCCAAAAGAAAGGAACTTTTATCTCTTCATCTTCATAATTTACAGATTCGTAACTTCTCGTAATAGTATTCGGTAGGTTCATATTGGCGCCGATTGAAAATTTTGTGCTAGGACGAAACAGCAACCCAATATCAAATGATGAACCGGAAAATTTACTATCAGAATATTGATCCAAATCGCCATTTACTGCATATTGATACTTACCGAAGTTGTAGTTATATGATACACCGAGAGAAAAACTGTTTGCTAATTGAATGGCTAAAGTCGGCGTTATGGCATTAATGCTACCAACTTCTTTATATTCGCCGTCCATTGACGGATATTCGGGAACGGTCATATTAACAGTTTCATTAAAATCATATATCGTGCGGTAAGCAATTCCGCCGACAATATTATACTTTCCTACGCTAAAAGGAATAATAAAGCTGGCAAAATTTAACTGAAAATTTGCCTTCGTTGATACATCAGGCGTTAATCTTTCAATAGTATAATCATAGGAACCTGTGGCAAGACGCCCGACAACCGTTGCCTCCATATTATAAAGCTGCGTTAAACCGGCAGAGTTCCAAGAAATCGCCGAAGCATCATCTGCGAGACCGGTAAAAGCATACCCCATTCCGGCAGCTCTGGCTCCGTTACCGTTTTGTGTAAGATCAAGTCTTTGACCATAAATGGTATTAAACTGTAAAACAAAAAACAAACTAATCATAACAATAAAATTTCGTTTCGCCATCATCAATCTCCTTTTGATAATTCTTCTTCAATTATTTAGTAATAAACTTATCTCCGACAAGTACGGAGGCGCCGCTGTCATCAGATACTACAATACCGGTCGAATATTTCTTATAGACGTCTTGAAGGGTTATTTCACCGACAATTTTAATATCTCTTCCCAATACTTCGCCGGTAACGGGGTGTTTAATTTCAGCGCCTTCTCGATAAATTATACATTTCATACCTTTCTTCAACCCGGTCTCATTCCCCTTATCGATCATTATATTGCCCATATCGTTTTTGATCACCAATCCTTCTACAAGCGGAAAGCTTTGTACAAATTTTATGGATAGCTTTTCAACCAATTGTTTCAAAATCTGTTGATCAAACCGGCCGGCATAGGCATCTTGCGCCGTAATGATTGTAGCCGATTCGGTATCGATTGCTCTGGCGTCAACGCTTATAGCGCCGGAGCGTGTTAAAGATACGCTGCCGAGAATAATGGCGTCGACGCCGATACCTTTACCCAATTTAGCGGCCGTAGAGGCGTCTATAACACCGGTCATACCTAATTTTTGTTCATCCAATATTCTTTCCAATTGATTTCTTTCGATAACTTTAAAACGTTCCTGATTGAATAAGGCGGTAATCAATTTATCAAATACAATATTACCGAGATCGCTTCCCGCTGACCCCATAGCCTCAAAAGGAAAAATAGCAATGCTCATTCTTTCGCCGACAAGATTAATTTTATTATTCCGTTTAGATTTAACGGCCGGTACGGCTGCCACTCCCACCGCACCACCTGCTGATACGGCTCCTCTTGGCGGCGGCGTAGCAGTAGCGCCCGATAAATCTTTTTGAGGAGCTTCCCTGTGTTTCCTCGGCTTTGGCGGCGCGCCACCGTTGAGTTTATCCAAATACTCTTTGGCCCTTTTTGAAGGAGCATATTGCATGGATATACGCAGATGTTGATCCGCTTTATTTAACTCGCCAAGATAATAATAGGCTATACCAAGTTCTCTATGCGGATAATATTGTATAAAATGCATACCGTAAGTGCGTATTTTTTTTGTGTCCCTTTGTTTTACTTTTAACGCTTTTTGAAAAAGTTCAACAGCTTTTTCATAATACCCTTTTTCCAACATTTCAAGACCGTTTTTATAAGCTTGGAACCATTCGCTGCCTGCCGTTGTAATTGACGCAAAAAAGAACAGCATAAATAAAATGTTAATTAGTTTTTTCATTAATAATTACTCCAGCTTATTTAATCCTTTTTTCCGACATAGGGTTAACTTCAATTTCTGGAAGTTACCCAAAATTTAGTTTTTGAGCAACTTTTTATTACACGTCGTTAAAAATGAGAATGTCGGGTTTGACGCGTTTTTAAATTCAATAAAAACTATAAAAATGAATGCCAAAATACCAGCAAGTACCGACAAAATTCAATATTTAATTAATGCATTGTAATTATACTTATCAAGTTTACTGTTGCCGTTTAAAAAAGTCAATTCAATTAAAAATTGGATCAGTTTTAATTTTGCGCCGCACTTTTCCAATAATTTGGCTGCGGCAAGCGCTGTGCCGCCTGTGGCCAAAAGATCATCGATCAATACGACCGATGCGCCTTCCGGAAGCGCATCCTTGTGTATTTCCAAAGAATCGCTGCCATATTCCAAATCATAATTTTCCGTATAAGTTTTATAGGGTAATTTTCCAGGTTTGCGGATAGGCACAAAACCTTTATCCAATTGCATTGCAATAGCTGATGCAAAAATAAAACCTCGGGATTCAATACCGGCAATATATCCAACATTATATTTTTGAATTCTTTCAGCTAAAAGATCAATTGTACTTTTAAACAGTATCTTATCGCCTAACACAGGCGTAATATCTTTAAAAAGTATTCCTTTTTCTGGAAAATCCGGTACATCTCTAACCGCTTGTTTTATTTGATTCAAATTATGCATAATATCTCTTAATATTTTACTTTAAATTCATTAAAGCTATTTTTTAAATCTGTATAGTCAATTATAATGTCAATAACTTTTGAAAACGGCGGACCTTCTTTTAAATGGTCAATAAATCGAAACAAATCACTTTCTTCGCCTTCAGCAAAAACTTCCACATCTCCGTTTAACCGATTTTTTACATAACCGCTGATTCCCAACTCATTGGCAATATTAAGCGCAAACCACCGGTATCCGACGCCTTGTACGCGTCCTTTTACCATTATTTTAACGGCCAATTTCATATAAACTAATATAATAAATTTTCATAATTGTGATTAAGGATAAATTCTTTGCATTAATCTCGGAAAAGGAATCGTTTCACGAACATGTTTTAAACCGCAAATCCATGAAACGGTGCGTTCAACGCCTAATCCGAATCCCGAATGAGGTACCGAGCCGTGTTTTCTCAAATCGAGATACCACTGAAAGGCTTCTTCCGATAAATTATGATCTTTAATTCGCGTTAACAGCGTATCATAATCGTCTTCACGCTGCGAACCGCCGATAATTTCTCCATATCCTTCGGGCGCCAACATATCCATCGCCAAAGCGGCATCCGGCTCTTTTTTATCCCGTTTCATATAAAACGCTTTAATAGCGGCCGGATAATGATGGATAATCACTGGTTTTTCAAATTGATCGGAAATGACGGTTTCGTCCGTACCGCCGAAATCGTCTCCTTCTATAAAATCTATATTATTTTTTTTCAATATTTCTACGGCTTCATTGTAATGTATTTTCGGGAAAGGAGGTTTTACCTGCTCAAGTTTCGTTGTGTCCCGTTCTATTTTTTGCAGTTCTTTTCGACGATTTTTTAATACGTTTTGAACGATATGGCTTACAAATTCTTCCGCGAGTTGCATATCATCATTTAAATCGAAAAAGGCAACCTCGGGCTCTACCATCCAAAACTCTGTTAAATGTCGTCTTGTTTTTGATTTTTCGGCTCTAAAGGTCGGACCGAAACAATAAGCTTTTCCAAAAGCCATAGCGCCAGCTTCCGCATATAATTGACCGCTTTGTGTTAAATAAGCGCTTTCTCCGAAATAATCGGTTTCAAATAAGTTGGTCGTACCTTCGGCTGCATTTGGCGTAAAAATAGGCGTATCTACTAAGGTGAATCCCCTGTCGTCAAAAAACTCTCTTATGGAACGGATAATTTCATGTCGGATGCGCAAAATGGCATGCTGTCTTGTTGAGCGCAACCATAAATGTCGATGGTCCATTAAGAAATCAGTGCCATGTTCTTTCTTGGTTATAGGATAGTCATGTGATAGTTGAATAATCTCGAACGTATTGACTTGGAGCTCATACCCAAGGGGTGAACGTTTATCTTCTGTCACAACGCCCATTACACGAACGGAACTTTCTTGTGTTACAATGTCGGCATTGTTAAAACTCTCTTCCGATACGCTCCCTTTAAAAACAACGCATTGAATTATTTCACTGCCATCGCGTACCAACAGAAATCGTAATTTACCACTGGAGCGTTTGTTATACAACCAGCCTTGAAGTGTAACTTCTTCTCCTGCATACTTACTAATTTCCGAAATTTGCACAACCTTAGCCATAAAAATTGCTTCCTTCTGTTTAGTAAATTGTTTATATTTTTTCTTACCTCTTCATTAATATCAAATTTACGTCGTTTTTTCACGATTATGAGAATAAAATTACAATAGATATTATTAAGATTCCAATCTTTTATCGATGCAAATATAACGATAAAAAACAACGAAGAAAATATCCGAAAAAAATATTTCTATTGTCGTTCGCCGCGAATAAAGCGTTCTAATAATTCCACATCCACTTTAGAACCGATAAACAAAGGAACACGTTGATGTAGAGATTGGGGAACAATATCCAAAATCCGCTTTTTCCCATCGCTTGCTTTTCCTCCCGCCTGTTCAATTAAAAAAGCCATTGGATTCGCTTCATAATTGAGTCGTAATTTACCATTAGGCGCTAAAGAGCTTGACGGATATAAGAATATCCCCCCATAAAGTAAATTTCGATGAAAATCAGCCACAAGCGATCCGATATACCTTGAATTTAGCGGGCGCCCGTCTTTTTCGTCAATCTGTTTGACATGTCGAATATAATTTTTTACTTCCGGAGACCAATAATCAAAATTACTTTCATTGACACTATATATTTTCGCTTTTTCCGGTGTTTTTATATTGGGATGGGATAATAAAAATTCACCGTAACTCGGATCTAAGGTAAAGCCGTGCACACCATTTCCGGTAGTATAAACAAGCATGGTACTGGAACCGTATATAACATACCCGCTGCAAACTTGCTTATGCCCAGGCTGAAGGCAATCCTCTAAAGTTCCCGGTCTGCCTTCTACGGTAACACGTCGATAAATGGAAAAAATTGTGCCAACGCTTACATTGGCGTCAATATTTGACGAGCCGTCCAGTGGATCAAACAGACAAACATACTTTCCGACCGGATATTGTGGGGGGATTGGAATAATATCGTCCGCTTCTTCCGAAGCCATAACAGCAAGATTGCCGCCATGATCAAGCGCGCGCACCATTGTATCATTAGCCACTCTATCTAATTTTTTTACTTCTTCACCTTGAATATTGATATCGCCAGTAGAACCGAGAACATCCACCAAACCGGCTTTATTGATATGATAGGAGATCAATTTTGCGGCAAAAACTATATCGTTCATTAAATCGCTAAATTCGCCGGTGGCCTTCGGATATTTGCGCTGTTCTTCAATTATATGCCGATGAAGCGTTACTATCTGTCCGCTCATTTCATTACCTATTTTGTTATTAATACGGGCTTAAGCGCTTTTCTCATTACTTCTACCGTCGTACTGCCGATTATTGCCTCCTTAAGACGAGAATGGCCATAACTACCGATTACGGTTAAGGGTAGCGCAGGACAATCAATACTGGCGGCAATAATTGCATCCGCGGCATGGCCGGTTTCATGACGTAATTGAAAATTCACATCATAGGGTTTTAAATATTTTTCTGCTTCGGTCAAAACTGCTTTACGATCATCTTCGGAATCAAATACAGCCATAACCTGTATTAATATATCGAACGATTTTGCCAAAAATGCGGATAATTGTAATGCTTTATTGGCATGTACGCTGCCGTCATAACCAATATGAATCCGTTCAAATTTTTGAAATTTCTTATCCACTAAAATGAGCGGTTTGCTTATTTGTCGCGAAACGGATTCAACCGTGGCGCCAATAAATTTTTCATTCCATTTTTCATATTCTCCGCGCGTGCCCATAATGACAATATCATTTTGCATGGCATAGCCGCATATTTCGTCTACCGGCAATCCCAACACGGACTCCACTTCAAAATCAACGCCTTCGTCGCGCAGTATATGGCTGGCTTTAGAGAGGATTCTTTTCGATTTTTCTTCAAGAATTTTTCGTGATTCACTCTGAAATTCAGCAGAGGGAATCAACGGAACAAAACTATCCGACGCTGGACTTATGCCCATATCGGTAAGGCGGATATCGACTACGTTGAGCACACGAACCGGAGCATTGAACTTTTTTGAAAAAAATATGGCATATTGTAAAACCGTATCGGAGTATATCGATCCGTCCAACGGCGTTAAAATAGATTTAATCATGATAGCCTCCTATCCCCAATCTTCAATTTTTGATGCCCTGGTCATTAGGTCATACATAGCCTTTTCAGGCGCCTTATTCTCAAATAAAGTTAAATAGATTTGTTCGGTTATAGGCATCTCAATATTTTCTTTACGAGAAAGTTCATACGCTGACAGCGTCGTTTTAACGCCCTCCGCAACCATAACCATTTCATCCAATACGTTTTGTAGCGGTCGTCCTTTGCCAATCTGCTCACCCACATAGCGATTTCGTGAATGGCGGCTCATACAAGTAACAATCAAATCGCCCATACCGCTTAATCCGGCGAACGTTTTACTTAAAGCGCCCATTTTTACGCCAAGACGGTTGATTTCGACCAATCCTCTCGTCATAAGCGCGGCCTTTGTGTTATCGCCGAATCCAGCGCCGTCGCAAATGCCGGCAGCTAGCGCGATGATATTTTTTAAGGCGCCTCCAAGTTCGACGCCTATTATATCGTCCGTTGAATAAACGCGAAAAAAATCGGCTTTAAATACATTTTGGACAAGATGCGCCGTTTCAATATCGGTGGATGCAGCCACGATAGCCGTTGGTATTCTACGGCTTACTTCTTCAGCATGACTCGGTCCGGATAAGGCTGCAATATTATTTTTCGGAATATTGCCAACCTGACTTATTACTTCAGAAATTCTTAAAAATGTATTGTTTTCAATACCTTTTGACACGGTTACCCAAACGGGTTGATTATCTTTCAAATATTCGACAATATCCGGGATAACTTTACGGGATACCTGAGAAGGCAAAGCATTTACAATTAATTCCGTATTTTTTAAGGCTTTTTCCAAATCCATCGTAAAATCTATGGTATTCGGTACCAAAATATCTCGCAGATATTTGCTGTTCTGTCCGTTCGATTTCACATCATCTATAACATCCTGTTCTATGGTCCAGCAAGTTACTTTGTGTCCGTTGCCCGATAAGACCATCGCCAGAGCTGTCCCCCAGCTTCCCGCTCCGATTATTGTTATTTTCATTTTCCCCTCTATTTTTAATTATTGTTATTAGTTTGATCATTTTTCTTGCCGAAAGACAGTTTATTTTCATTACCGTTTAACAACCTTTTTATATTCTCCTTGTGCAGTATCCAGATTCCGATAAATACAATCAGACTCAAATAAAACAAGATATCGGGAATATTTTGACCGTAAATGAATTTTTGCAAAAGAATGATAATAAATAAACTGAGTGAGGCAATTAAAGAAGCGAGCGATACATATTTGGAAACGGCTACAACCACTATAAATATTATGAAAACAATAGTTAATTGCAGCGGCAGTAATCCCCAAAAAACACCGGCTGAAGTAGCAACCCCTTTTCCGCCTTTAAAGCCGGCAAAGAGCGTCCAAATATGGCCCGAAACGGCCCCGATAGCGGCAATAATCTGAAAATATATCAGGTGCTCTACAGGAACATGAAATATCTCTGGAAGCCAGAAAACAGGGGCGAAGCCTTTAAATATATCAACGGCCATGACACCTACTCCTGCTTTCCACCCAAGAACTCGAAAAACGTTCGTCGCACCGGCATTACCACTGCCAAAATTGCGAATATCTATTTTCTTCAACAATTTTCCGGTTAGTATAGCGGTCGGACACGAACCGATTAAATAACTAATAATTAAAATTAAAATGCCGTCTACCATAATTTGACCTTTTCTTACGCCTACAAATAATCATAATTGACAAGCGTATAAAATGTAAATTACACTTATGCAATACGTTTAATTAAACAATTCTATTCAAAGATAAGAAGAAAATAAACTTAAATAAAGAATTATTTAGAGAAATATTAACTTTTGTGAATAAAAAAAGGTAAGATGCGGGCATAAATAAACTAAATCGTAATTTTACGATTTTTATAAGCGGACATCATCTCTAAAAACGCCTCAACGATATTGGGGTCCCATTTCCCCTGTTTTGTTTCATCTTTAATAACTTCTAAGGCTTCTTCTTCACTCAGCGCTTTACGGTATGGCCTATCGGTAGTAAGAGCGTCAAACATATCAACAATACCGATTATACGAGCGTGTAAGGGTATTTCCTCTCCTTTTAATCCTTCCGGATATCCGCTACCGTCCCAACGTTCCTGATGATATTTTATGGAGGGAATAACGGGCTGCAATGTTTTTAACGGTTTACAAATTCTCTCTCCGATTTCGGGATGTGTTTTTATTTCTTCGAATTCCGACGGGGTTAACGGTCCGTTTTTCAATAAAATAGAATCCGCAATGGATATTTTGCCAATATCATGCAAAATACCGCCGCGATTTAATATTTTTAAATCTTTTTCCGGTAACCGCAGTTTACGCCCGAGAGCTTCAGCGAGAGTAGAAAGACGACCGCAATGTCCTTCGGTATATTTATCTTTGGCTTCTACCGCGCGCGCCAAACTAAAGATAACCTGTTTAGCCTGCTCCAGATCATTCAATGACTCCCTTAGCTTTATGAGGTTTTTTACCCTGGCGCGTAATTCAATTATATTTACCGGCTTGGTAACAAAATCATCAACGCCCGCTTCAAGTCCCTTAATACGGTCTTCCTGACTTTCTAAAGCCGTAATCATAATAATAGGAATAAAACGGGTTTTTGAGTCGCCTTTAACTTTTCTGGCTACCTCAAAACCATTCATACCGGGCATCATTACATCCAGCAGAATTAAATCCGGCATAACACTATTAGCCATTTCCAGCGCTTTAAGTCCATTATTGGCGGTAAAAAATTCATATACCGGATCATAGGTATCTTCCAATATTTGTTTGATAATCTCCACATTTTCAGGCAGATCGTCAACAATTAGAATTTTAGGGCTGGATACTTTGATGATCAATTTAAATTCCCTCATACAAAATAAGGATAAGAAACATTTAACGGCTTTACAGTGATATCGGACACATTTTTAAAAAGTTTAGAAAAAAAAAAAGACAAATTTTAATAAAAAATTTGTCTTTTTTAATCATTATCCTATTTTATTCGTTAAATAAATATCAATCAACTACCCAAGTACGACCGGAAAAGAGCAGATCCCTCAAATTTCCTTCGCCTTTTTTATCCTTGACCTGTTTAACTTGTTTAACTAGGGCGGCATCGTACGTCTCGTAATTTTCATGACGGAAAATACCAATCGGCGTCGGTAAATCGGGATTTTGAGACATGCTGGACAACATAAATTCCATTGATGCATGTCCGTGCCTTTCATCATGCTTCAAATAAGAATCTTTTTTCCCAGGATCATACTCTTCAATATCAAAATCAAAACCATTCCAATTCAAAACTCTATCATGATTTTTACCGAAAATATAGGGTTCGCCTGGAACCATTTCGATTATATGATCGCTCTTTTTATCGCTGTCCGTATATTGTGAAAAAGCACCGTCATTAAAAATTACACAGTTTTGATATACTTCCACAAAAGAAGTGCCTTTATGTTTTGCCGCTGCATCAAGAATGTCTGCTAGATGTTTGGGATTTCGATCAATAGAACGCGCAACGAAGCTGGCGCCCGATGCCAAAGCCATCTGAACCGGATTAAAGGGATTCTCTATCGTTCCATAAGGGGAAGATTTCGTAATTTGTCCTTTTAAAGAGGTCGGCGAATATTGTCCTTTTGTTAAACCGTATATTCTATTATTAAAAAGAATAACGGTAATATCAATATTTCTACGGCAAAGGTGAATAAAATGATTGCCGCCGATACTTAGCCCGTCCCCATCGCCAGTAAAAACAAATACTTTTAATTCCGGATTGGCTAATTTAACCCCAGAGGCTATGGCGGGCGCTCTACCGTGAATCCCGTGAATACCGAACACATCGACATAATAAGGGAATCGGCTTGAACAGCCTATTCCGGAGATAAAGACAATATTCTCTTTAGGCGTCTGTAAATTCGGTAATATTTTCTTCATTTGGGATAATATGGCATAGTCGCCGCACCCAGGACACCATCTCGGTTCCTGATCGGATACAAAATCTTTTATATCTAATTTTAATTTTCCGTTTTTATCTATATTTGCAGCCATTTTATAATCCTTTCAATTGAGATTCAATATCTTCCAATACCTCATGCGAACTCAGCGGTTGTCCTTTAACACGATTAAAACCGATCGCATCGATAAGATATTTTTCTCTCACTATTTTTAGCAGTTGACCGGCGTTCACTTCAGGAATCAACACTTTTTTAAAATTACCAATTTTTTCACCGAGACATTTTGGCAAGGGGTTAACCCATCGTAAATGACACCATGAAACTTTTTTATCCGTTTTCAAGGCTTTTAAAGCCGTAAAAATGGCCCCGAAAGTACTGCCCCAGGTCAGGATAAGCAGGTCCCCTTCATCCCCGCCCGAAAACTCGGGCTGTTTTACAAAATCATTTACTCTTTCAACCTTTTCAGCACGAAGATTAGTCATCAATTGATGATTCTCCGGATCATGAGAAACGTTGCCGGTAATATTTTCCTTTTCCAAACCACCTATGCGATGCTCAAATCCGGCCATACCGGGAATCGCTAACAATCTGGCCAATGTTTCTGGATTTCTTTCATACGGGTGAAATCTTTCAGGATCGGAAGCATATTTTACCTCTATTTTCGGTAAATTATCCGGTTCGGGAATCAACCATGGTTCTGCGCCGTTGCCTATATAACCATCAGAAAGCAAGATAACCGGCGTTGTGTATTTAAAAGCGACTTCGACGGCTTCGTAGGCCGCTCTAAAACAATCGGCAGGGCTTTTAGCCGCAATAATCGGGATCGGCGCTTCACCGTTTCGTCCGTACATTGCTTGCAACAAATCGGATTGTTCTGTTTTAGTCGGTAATCCCGTACTCGGTCCTCCGCGCTGTACATTTACAATAACCAAGGGCAGTTCAAGCATTACGGCAAGTCCCATAAATTCGCTTTTGAGGGATAACCCTGGCCCGCTTGTTGATGTTACGGCTACGTCGCCCGTAAAGGAAGCGCCTATGGCCGAACCGATACCGGCAATTTCATCTTCCGCTTGAAATGTTTTAACATCATAATTACGATATTTCGACAAATGATGTAAAATTTCACTTGCCGGCGTAATGGGATAACTACCGAGAAAAAGTTCTTTGCCCGCTCTTTTAGCGGCGGCGATTAAACCGAGCGCAGTTGCTTCATTTCCCGTAATATTGCGATAGATACCCTTCTTTTTGACCGCTTCGGAAATTTTATAGGAAGTTGTGAATATCTCTGTCGATTCGGCAAAACCATAGCCGGCGCGTAATGCGGCGATATTGGCCTTGACAATTTCCGGCTTACTTTTAAACTTCTGCTTTATCCATTCTTCTGTAACCTCGAGAGGACGCGTAAACATCCAATAAGTCATACCGAGAGCAAAGAAGTTTTTACAGCGGTCTTTCTCTTTATTGCTCAATGGCGTGTCTTTTAAGGCTTCCCGCGTCAAGGTTGTTATTGCCACCGGAAAAACCTGAAAATCTTTCAGACTGTCGTTTTCCAAAGGATTCTCTTCGAATTTGGCCAACTGTAAATTTTTTGCGGTAAACGAATCCGTATTTACGATTATTATAGCGTTGGGCAAAAGTTTAGGCAAATTAACCTTTAAGGCAGCCGGATTCATCGCTACCAAAACATCAGGCTCATCACCCGGCGTTCTAACCGGTTGACTGCTAAATTGAATTTGAAATCCGGATACGCCGAAAAGCGTTCCGGCCGGCGCTCTGATTTCAGAGGGGTAATCCGGCAATGTGGTCAAATCATTACCGACTATTGCCGTTGTATCGGTAAATTGAGAGCCTGTAAGCTGCATTCCGTCGCCCGAATCGCCGGCAAAACGGATGGTTACGCGCTCTAATGTTTCAACTTTTTTCTTACTCATAATTCATCCTATAAAAGTAATAATTTTATAATTTAAAATATCTAATAAATTTATCAATCGAAATCTCATAAATCAAATTTGTTATTGTAATTCCAGCCTAAAAAAACATAATTTTTTCAATATTTCCGAAATATATCTTTATTTGGGTTTTATTTTAGTCTTTACAAAGAAATAGACGCCGTTTTAACATTCAAAAAACAAAAATTTTTTTAACGGACAAAATGGCTGCATGTATACCTTTAAGAGAAACAAGTCATTTCATAATAATTTTAATATCGGAAACTTTCTCATTTTCTTAAGTCCACAGCTCTCTGTCCAAACTGCGATATTGTATCGCTTCGCTTATATGCTGGGGTTGAATATTTATCTCATCCGCCAAATCGGCAATTGTACGGGAAACTTTTAAGATGCGGTCGTAAGCGCGAGCCGATAAACCGAATTGATTAATGGCCGTTTTAAGCAGTTCTTTTCCCTGTTCGTCTAATTTACAATATTTTCTAATCTGCGCGCTTTTCATATCGGCATTGCAATAGGTGTCTTTTTCACCGGCAAACCGATCCGTTTGATGTTGACGAGCCGCGGCGACTCTCTCTCGAATAATACCGGAAGGTTCTCCCTGCCTATCCGATGAAAGTTCTTTAAATTTAACGGCAGGTACTTCTATGTGGATATCAATACGATCCAACAGGGGACCGGATATACGCGAACGATATTTTTGAATTTGGGGCAAGGCGCAAGAGCATGAATGAGACGGATCACCATAATATCCGCAGGGACAGGGATTCATTGCGGCAAGCAACATAAAATTGGCTGGATAGGTTAACGATAATGCCGCTCTCGATATGGTAACCTTTGCGTCCTCCATGGGTTGCCGCATAACTTCAAGAACATTCTTCTTAAATTCGGGCAGTTCGTCAAGAAAAAGAACGCCATGATGAGCAAGGCTGACCTCTCCCGGTCTGGGATACTTACCGCCGCCCACCAAGGCCGCATCGGATATGGTATGATGGGGCGAACGAAAAGGACGTACAGCCACCAAGCCATGATTATCAGGCAAAAGACCGGCAACGGAGTGAATTTTTGTTGTTTCAATCGCTTCTTCAATAGTCATCAAGGGTAGTATGGAGGGAAAGCGTTTTGCCAGCATTGTTTTACCTGAACCCGGCGGGCCGATCATTATCAAATTATGTCCGCCTGCCGCTGCAACTTCCATAGCGCGTTTTACATGTTCCTGACCTTTTACGTCGCTGAAATCGAGATAGTTGTTCAACTCGGAGGTGAACAATTCATTTATATCCATTCTAAATGGCTGTAAAGCGGAATTACCGTTCAATAAGTCGATCGTCTGTTTTAGCGTTTCTACGGGATAAATATTCAATCCTTCTCCGGCCATTGCCGCTTCTCTTGCGTTTATTTTAGGAATGATTATATGTTTATAGCCGTCCTCTTTGGCTTTAATAGCAATGGATAATATACCGTGAACAGGACGGATGTTGCCATCAAGCGCAAGTTCTCCGAGTATGATAAATTCTTCCAAATTTTCGCTGTTTATATCGCCTTGAGCTTGTAAAATACCAATGGCAATGGGCAGATCATAGGAAGATCCCTCTTTTTTAATATCGGCTGGAGCCAAGTTAATCGTTATACGACGTTGATGCGCAAAAGGAATGTCAGAGTTTTTAATAGCGGATACAACGCGTTCCCTGCTCTCTTTAACGGCGCTGTCAGGCAGCCCTACAATCCCAAAGTAAGGAATGCTGCGTTCAATATGCGTTTCCACTTCAACAACATAGGCATCTATCCCCATAACGGCTGCGCTGTGAATTTTGGAAATCATCTTATCTCCATTCTTTTTTACAAAAGCATTTTATTGATTTCATCATAGCGAAAACAATTGAGCGTATGGTCATTAACCATTCCGGTTGCCTGCATGTGAGCATAACATATGGTAGAACCGACAAATTTGAATCCTCTGCTTTTTAAATCTTTGCTCATTTTATCGGAAATGGCTGTATTGACTGGAACGTCGCTGCTTTTCTCCCATTTGTTTATAATGGTTTTCCCGTCAACAAAACGCCAAATATAGGAATCGAACGACCCGAATTGTTCGATAACCTTCAAGAATGCCCGAGCATTGCTTACGGCAGCTTTAATTTTTACACGATTTCTGATTATTTTCCGATTTTCCATTAATGCCGTGATCTTTTTTTCATCATAACGGCTTATCTTTAAAAAATCAAAATCATCAAAAGCTATCTTGAAGTTTTCCCTTTTTCGTAATATGGTTATCCAGCTTAAACCAGCCTGGAAACCTTCCAGGATAAAAAATTCAAAAAGCAGTTTATCGTCATGTACAGGCACACCCCATTCGGTATCATGATATTTGACATAAAACGCATCATCCTCCGGCGCCCATGCGCAACGTTGTTTCATAATGGCCTCATTCTTTTATGCCGACAACTCTCAACAGAGAGCCGTCAACCGATTTTATTTTAAGCGGAAAGGCAAAAAAGTCAACGCGCTGTCCGTTCAATTCGTCAAGGGAGGTAATATTTTCAATAATCAAAATGTCCTTTTTTAGAAATATTTTATGAATTGGATAATCCGCATCGGACAAGCGGTCAACCGAAGGCGTGTCAACGGAGACGGTTTTAAACGAATAAGCGGCTATCTTATTAGCCATATCGGTAGAAAGAACAGGATATTTTCTATAATACGCTTCCCATCCCCATTTTTTATACCAACCGCTATTAATAATGAGATGTTCAAAATCAATTTTCTGAGGTAATTCGAAATCGATAATTCGCTCCGCGTCATAGTGCGCTTTAATTATAAAGGCGGCGCCCGTGAAATGTTCTATTGGAAAGCGATCAATCATCTTACCGTTTTCCAATATATGTCCAGGTGCGTCAATATGCGTAGCAAGATGCGTGTGAAATTCCAAACGATGCATCCTAAAACCGTCATTAATAATATCGGCGTCTTTAATGATGCGCGGTTTCGGGTCACCGGGATAGACGCCAATCGTTTCGTTTATTTCATGCGATAAATCAAATACTTTCATTTTTATTTTATTGCGCTTATTAAAAATACGGGAAATTTTTTAATTTGTTTTTTTTGGGTCTCTTTCTCTATCGTATGAATTATTTTATAAGACACGTTATGAAATCCTATATCCTTTAGAACTTTTTCAAAATTAGTTGCATCGAAACCAAAATGATATACGCCCGTATTGTCCGAATGGAAATCGCCCTGCTCTTTAACCAGATCGGCAATAGCAAGAAGGCCATTTTCATTCAATAAATCATAAAAATTTCGCAACAAGTCTGTATGCCGTTTAACGTGATGGATTGTCATGCTGCTGATAATGATATCATAGGGATGCTTGGGAAGTGCGTCAAGTTCCGACTTAATTTTATACAGTTCAATATTTTCCAAATTATTTTCTATAATTTTTTTTCGGAATATATTCAACATTGCTTCCGAAAGGTCGACAGCGATAAGATTTTTTATCAGCGGCAAAAGCTCAATAGATATTAATCCCGTACCGCAACCGAAATCCATCGCATAGTTTGCAATTTTAAAAGGAAAAACAGCTTCGATTGAGCGCGCTACCGTTTTGGCCGTATTCAAACGTCCTTGATCAGCGTCCCAAGTTGAGGCCGATTCTTTGAAAGTATCTTTTGTCATTATAATAACCTGTATTTTCTACGAATAATCCATTCTAAAGTAATTAACAAAATCATAATAATTACAAATATCGGTTTATACCACAACGCTATTGTTTTTTCATCAATTTTACTGCTTGATTGCATGTTCATGGCGTTTTGAATAGAGTCTGATTTTACGAATGAATTAAAATAATGCCCCCCGCTATTCCTCGCAAGCGTTTTTAAAAAAGAAACGTTTTGCGACAGCGATAAAAATTCCTTTTCCATCGGAATTACTTCCAATGTCAGTGTTGATTTTCCTATTTCTACGCC
>CAYRJN010000020.1:0-31057 GCA_964424545.1 uncultured Calditrichaceae bacterium
ATTTTGCTATGCTGCCAAAAGAGCAGATCGATAAATATATTAAACAATGGCTGAAGGAAAATAATTTAACCGTAAAGAATACGGAACAAAACAGTTTTGATATGCTCGTTTCTTTGCAACAGTCAAGAGCCGAATCGGCAGCGGATTTTAAAAAGTCCTTACGACTGTTTTTTGAAGACCCTAAGCAATATGAAGAAAAGGGTGTAAAAAAATATTTTAACAAACAAGGCACGGATGTTTTATTAAAGGCGTTATCGGATATTTACAATCAAAAAAAAGAAATTTACTTTAAAGATTTGGAAACGCTTGAACATGATTTACGGGCTTTGGCGGAGGAGAAAAAAGTATCCGCGGCAAAAATAATTCATCCCTTGCGCCTTGCCCTTACCGGTAAAACGACAAGCCCTGGAATTTTCGAAATTATTTCAATCCTTGGTAAAGAAAAAGTGATGCGTCGCATAAAAAATGCAGTAAATTTTATTCTCGCTCAAAGTCGGGGAGAAAAAGGTGAAACCTAAAATTTTAATTGCGGAAGACGATCAAGATATTTTGCAGATGATTGAGGATATATTCAGTAAAAAAGGCTATATATCCGAAACAGCACCGAACGGACGGTTGGCTTTTGATCGAATCGGAGATTTTGAACCTGATATTGTTTTAAGCGATATTCAAATGCCCGTAATGGATGGTATGCAGCTCCTTAAAAATATGACCAAGACCTTTCCGGAAATTCCTATTGTTTTGATGACTGGACACGGCACCGTTCAAACCGCCGTAGAAGCGATGAAACTCGGCGCAAAAGATTACATTTTAAAACCGCTGAGATTGGATGAGATAGTCGCTAAGGTTGAACGTTTGCTGCAAATGCGCTCGCTCATTAAAGAAAACGAATACTTATTGGATAAATTGCAGGAAAAATACGATTTTACCAACATGATCGGTAAAACGGATAAAATCCGCAAATTGTTTAATCTTGTTAAAGATGTAGCCGGAACCAATACCACTATTTTGATACAGGGTGACAGCGGCACCGGTAAAGAGTTGATTGCCAATGCCGTTCACTACAATAGTCAGCGGGCAAAACGGCCTTTTATTAAAATAAATTGTGGCGTTCTATCGGAAAATCTATTGGAAAGCGAATTATTCGGGCATGTACGCGGCGCCTTCACCGGCGCTATTAAAGACAAAGCGGGACGATTCGAACTGGCCAACGGCGGCACCTTGTTTCTTGATGAAATTGGCGATATTTCATTGAATATGCAGCTTAAACTTTTGCGTGTATTGCAGGAAGGCGAATTTGAAAGAGTCGGCGGTACGGAAACCATTAAGGTTGACGTGAGAATAATTGCAGCAACCAATAGAGATCTTGAAAAAGCAATGAAAGAGGGTTCCTTTCGCCAAGATTTATTTTACAGGCTTAATGTGATACCGATTTATGTGCCGCCCCTTCGCGAACGCCGCGATGATATTAAATTTTTAATTCAGCATTTTGTGGATAAATTCAGTAAAATTTACGGAAAAGAGATAAAAAGAATCGACAAGCAGGCAATGGAGCTGCTTGAAGCTTATGATTATCCTGGAAATATCAGGGAATTGGAAAATTTAATTGAGCGCATCATCGTCCTTAATAAAAATAATGAAATTACCGTAGTCGATCTACCGGAATCCATTTATGATAACTCTCAATCCTTTTCCGGGGATGAGTTTGATTTTAAAGACGGCTTACAATCCCTTGTCGAACGTTTTGAACGAAAAGCCATTTTAAAAGCGCTGGAGATGAATAACAACAACAAAGTTCAAACAGCTAAGATGCTGGCTATGAACCGCAGCACATTTATGTCTAAATTAAAAAAATATTCAATTGGTTAATTAAAGTCTGATTATGTTAACAATTACCATATTAAGCGATAACCATACCTATAATTCCGCTTTAAACGCCGAACATGGCTTTTCCTGTATTATTGAAACAAAACGGAAACGCTATCTGTTTGATACCGGAAACAGCGATCTGTTTATGAAAAACGCCCAAGCGCTCAACGTAAATATTGTTTCTCTCGACGGAATTATCATTAGTCACGGACATTATGATCATACGGGCGGCTTGATGCCTTATCTTAAGAAGTTTAAAGCCAACGTATACGCGGTGCCGGGAATATTCAGCGAACGTTACAGTAAAAAAAAACGCTTACATCCCATAGGCGTACCTTTTTCACAAAAAGAATATGAGCGTAAGGGAGCTAATTTTAAATTCGTAGAAGAACCGCTGCGTTTGGATGAAAATATCTATTTGACCGGCCCCATTCCTCGTTTGACGGAATTTGAACAGGTAAGCGATCCTTTTATAATTAAAACGGAAAACGGATTGGTTGCCGACCGGATTATGGACGAACAAGCTATGGTTCTATCAACCGACAAGGGCTTGGTCGTTGTTACGGGATGCGGACATCCTGGAATTATCAATATTATAAATTATGCAAAAAAAATAAGCGGCGAGAAAAAGATCGAAGCGCTTATCGGCGGATTTCATTTACGGAATATTAACGGCGAACGCTTTAGAAATACCGTCGATATATTGGATAAAAGCAGCGTCAATGCCATAATACCCCTTCATTGCACCGGCATGGAAGCTTCGGCAAAACTCTTTCGGGTTTTTCCGCAAAATGTAAAATTTTTATCGGTTGGCGACACGTTTCATCTTGAATGAAACAGGATTTTTTCTTTTACTTCGTTTGCTTTTTCAACGCCGCAAAGCTCTGAGACAAGGGCAAGAGAAAATTCAATGGCCGTTCCCACTCCTCTGCTTGTTATAATATTTCCATCCTTAACAACGCTCTCTTCCCGATAGTCGCTGTCGGTAAAATTCAATTTTTCGGTGGGGTAACTCGTAATTTTTAAACCTTTGGCCACACCCGCTTTTTGCAAAACGGTCGGCGCGGCGCAGATAGCGGCAATTTTACCGTTATGTCGAAAACACTCTTCGACCCACTTGAGCAGATGAGCGTCCTTTTTTAAATTTTCCGTCCCGGGTTGTCCGCCAGGCAGGATCAGCATATCAAAGGAGCTTCCTTCTATATTACGGTAATAAACATCCGCTTTGATAGGAATACCGTGCGACCCCTTAATTAAGCCCTCTTCCAAGCCTGCCACCGTTACTTCAACGCCGCCGCGGCGTAAAATATCTATAATAGTAACGGCCTCGATTTCCTCAAATCCCGGCGATAGAATCACTACGGCTGTGGCCATTGTTTTATCCTTTCGACTGATATGTTTAACGATGATGCAACCTGATATTTTATATGTCAAGTAAACAAAATCCAAGACGCTGGGGAATAACAAATTTAACAGAATAACATTATCTTGAAATAGCTTGTGTTACTAAAAACTCATACGAAAAGAGATTTGATGCGTATTCCCAAAATCATATTTAAAAGGGACAAAAGCATAATCCAGATGATAATTTTTAAAATTAATTCCCAATCCGGTTGTAAAATTCATGGTTTCCTTACCAAAAACAAAACCGCCCCGAACGCTGAATATTTTTTTAATATTTACTTCAATTCCGAGCCGCTCATATAAAGCTTCATTGTTTATATATTGTACGTCCGCGCTTAATAAAGGCGTGTCGTCTAACAGTTCAAAAGGCAGATGCCAGGCAATCCCCGTGCGCGCCATGAACGGCAAGGGTGTGCTAACCCGATCAAGAGCGGACATTTTTCCCATATTTTGCAAACTAAAACCGAAATCAAGATGTTCGAATAGATCTTTTTTATAAACGCCCAAATCAAATGCCCAGCCGTTAGCCGAAGCCATATAATATTTTTCAAAAAGCATTTTGGCCGTGATGCCGAATTGCCAATCGTTAAAAAATGTAGAGGCATAACTTAAGGCGGCGTTAAGATTAAGAGCGTCGGATTCACCGGCCGGTTGATCGCTGGGCGTATCGCCGTAAATTTTGATACCGGATATATTCATCATATTAAGAGACAAAGCAAGATTGTGCTTTCCACTGAAAAATTTTACGGCAATAAATTCCTGCTTAATATCAACAAGGGATTCGTTATACATTACCAAAAGCGAGTTGTTTTGGGATGCCGCCAAACCGGCAGGATTCCAATATGCGGCGCCGGCGTCCGTGGAAACAGCAAGAAATGCGCCGCCCATTGCCGCTGCCCGCGCGCCGATATCGGCTTTTAAAAAAGCCAATCCGTTTTTACCGGCGCCGTCGGCCCATACGCTTGCAATGAATAAAATTAAAAAAATTACGGTTCTTTTATATATTGACATCGCCTTAACCTCATTATTAAAAAAATATTTGCCAAGAAAAAATATGCGTGCTTCCTTCGTCAATTACGCTTGGTGTAAAAGCGTAATCAATATAAGAAACAAATTTGTATAATTTAAAATCCATACCCGCGCCGGCAACAAAATTAGCGCCGTTGAAGCCTGCGCGTAAAGCCAGATTTTTACCGTGAACGGCCTCAACGCCAACATGATTGGCATAACCACCTTTTTGACTTGTTTCAAAGTCGTATTGTACGCGCAGCCATTTCATCGGCGTAACATAGCGCGTGCCGATACGGAAAAAGACTGGGAATTTATCGGTTGTTTTGCCGCCGTAAGTAAAAATATCTTCCGTATTTGCCTGAAAACTTGTATTTATATCATAAACAGCTGCGCCGATACTTAAATCTTCCGTTAAGGTATAGTAGCCGCCGAAATTAAAGCCTACGCCACTGGAAGAGTAATCGAAGTTTTTATCGCTCATATATTCCATAACCAATTTAATGGTTAATCCTAAATTCAATCGTTTGCTAAATCGGCGACCGAATGAAAAATAAATGCCGTGGAGAGAATGATTTATTTCGCCCGTGAACTCTCCAATAGAGTTTGTACCCTGAATATCATTAACACCGCTTTCGATCCAACCAAAGGAGAGACCGGCGGCAGGTTTAACGCGCATATTATAACCGACATACTGTCGGTGACGATCGAGCGGCATAAAACTGTAAGACAACGTTAAACTCTTATTTGTTAGGGAAGGGAGAATCGCTGGATTATAATAATGGGCAAAACCGTTAGCCACATCTGCAACTCCGGAATTACCAAGTGAAATGGAACGCGCGCCTAAGCCCATACGTAAAAAGGAGCCGGCATATCCGCCATTATTGTTGATATCCGCTTGCAGCCCTGTAAATAAGAGAAAAATAAAAACAACAATACAAATCTTTTTCATAAATTCACCAAGTTAATTAATAATAACAAGTTTACCCCAACTCACTTTGCCGTTAATTTCCGCTCTAAAAAAATAGACGCCCGAAGCGGCAGTATCGCCGGCCTTGTTTTTCCCATCCCATTTAATATTTCGATCCGACATATTTTTATCAGGCACATCATAATATCCCGAAATTGTCGCTACTTCAGCCATTGCAAAATCATAAACGATAATCTTTACATCGCCCGATTCGGCAAGATCAAATTGAAAACGAACATAATCGTCCCGCGAAGGAGAAAAAGGCGATGGATAAGCATATACTGCAGGATCTTTTCTTATCTTGGTCGAAACAAATGAACGGATTACCCGCCATGTATTGCCGTTATCTTCCGTATAAGCGATACCGTCGCTGCTGCCCAGCCAAAGTCTCGAACCATTGTCAAGTTGCTGCACTCCGGCGGAATAATATACATCGCCGAAAAGCTCATCCTGCGTTACTTTATCAAAAACAGGCGGAACCTTATACCAGTTTTCGCCGCCGTCGTCCGAAAAAAACATCCCATCGTCCGATGCGGCATAGACTCTGGGACCGTCAAAAGCGAAATTATGGACAAACACGCCCTCTAAATATGTTTCCCATGTATGTCCGCCGTTGAGCGATTTACTCACGCCGCGTCTTTCGGACGTATCAACCGCCGTATTTGTTGCGGCCCAAATGGCGTTATTATAGGGCTGGTAAGCAAGGGCGACGACAAAATTTCCGGAAATGGGCGCTTCCTGATTTTGGTGATTAAAACGCTGCCACGTTGCTCCGTTATCCGTGGATTTACTGATTCCTTCCGCCGTGCCGACCCAAAGATTACCGTTTTCACTTAAGAGAGAAAAGGCCACATGATTAAGATTATTTTTTACGTCGAAAATTTTACCGTCGGTGGTAACGACCTGCCAAGTTTTCCCCATATCGTCGGAACGCCTCAATCCGCCGCCCCAGCTTGCAATCCAGATCGTACTGTCAATAAAAGCAATATCCCATGTTGTATTTTGTACATTGGTCGTTGTGGGATAATATTCCGTTTCATCTTTATCGTCAACAGGCTGCGATATATGTATCCACGTCTCACCGTTATCGCGCGTATAACTTAATCCGCCGCCGGCAATCAAACTGCTTCCGTCGGTTACGACCGTATCAAAAATTGTAGCGATCCAAAGCGTTGTACTATCCATTTGGGCTAATGCGGAAACGCTGCCTTTGCCGATAAATTCTTTGGAATCGTACGACGTCCAGAAATTACCGTCATCAACGGACTTATTTAAACCGTAATTTGTCGCCACCCATACCGTTGAATCCTGAAAAAGGAAATCGGATATGCCGTTGCCGTAAAGATAGCCGTTGAAAATGCCGCCATCCCCCATATCGGCAATTGTTTTGGGCAGACCTTGGGCGGAAGCAAAGCATACCGCTGCCAACATTGTAAAAATGAACAGTAATTTTTTCATAAATTAATAAACCTCTAAAGTTTTTTTAACGGAATCACTAAGGTTGCCGGATTTATCGCGGGCATAAAAATAAAATTCGTAGGTACCGATATATGCCGCCGAACTCATATACATCAAGAAGCTGTATATACCGTCTCCCGCAATTTCATCGCCGTTTTGTCCGTCATCTTTTAAGGGAATGGAATTGCCGTTATTTGCAAGCTCCCCGTCCGGTTTTCGTGAATAAAAATAAACCGAATCAATATCCGCCTGACCCTGACCGTCCGTTACCCAGACCTGAATTAATTTAGCTATGGTTTCGAGCCCCGAAGGTCTCTTTAAGGAGTCGGGCATATCAATTTTGGTAATGATCGGTTTTTCAGGCGCATAATAAATATTATGAATGACCGCGTCGCTTTTCTGGTTGAATAAATTTTTCGCAAAAAAAGTTAATTTAAAATCGCCCGTGCGTCCTATGCTGAAAGAGGAATCGGCTTTATAAGTATAGATAGAGTCGTTTGCAGCGGCATCGCCGTTTGTGCCGTCATTATACATGTCGTAAGTTTTTAAAACGCCTTCTATGTCTATGTCCTCAATTTGAAACCAAACTTTGTTAATATTCCCCACACCGGCGCTGTCATACACCGTAACATAAAAATACTGTGTTTCGAAACTATTTTTTAAGGTCTCGGGAACAGATATATTGTATAAAATCGGCTTTGAAGCATAATCAAAAATAATGGATTTTTCAAGAGGATCGGCCGTATTGCCATCATCATCTTCGGCTGAAACGGTAAACGTAAACGTTGCGGGTTGACGGGCAATATCCGCCGCTTTAAAAGTATTGGCGTAAATACCGTCGTTGGCCATTTTGTCGCCGCTGTTAGGATGTATAAATGCGCCGTCGTCATAAAGAGCGTTTTTCAAAATTAAGCCACCGTTATCATCGGTAACGGTTAACGTCACGGTTTTGATATTATCATACCCTTGCGGATCTTCGATATGCGCTTCAATAGAATATTGACTGCTGTCTTTTATATTCCAATATTCAGCGGTTATGATTTTATTAACAACGGGGTCTTTGCCGATGATGATATTATTATCGTTTTTACAGCCGAATAATAAAATTATCGGGATAAGTAAAGCGGCCGTAAATAATTTTCTACTCATAATAATTCCTTGTTTTAAAACCAAGTAAAATAATTGTAAACTTCTATATTATCAAATAATAATAAATACCGTTAATTTTCAATAAAAAATCCTACACTATAACCTCATTTATCTTTCGGCTTAAAAACCAATGCAATCCATTCGTTTTTGCTTTTTTGCTCAACCGGCTCCCATTTAACGCCATAAACGGAGAGGATATGTTCGTAATCGTTTTTAAGCAATCCGGAAAGGATCAGTATGCCTTTTTTATTTATGTAATCTCTAAGATTGTCGGCTATATCAATCAATACGTTTTTATTGATATTAGCAAGAATCATATCATATTTCTGCATTGCAATATCCTTAAGTTGGCCGGTAATGACCTCTATTTTTCCCCAGAGATTATTTAAGGCAATATTTTCCCTGCAATTTTCCGTAGCAAGCACATCGAAATCATAAGCGGTAACACGGTTTGCTCCCATAAGAACGCCGTAAATAGACAAGATACCGCTCCCTGTTCCGGCGTCGAGAATAGACATTCCTTGCTTTAAATAAGCAGGCATAATTTGTAAAATCAATTGAGTGGTTTCATGATGTCCCGTGCCGAAAGCCATTTTGGGACTGATTATAATCGTTTTCATTTTACTGTCTGTCGGCGGTTGTTCCCAATCGGGATATATCATCAGATCGTCACTGATTTGAAACGGTTTAAAATTTTCTTTCCATTTTTCATCCCAGGATTCCGTGGGAATTTCATTCACACTAATATCAATTTCCTCTTTTTGGGAGATTTCATTCTTTATTATATCTTTTATATCGGCATAAATTTTATCTTGCCATGTTTCTCGTTTAAAATAGACGATTATACAATCATTCTTTTCTTCAATGCCTTCGGCGCCAAGATTAAATAGATACGGAGAGAGTATATCCAGATTTTCCGGCGGCGTATTTATGTTTATTTTTATCCAGTCCATGTGACAGCCTTTAAATTTAATCTCGAATAGAAATATTTACAGTAATACCGAACTCTTTATAAGAGTATTTGCCCGTAATTTTATTATCCGTACCGCCCATTTCGTAAAAAAGACTCCCTTGTACGCGGGTACTGAAACGATAAGTGGCAGATGGTCTGAGTTTCCATGTAGAGTTGCTTTGTTTCTCCACAAAGTTCACATCGTCAAACTGTTTCTGAAAGGTCTTGTTCGAAGATGAATCAAATGTCAGGTTTAAATTAAGCTGATTTTTAAACGTCTTTCCTTTAAAAGGCCAAATGGGAATCGGAATACGAAAACCCGTTTGTTTGGAATAGCTTAACGAAACCGTAAAAGCTTTTGTTTCCGCTTTAGACGCGCCGCCGCCCGTAGAGTAGCTGAAATTAGTATTATTCGTTATGCGAACGCTTCCGCGGACGCCCCAGACGGTCTGTACGTTTAATCCCACCAAAGGCGCCCAACTATTGGTAAACGTTTCGCTGTTGGGCGTAAAATCACCATTTTCACGCAAAGCAAGTTGCGCCGTGTATTTACTGGAATGGGCGTGATCTACCGATAACGTTTTTGCAAATTGTGAGAAAAATAAAAATTTCTCCAGGCCCGATATCCTAACATTCCAATCCGGTATAAAGCTATGCCAATCATTAAGTAAATCATCGAAGTCGGCTTGCGGATTATCGCCCATGACAAAATAGGTTCCCGCTTTGCTCCCCGTCATTCTCGCTCCGTAATCGGATTCCGATTGTTGTTTACTATACATATGTTGTAAAGAGATTTTGATATTTCTCGTAATCGTAAATCCGGTGCTTGTTTTTATAGCGTCCGTTGCCGCGAGAACAGGCCCTTTTAACTGAACGCCGAGACTTGAATCCTGTGTTACGCCGGGGTCCTGCGTAAAACCAAATTGATATTGCCAGGTTGGAATGCCCGTCAAATAACTGTTGCCGGTCTTATTACTTTTTGTGTAGGTCATCTGAATATTTTGAAAGGAAGCCAATACATTATAGACCAATAGTAAAGGATTAGGGAACGTAAACCCCTTCTTATTGCCTTCGTTTTTACTGTCTTTTGTTTTCTTTGCGTTTGATTTTTTTGCTTTTCCTCTTGTAGGCCTGCCTCTTCCCGAAGACTTCTTAGAGCGCGTGGATTTTTTCGGATTGTAAATCATTTTCATTAAAGTCGACGGATTAAAGGTAAGCCCCACGCGAGCCTGCACATTATTGGAACTGTTTTTATATTTATAACCGCTGGTCAGTTGATAAGCGAAACTGGAAGTATAGGCAAAATCAGGTTTGAGCCATTTAAAAAGCTGCGGCTTAAAATTCCCCTTAAATGATTGGCTGATATCCGTATCTAAACCGAAATTACCTTTTGTGATAATTTGTCGCAGTAATTCCTTGTGCGTTAAGCCGACAAAATCGGCATCCGATTTTTGTGAACGAGAATAGGTAAAATTAATACTATTTGTAAATTTATACGAAGTCGAAAGCGAGCGGGTAGAATTAGTGTTTATCACATTAGTTGTGGTCGTATCTCCACGATACCTTTTATTTGATTCAGAGTCATTAATATTAAGATTAAGACTCAGCGAACTCGGCGTATAATAAAATTTTTGGTCGGCGAACATTTTTAAAATTGGAATATTATGTAACGGCTTAAAAGGTTCTATATAATTATTTTTTCCAAAGGGCACTTTATAAGCAAAAGTTTCTTTAGCTTGTCTTGATTTTTGATCTTCAATTTCCCAATTACGGCTTTTTTTTAACGAATAATCAAAATCGGCGCTTAAATTATCAATAGTATATTGTAAATACCATTTCTTGGATTTTGTCCGTTTTTTGATATTAACGCCGAAGCCGTAGACTTCGTTGGCGGTAATCAACGTATCCAAGGCTTCCGGGATTTCCCTCATCCCGAAAAGAGAACGGATTTTATCTTCTACATTATCATTTGTGTACCCGGTTAGTATATCGGTTTTCGGAATATATTTAGGAATACTGCGATTGAATGAGGCGCGTCCGTCGATAGGAATTGACAGATCCCAGGACGCCGGTAAAAGCCGGTCGAAGGCAAATCGTCCCGAATAGTTTTGCGACTCGGATGTATTGCCTTTACCGAATTGTGTGCTGATATTGTGATAATCGGCGTCCTTACTTTCCCATTCGGCGTTTAAAGAAATCAAGTCCGCCAGCTTAATACCGGTTTTTAAACGCATTGCCGTAGCGTTTACTTTTCGTACATTTGATAAACGCAACTCATCAAGCCATATCTCGCCTGTCCAGTCAAAAACATCTTTATTCCTTACACCGATTACAAAATAACGTATGGTGCTCAAAACGGGTAAGCCGACCGCTTTATAATAAGCGGAAGGTTTGTTAGACAAACGCTTATACTTATCGGGAAGCGATTTGACCTTGGTCAAATCGTCCAAATCGATATCTATAGTGTTATAAGGACTCCAATGAGCGTATATATCTTCGCCATATTCATAATAATTGTTATTATCCGAACCGAAGCGGATATAGAATTCGATCTTTGATGTATCAATATCTGGAGATTCGGGAACGCCGTTACGATCGCCGTGGACAAACATGCGCAATCGCTCATAATTTACTAAATTTAATGGACTGTATAACGCTTTTTTAGCTTCGGCAATGGAGCGACCCGGAAAATTTTCGAAATGCATTACCAGCGCTTGTTCTTTGGACATCGTTTTGGTAATACGATCGCGAAC
The DNA here is from genome assembly GCA_964424545.1 of uncultured Calditrichaceae bacterium. GTDB lineage: Bacteria > Calditrichota > Calditrichia > Calditrichales > Calditrichaceae > JAUVIB01. The sequence continues at coordinate 11,564 of CAYRJN010000020.1, forward strand.
GCCGGAAACGCCGGGAGGCGAGTGGTAAGGCTCCGGACCGCCGGGAATTTCATCCACATTTTCTTCCGTATTATAGGTAGACAATGTAAAAATGGAATCGTCCTTAACATAGGTATAGTCTAAGGTATCGGGATAATCCAAAGCGCCGTCTACAATACCCGTCTCTTCCCATTCATTCCCTACAAAATCAAAGGTGGCAATATAAATACGCGTACGCTCTTTCGGCAGATCGCTAAACCACATACGAGCATTAAATATTTGTTGAAAGGTTGTATCGGGATTGCCTACCCAGCGCTGATAATCTTTTATGGGAATTCTAAACTGCCTCCACCCTTTTTCCGTAGCGCCGGCAATCCATTTTTTCGCTTCCACATCATTGGAATCAAGGGAAAATGAATATTCGAAATAGTCATTGAATGTATTAAGACCATCACCATCTAGATCTTCACTATCAGGGTAACGGGCGTTTTTAGATTGTGAGTTGCCTTCCGTCCCTTTTAACCTGCTGTAATCGTAACCATCGTATTCGTTAATGGCATTTTGGATGGGAGCGCTCCATTTATCATAAAGACTTGCGCCGGGTTCGCCGAAAGGAATACCGTCGATGCCGGTATCTTCGCCTTCGTCCAGAACGCCGTTTCCATTTTTATCTTCAGTATTTAACCCCCCGTGGCTTAATTTACCAAGAGACGTACGTCCTTTCATATACCAGTCTTCGGAAATGCGTCCGATATCGATATTAACCGTTCCTTTGTAACCAAATACCCACAGTTCGATATATTTTGTTTTCTGCTGATTAGAGAAATTAATTGTGGAACGCATAAAACCGCCCCAGGTGCTATCGGGATCCTCATCGTCGTTTCTAAAAAATTCTACCCCAAGTACCGGCGTTGTTTGTCCCGTTTGAGCGTTAACGTCTCTATTCGGCCAGATATCCTTTATAAGAACCTGATGGAAAGGATTAAACCAAGATACATTCTGTGTGCGGGCTTTGTTGATAAGGGTATCCGGCATTAGCGCGATATAATCGCTTACGTCGCCTTTGGCATCGCCCGGTATTAGGTTGGGCAATACGGCGGGCGGGCTGGCCATTGTCCATGTTCGATATTGAATGCCCAGCGTCGTCGTTCTGCGGCTGGATTCGAAATCATCAATATATGCCACTCCCTTATCGTCGCCGGTTTCCTTATTATTTAGTGAATTCGGATTGGGCAGAACCTGTGCAAATTCGCCTTCAACATTTATAGCCGACTCCACGGTGCTCTCATAAAACGGCAAAATATTTAAGGCTTTGGTGAGAAATTTCGGTTTTAGAGAAAATTTACCATTTAAATCCCATACAAAGTTTTCAAAAGGCTCTTGCCCGACGCGCACACGCTGATCTAATGTTGATTTGCTTAAATATAGAGCCGTTAAACCGACAAACGAATTATCTCCGAGTTTATACTCCGCCCGCGTTCCGGCAATCGTTTTCTTATCTAATTGAAACAGATTTGCCCGCTCATATTTAATCGATATATTGGCGCTGCTTCTTTTGGCCTCAATCGAAGTAAGGGTAAGCTGACCGCTGAAATAATCAATAATATAATCTTTATCGCGTTTTAACGTTACGCCGTTCAGCGTAACCACTTCGCTGTTTTCCAGAACATAAAAACCGAGGTTAAAGGTTGATTTACTGCTCTTTGAGGTTACAATCATTTCAAATTTACTGGCGTTGCTGTAGGCGCTGGCATCCGTATCGTTGAGATAATACATATCAACGCGATTTTTTTCGGCAATTTCATTAAAACGCGGAGCGTCTTTTGTCGGGTTGAACGGCTGCAACGAAGGAAAAATTAAAATTCCGTTTACCAGATCTACGGTATATTGATTGATATCAATAATATCGTCCGGTTCAAGTTCATCATTTTTATTAACGACATCAAGTCCGGTAAGGTTTAAAAACAATCTGCGGGGATCAACATCCTGGCGCACGTCGTGCGTTCCGTTTTTATTATTTTCCAAACGAACGTCAAAGCCTTCTTTCTCTATTTTAGTGCCTCCGAGAGAATAAACATTGCGCATCATTAACGGCCAGGTTCTATTATATTCGTCCGACGGTTTCATGGACTTTGGCTTTATCAGTTTTAAAACAATGTTATTGGTCGAGGTCGAATCGCCCCATTCTTCGTAAAGCGTTCCTCTTTTTGTGCCGTCCGAAGTTAAATAGGCGATAGCTAAAACAGCCGATGAATTTACGGACTGATTTAACCAAAAAAATCCGCGATAAGGGTCAAAATCATAATCCTTTTTTGGTTCCAGCCGCTTGAAATACTGTTTTTCCACCGTACCCGCAATTTCGGTCACATCTTCAGGGTTCTTTCCCGCATATTTTTCGGGATCAACGGCCGCCAGACAATATCTTGCACCCAAATCGCCAATTCGCGCAGACATAAATACATCTAACTGAAGGATTTCTTTACCGTGAATAACATCAAACTTTTGCAAATCTTCGCTGTACCCTTTTGGGAACTGATCTCTATATAATGAATCAATGAAGAAATAGCGGTTTTTAATAAAATCGATATCTTTAATGGTAGATTTCGATTCTGTAGCCGAACCGGAAATTTCAAGTTCCTGCTGCTGGCCTTTTTCGAGAGAAGCGATCCCTGTTATATTCAGGTTGCCGATTTTAGCGGCCGCTTTAAGCCCGAACAATCCTTTATTTGAACCGCCGAACATCACATATTTTGTAGATGGCAGAGAAAGAGAAATATTTCCGGCCTCAATGGATTGTATAATTTCGTCTTCATCTCCTTTGTAACGCAGTTTTAAAGTATTTTCAATATCCGTTGTTGCCTCGCTGTTTTGGTCAACGGATACGGTAACTTTATCGCCGATTTTACCTTCAATGGTAAACTGCTGCGTTTGTTTAAAACGCGGACTGAAGGTGTTTTGGCTTTCTAACGCACTTACCGCCGAACCCGAACGTTCTTCTGCGCGACCGGATAAATCGAAAGATATATTACCGGTTACGCGCAGTCCGATACGGTCCGAACCGAAAATCCTGGTAAATGTTTTATTTTTAATGCGAAAGGGAATATCAAGCTCAAAAGCGCCGGAAGATTTCTTTTGGCTTTTGCTTAGTTTGTTGATGTTTAATTGACGCCAGGCGTTCACAATATCATCATGCGTACGCATATCAATATAACTATTCACATCAACAACCGCCGGAAGGAAAAAATCCGTATCATCAAGAGAACGCCGTACGGATATATATTGGGCGGAGGAATCCATCTCAACCTTAAAAATATCTTTTTTTGATTTGATATCAAAAATAGTGGAATCCATTGCATAATGCTGGAATGCAGTCATTTTTGGTTGAAATAAGGTCACAACGCGAGGAGGCGGCGGAAGTTTTATGCCTAACTGGGCGTAGGCCTGCCCCGATAGTATCGTGATACTAATTATATATATAATTTGCGGAAAAAGTCCGGTTTTTTTCATTGCCTGAGTATTCAATAACAACCTTAATTATCACATACACATTTAGGGTATCAAAATTATACGCGGACTCCTTCTTTATTTAATTAGAAAATACTATCAAGTTTATTAATTTATTACATAATTTATATATTTTCAAGGATAAATTTATGACGGCTATCATTTCTTGTCTAAATTATTAAAAAAAATCAACATTAAAGACTAATTTCTGCCAATACTTATTGAAATCAGGAAACTTAAAAAGTAATAATCGACAAAATCCTGCAATGATATAAAACTAAATAAAATCAATAAAGTTCACTCTTGTTTTATTTTTTTTAATTTTAATCGATCTTTTGGTTCCATTACAAAATTTTTACGGATATCAATCAATTTACAAAGCTTTGTTTTTATCGAAAATTCGTTATGTTTATTTACTGTTTTCGGACGGGATTATAAATGCAGTATAAATAATTATATCAATAACCTTTTGCCATTGATTAAAAAATCTTTTATATCTGCCGAAATATTTATATATTCGCCACATAGCTTAGTTATTTCTTGAATCGAGAAATTGTTCCTTAACCCAACTTTAGTAAAATTTATTCGTAATAGTAAATTATAAATTTTACTTTTAAATTAATTATGATAAGTAGATAATGAAAATATTAACGCGTTATATCATAAAAGAACATATCGGCCCTTTTTTATTTTCGGTTTCCGTGCTGATGTTTATACTGATGATGCAATTTCTTGTGCAGCATATAGATACCATTTTCGGTCGAGGATTAGGCGCCTATGTTATTTTTAAACTGATTGTTCTCAATCTCGCTTGGATGCTTGCTCTCGCCGTGCCCATGTCCACTCTGGTAGCCGTATTAATGGTTTATGGCGCTATGTCGGCCAATAATGAAATTACCATTTTAAAATCCAGCGGTATCAGTATCTATCGCTTAATTCTGCCGTCTCTGTTTATCGGAATATTTTTGACCCTAGCCATGATAAGCTTTAACGACGATGTCCTGCCCGATGCCAATCATCAAGCGGCATTAACCATAAGGGCAATAAGGAAAACTAAGCCTACTCTTTACCTTGAACCGAACATATTTTACGCCATAGGGAAATATACCCTGCTTGTAAATAAGATTGAAAAACCGCCTATTGAAGAATGGCACGACCTTAGCAATCTGCTCGGCCCGGAGTATCGCATAAGCGAGAATCTCGACCGTCTAAAAAACATCACCATTTTTGACCGCTCCGATCCCAAAAAAACGATTACCATTACAGCCGACGAAGGTTATATGATCTATTCTCATGCGCGAAAATCGCTTGTATTTACGCTTTTTAACGGCGAGTTTCACGAAATCGATAATATAAAATATGAGGAATATCAAAAATCATATTTTAAGAAACACATGGTAAATATTCCGGCTCCCGATTTTGAACTTGAAGAACAGGACAGCAATTATCGCAGTGATCGAGAAATGAGTATTGCCATGATGAAAAAAAAGGTTTCACAAGCGGAAATAACAATGGGAATGAATATTGACAAAGTACATAAAAATATTAATAAAAATTTTGCTAAGATCGATAATTTAATTGCTCAAGCGGATTCCGTTGAAACAAACGGCAACCTTAACGCCATACTCAATAAACGAATAACAAAATCAAAATGGCATAGCGCGGTAGCCGCCGCCGCTCGTGAAGCGATGAGGCATTATCAAAGAATGCGCACCATACAAAGCAACATAGACAATCAAAAAAGACAGATGAATAAATATTGGGTTGAGATTCACAAAAAAATCTCACTCCCCTTTGCTTGTTTGGTATTTGTCCTGATCGGAGCGCCTCTCGGTATTATGGCCAAACGTGGCAATATGGGAACTGCCATAGCTTTAAGTTTGGGGTTTTTTATTTTATATTGGGTCTTTTTAATCGGCGGCGAAGACCTTGCCGACAGAAAATATATGACGCCATTCCTCGCCATGTGGACGCCGAATATAATTGTCGGCATAGGTGGTCTCGTTTTGGTGTGGCGTGCGGTTAAGGAGACAAAATTCATCAACTGGGGGCGCTTGACTGCTTTTTTTAAACTATTTAAAGGTCGTAAAAACGATGCTTAAACTTTTGGACGGGATGCTGCTGCGCCGTTTTTTTATGAATCTTTTTGTGGCGGTAGTTTCATGGATTGTTATTTTTGTTATTTTGAACATTATTGAAAACTTGTCAAAGTTTCTCGATAACGGCGCTACATTGACTCAATTTCTGATTTATTATCTCTATTTTATTCCTTTTGTTATAAAAATAACACTGCCTATCGCTGTTTTGCTCAGCGCTCTTTTTGCTTTAAACTCCTTTGCCCAAAACGATGAAATTATCGCTCAGCTATCCGCGGGAATAAGTCTTTACCGTATTTTAAAACCCATGTTAATCGCCGCTTTTTTTATCAGTATATTTTCCGGTTTGTTTGATGAATTCGTCGTTCCCGAAAGCAATCAAAAAAGACTGGATTTGTATGACTATGAAATATCGCATAAAGTACGACCATCCCAAAAATCGCGTTCAAATATATTTGTTCAGGATTCTTCCAAACGTAAATATATCATAAAATATTATAACGGTAAATCGAAAGAAGCGCGCAAGGTTAGCATACAAACCTTTGAAAACGCCCGTTTAATAGAGCGCATTGACGCTGAAAAAATGATTTGGGAAGAGGGGCATTGGCTTTTGAAATCCGGACGCGTAAGGATTTTTCATAGTCAAAACGAAACTTTTTTTACCTTTAAAGACAGCGTCTTTTCTCGAACGGACTTAAAGCCGAGCGATTTACTTGTTATTCAAAAACGGCCAGAAGAGATGAGTTTGCGGGAATTAAATTACTTCATAAAAAATCAACAAATGATCGGTTCGGATGTAAAAAAATGGCTGGTTGAAAGGCATCTGAAAATGTCTGTTCCTTTTATCAATTTTATCGTTGTATTGTTAATTGCACCATTCGCCGCAAAGAAAAAACGTTCGGGTATCGGCCTTAGTTTCGGGCTCAGCTTGCTGGTCAGTTTTATTTACTTTATTATTATTCGCTTCGGTCAGGTTCTCGGCTATCAAGGTACGTTAAACCCACTCTTGGCCGCGTGGATGGGCAATATCATATTCCTGTCGCTTGGGCTGCTTTCATTCTATTCGGCGCAGCGATAAAGATATTTTTTATAAAAAGGATTGTTTTATTGATAATATTCTGCTAATTTAACACATCAAATTATTGATACAATAAGATTATGCAGGAAAAAAAACGCCTACTCGGGAACAAGGGCGAACAAATCGCCGCCGCTTATCTTGAGAAACTCGGCCATAAAATAGTATTTCAGAATTATAGAAGCGGAAAATACGAAATAGATATTATTTCGATTACGGATAAAATCCTTGTTTTCAGCGAAGTAAAAAGCAATTACAAAAAACCGCTTGGCGAAAGCGGCTTTAAGATTAATAAAGCTAAAAGAAACAGTATTATAAACGGAGCTTACCGTTTTATTGAAGCCAATCCGCAATATAGTAATATGGACGTAAGGTTCGACGTATTAATCGTTAATTTTAGCGTTTATCCCGCAGAAATTGATTATTACAAAGCGGCCTTTTGGCAGGAACGTTTTTGGTAGTTAACATCGAGAGGAAATCCCATGCCTTTTAGGGAATACAGGAAATTATTTCCAATTACCACAAAAAAAATATATATAAATCATGCTTCGATTTCGCCGCTATCTTCTAAGGTTACCGATATGCTTGAGCGACATATTAACGAACGGATGTTCGGAATGATAGACGTATACCCCGAAAGCGTCAAAATTCGGGACAAAGCGCGGGAACTAACGGCAAAATTGATCAATGCTTCTGCAGAAGAAATAGCCTTTACATCAAACACTTCCGACGGACTTAATCTGCTTGCCAACGGTGTAGAGTGGAATAAAGGCGATGAAATCCTTCTAACCGATTATGAATTTCCGGCTAATATTTATCCCTTTCTAAATCAGCAGCGTAAAGGCGTTAAAATCATTTATGTCCCTAACCGCAATGGAAAAATTTATATCGAAGATATTTTGGAAAGAATCAATAACAACACTCGATTATTGTCCATCAGTTTTGTGGAGTTCGGCAACGGTTTTAAGAATGACTTAGAGAGCATTGGAAAAATTTGCAGAAATCGCAATATCATTTTTTGTGTGGACGCTATTCAGGGCTTGGGAGCCGTTCCGCTTGATGTGAAGGATTTTCAAATCGATTTTCTATCAAACGGAGGTCATAAATGGCTGATGGGGCCTATGGGCGTTGGTATAATTTATATCAATAAATCGCTTTTTGACATATTAACGCCCGCTTATACCGGATGGTTGTCGGTTAATAACGCCTGGGATTTTTATGATTACAAACTGGATCTGCTGCCTGACGCTAAACGTTTTGAATACGGAACGGCCAACTTTATGGGAATTGCCGGTTTTTCCGCCGCCATAGAACTTTTGTTGGAAATCGGAATTGAAAACATACGAGAGCATTTATTAAATATGGGCCGCTTGCTTGTCGAGGGTTTAAGCGCGGCCGGAATGGAATTCGGCGGAGCGAATGATAAACAATATTGGTCGGGAATTTTTTCTTTTAAAGGCAGAAATTTACAAGCTTTATATTCTTTTTTAACGGAGAAAGATATTATTTGCGCTCTACGCGGCGATAAAATACGTTTTGCGCCGCATTTTTACAATACAAAAGAGGAGATAGAAGAAGTAGTCGGACGCGTTTTGGATTTTTATAAGAATATATGATTAAGGAAAATATGCGGAACTGCAATAAACCAAATAGCGGCTGTTTATTACGCCTGATAATTTCATACAAAAAAGGCGTTATAAATTATTTTTCAAGAAAGCCTTATGTAACTATTTAAAAAATTTATTGGCAACACGTAGTAAGCCGAGGAGGTTTCAATGCTGAAAAAAATACTTACCGGAAGCGTTTTGGGTTTAACGACCGCTGTAATCGTTTGGTTGCTGGCAAATTATGTTATGAGCGATATTTTGGTTTCCTATGAGGCCAAAACATATGACTGGCGCGTTAAGCAAAAACTCGCTGATGTAGAATCGCAAAGTATTGACGACATCGTTATCATCGATTTGGATGGACGGAGTTTATCTAAGCTCGGTAAAGTTTACCAATGGCCGCGCAGTTATTATACGCATGTCATCAATTATATCAACGAGGGCGGCGCTCTATCAATTGGTTTTGATATTATTTTCGATAAAGATATCTGGCGTCCCGATCTGGACGAACAATTTGTGCAAGCCGTACGAAATGCGGGCAATGTATACAGTGCGCTTTATCTTGGAGGAGCCGATTCTTCCAGTTTTCGCTATGTGATGGATAAAGAGCCCGAACAGTTTAACGCCCGGCAATTTTATTATCAATTACCGAAAAAAGATTTAAAACGTTTTCAGGCGGAAGAACGTTTTGATAACGAATATTTTGAACTGCTTAACGCAAGCCGGGGCGTCGGGCATGTTAATTTTAGAGCGGATGTTGACGGCGTCGTACGTAGTATTCATCTTTTTTCGCGCTTTAATGAACATTTGTATCCTACCTTGACCTTCGGGATGTATCTTGACGCCATGGGGATCGATTCAATGGCCATAAATTCAGAGAGCAGCAAGATGGCGCTTTATCGGCAAGGCGAACTTATAAACGCTATTCCCATAGATAGCCGCGGCAATATGATCATTACCTATTTCGGTGGCTATAAAACTTTTCGTTATATCAGTTTTTATGACGTACTTAAAAAGAGGATTCCCAAAGAGTATTTTGAAAATAAAATCATTTTGCTCGGCACCAGCCTCGCGGGCTTGTATGATTTGCGAAGTGTACCCATGCAGCCGTCGTTTCCCGGAGTGGAAATACATGCCAATATAATGTACACGCTTTTAACGCAGCAATACATTGATAAAATCAGCCCTTTGGCGGCTTTTTTAACCATGGCCGCCATAGGAATATCTCTTGGAATCGTTCTAAGTTTCCTAGGTCCTATTCTCAGCATTCTGTTCACTTTCTTATTTGCCGTCGGATACACTTTTTATGCAGGTTATATCTTTTTTACGGATAATCTTTGGATTGAAATGGTTAATCCGTTTATTGTAATGTTGTTTACTTTTGCCGGCGTTTATCTCTACCGCTTCGCAACGGAAGAAAAGAACAAACGCTTTATCCGTAATACATTTTCCCACTTCGTCACTAAATCCGTTGTGGACGAACTGCTTGCCAACCCCGATAAAATCAAGCTGGGCGGCGAGAAAAAAGTATGTACGGTTTTCTTTAGCGACGTAGCCGGCTTTACCACTATATCGGAACAGCTAACACCGGAAGAGCTGGTACATCTGCTTAATGAATATCTCACCGAGATGACCAATATTGTTTTCGATTACAACGGTATGCTTGATAAATATGAAGGCGATGCCATTATGGCGGTTTTCGGCGCGCCTATAGCTAAAGGCAATCACGCCTATGAAGCCTGCGCCGCATCGTTGGATATGCAGGAAAAACTAGCCCAAATGCGCGAATTCTGGAAAAAACAGGGGCGTCCGCAGCTTACCGTCCGTTGTGGTGTAAATACCGGACCGATGGTTGTAGGCAACATGGGCTCGGAAACCCGTTTTGATTATACGGTTATGGGCGACGCTGTAAATCTTGGCGCACGCCTTGAACCGGCTAACAAAGAATATGATACACAGATTATGATTGGCCACGAAACCTATAAAATGGCCGGCGATCTTATTTACGCCCGTCAATTGGATTTATTACGGGTTAAGGGTAAAACCGAACCTGTTAAAGTTTACGAATTGATCGGCACTAAAGAGAAAGGCATTAAGGCCGAAATGGAAGGCGTTATTGAATATTTTTCAATCGGTTTTGATAATTATTTAAACCAAAATTGGGATGAAGCAATCAATCAGTTCAATAAAGCGCTAAAGCTTAAGTGGGACGACGGACCTTCCAAGCGTTATATACAACGTTGTGAGCTGTTTAAAAGCAGTCCTCCGGGCGATGACTGGGACGGCGTTTGGACCATGACCACAAAATAAATCGGACGAAAGGATTGAGCGCTTTATAATTATGGTCGAAATCATCGGTATAAATAAAGAAAGTATTGCCGCAGAGCTAGGCATTGAAAAAGGCGATAAACTTTTATCGGTAAACGGAGAAAAGATCAACGATCGTTTGGATTATCGCTATTATACCGCGAGTGAATCGGTAGAGCTGCTTATTCGCAAAAAAAGCGAAGATATCCTATATGAAATCGAAAAGGATATGGACGAAGATATCGGCCTGACCATTGAAGATATGCAGCTAAAGTCTTGCGGCAACAATTGTGTTTTTTGTTTCGTCTATCAAAATCCCAAAGGCTTGCGTAAACCCCTCTATTTTAAGGATGAAGATTACCGCTATTCCTTTCTTTACGGCCATTATGTTACTATGACCACTATGGACGAAAGCGATCTTAAACGTATTGTTAAACAGCGCCTTAGTCCGCTCTATATTTCCGTGCACGCAACCGACCTTTCAATACGTAAACGGCTGCTGGGGATTAAGGCAAACGACCGTCTACTGGAGAAAATCGAATATCTTACGGATAACGGTATTGAACTTCATGCACAGATCGTTTTATGTCCAGGTATTAATGACGGCTCAATTTTTGAAAAAACCATTACCGATTTAAAACGTTTTTATCCGCGTTTAAAATCGGTTGCAGTGGTTCCGCTCGGCTTAACGCAATTCCGAAAAAACCTTTACCCCTTGCGTATCCATACGCAAGAAGAACTTGAAGGGATGATTGTCAAAACAAATCGTATGCGCGAGGATTTAAAAGGTGAACTCGGCAATTTTTTCATCTATCTTTCCGATGAATTTTTTATTAAAGCCGATAAGCCGCTGCCGGAAGCGTCTTATTATGATGCTTTTTATCAGATTGAAAACGGCGTTGGAGAATTTAGACGTATGATCGACGAGTTTGAGGATGAAATGAAAGACCTGCCCGATTCTTTACCGAAAAAAACAAACATTACATGGATAACGGGCAGACTGGCCGGTGAACGATTTGAAAAACATATTATTAACCGTTTACGCAAGATTACCAATTTGAATATCGATTTGGTTATTGTAGAAAATGATTTTTTCGGTCATACTATACAAGTATCCGGTCTTCTGGTGGCCGGCGATATATATAATCAACTGAAAAACAGAGACCTCGGAGACCTGATCTTTATTCCTCCTCGCGTTTTAAATGAAGATGCCCTCTTTCTTGATAATTGGAGCATTGAAATGCTTGAAGAAAAACTATCCAGACCCTGCCATGTATATACCGAGCGTTTTACGGATATTCGGCAAGTAATATTGCGACGCCTTCAGCATTAGTTTTCACGTTCTGTCCCTTTGTGCCTACAATATTGTTTATTTACTATCCCATGACTACAAAATTGTATTATTACATCATTTACTGCGCCTACACATAAGATATTCGCATCGATTTTGTTGTTTTTTATAACTAAAAAGTTCCGCTCAGCAGAGAATTAAAGATGCTTAATAAGGCCTGTAGAAAAGATATCTTCTCAATTATTACAAAATTGTAGTAATAAATAATTATAATACAATTTTGTTTATCTTCATTTCAATAGGCAGGATCTTAATCATTCCTTAATTATCGTATTTTCAATAGCATAGTATAAATCGTAATTAACTGGCACACAAGTTGCTTAGATATATCCCTTTAAAGGGGAGCAAGAATAGAATGATTTCAAAAAAATACGTAATTATTGTAATATTTATTCTTTTTTTATTCACTAAATCAAAAGCGGAATCCGGCGTTGTTTCCGGGACTTTTAGTGGCGTATCAACGTATGTATTTCGAGGCATAAAGGTCTATGACGGCGTAGCATTGCAAGGAAGTTTTGACACTGTCTATAATATATTGGCTTTTGGCGTTTGGTATTCAACCGTTGATTTTGGAAAAAACGGTCCAAGACTGGAAATCGACCCCTATTTAAGTATTAATTTTAATTTTTCCCATTTTTTGTTTTCAACGGGCTTAACAAATTATATGTATGACACATCGGTTTTATCCAATGACAGCTCGTACGAATATGAGCTATTCGCAAAAATTGTGTTTAAGGACTTCAAAATAGCGTCCTATTATGTCCCGAATCAGCCCGCCACTCAAATTTATATTTCAAAATCCTATTATTGGTTGGAAATAGCTTATGAAAGAGAATTTTTCAATATGATATGGAGCGCTCAACTCGCTTACGGTTCGTATCCGTTGCGCTTCTCCAAGGCGTTCAATAAAAGCGCTACCGGACAGATACTATTTACAGGCGTAAAACCTCTAAACGATTTTATTGCGCTAAATTGGAATTATTCACACAGTATCGATTTATATTCATCCGATTATTTTTGGTTCGGTCTGGTTTTTAATTATTAGAAAATCAAAGAATAGAGCGCGGTAAATTGATAAAAAGGATGGCTGAGCGTCATCAAATTATTGTTCCGCAAAAACGGAAATCTAAATTATCGCCAATATAAATTATTTACAATTTATAAAAGCACAAAATAAATTACAGAATAGTACAAAAAAAGGAGGTCGTCTTGAAATCCAGAACAAAGTTGTTATTTACGACAATATTGATGTTAATTCCCTTCGCTTTAGCCAATGCATCGGAAATACAAAAGATCGACAGCGGCGCCACAGCTTGGATGCTTACGTCAACGGCGCTTGTACTGCTTATGGTGCCCGGACTGGGTATGTTCTACGGCGGTTTGGTGCGCACAAAAAATGTTTTGGGCACGATGATGCATAGTTTTTCGGCTATGGCCGTTATCGGCGTTCTATGGGTTGTGGTTGGGTACGCCTTAAGTTTCGGCGCTAATATTTTGGGTGGATTTGTCGGTTGGAATTGGGATTATTTTTTGCTTAAGGGTATTGACAGTAGTATTATTAACGAACATATTCCGGAATATGTATTTGCCATGTTTCAAGGGAAGTTTGCCATAATCGCTCCCGCTCTGATTGCCGGATCATTTGCCGAACGCGTAAAATTTAAGAGTTACTTAATCTTTATATTGTTATGGAGTTTGCTGGTCTATATGCCGGTTGCCCACTGGGTTTGGGCGCCTGGCGGATTTTTAGCGGCAATGGGCGCTATAGATTATGCCGGCGGCACCGTAATTCATATAACGGCCGGCGTCAGCGGTTTGGTTGTGGCGATTTATCTCGGCGCCAGGCGAGGTTATCCGAAGTCGGCCATGAATCCTAATAATTTGGTAATGACGCTTATGGGCGCCGGACTGTTATGGGTGGGATGGTTCGGTTTTAATGCCGGTAGCTCCATTTCCAGCGGTCTCGATACGGCGCGGGCTTTAACGCTGACCCAGGTTGCTGCCGCTTCGGGCGCTTTAGGCTGGATGTTAATAGAAGGGATGCACCACGGAAAAGCGACCAGCCTGGGATTTGTTTCGGGTATGCTTGCCGGATTGGTCGCCATTACTCCTGCGGCGGGCGTTGTAACGCCCGGCGGAGCCCTATTATTGGGTTTTATTGCGGCGGCAATCTGTTATCTTGCCATTATTTTAAAAAATAAAATCGGCTATGACGATACATTAGACGTTTTCGGGATCCATGGCATTGCAGGGATTATCGGCGCATTGGCATTGGTACTGTTTTTAAGACCGGGCTGGGTCTCCGAGCAGACGCAATCATGGACATATTTGTCTCAATTTTTTACCCAATCATGGGCGGTTTTAATCGCTGTTGTCTATTCGGCGGTTTTATCCATTGTCATTGCCGTATTTTTGGAAAAATCGTTCGGCTTCCGTTTGAGCGACAGCGATGAACAGGCCGGAATAGATCGCACCGAACATGCGGAACAAGGCTACGGTCTGCTGCATATAAATTAACAGCAAACCAATCTATTAAAAATTAAGCATAAATTAATAAGATCCAAAACCTTGAAATATAAGGATAGTATTATTCATTTTGAAGGAGTAACACAATGAAATTAATAACGGCCATTATAAAACCGGAAAAATTAGACTCCGTACGAGAAGCGTTGTATGCGGCGGAAATAAAACGTATAACAGTGGACAGCGTAACCGGCCACGGACAACAGGAACCGGAGGAGGACGTTTATCGCGGCGTTAAAGTCGTACCTGATTTGATTCCCAAGGTACGCCTTGATATTGCCTGTAATGACGAATTTGTAGAGATTACCTGCAACGCCATTATCAAAGGCGCACGCAATGGAAAGGGCGAGCTGGGCGACGGAAAAATTTTTATCAGACCCCTAGAAGATTGTATACGCATTCGCACCGGCGAACGCGGCGGCGCAGCAATATAGGAAGTCGGGAAAATTGCGACGATCGTAACTAAAACGCCTATTATGATTTTTATTGACTTAACCGTTTAAAGTTCGTATACAAGAACATAACTTTGCAAAGTAATTAATGAAAATAGTGCGAGTAGAATTGTCAACGTGTCATTCCTTCGAAAGAAGGAATCTGAATGTAAACAATAGCAAGATTTAGCTTCCCGATCAAAACATTCAAGAATGAGAGGGAGGAGAATGTGGAAACGGCTACAAAAAAGTCCAATATTGTCATTCTCAGATATATTGGAGAATTTAAAATACTGTCTATGAAAACTATGTATAATTTCAAAATTGAGAAGAATACAAAAATAAATGAAAATGTCCGGAATAGGTTGTTTTTTGAAATTCCGATACAATAAAATTTGATCTTTTTCCATAACATTTATGTCAAAATAAAAATATTTGGGTTTAGCGAATTAAGCTGTTATTTTTAATAATCGAATTCAAATCGGCCTAAATTGATCGCCATTGTTTATCGTATTCTAAACAAAAAATGATGCTATTACTATTACTTACTCAGAACCATTAATATGAATTTTTTACGCCATATAATTATAACGCTGTTCATTGTAACATCGTTAATTTTTCCTTTAATAAGCGATGCGGCGGAAACAATTACACTTCCTTTGCAAAAAGATGAAATCAACATTGTAGATTATTTGGAAATCTATGAAGATGCCGAGGCCGGACTGACCTTAAAGGACATCACCTCTACCGAATATTCCAATAAGTTTATTCCGGCGCGAAAAAGCGGATTAAATAGAGGATTTACCCATTCCGCCTATTGGGTAAGATTTAATGCGCAAAAAACGATACCACATTCGCCTCCCGCCGTTTTAATAGTTCATTTTGCCAATATAAACAGAGTCGATTTTTTTCAATTAACCCAAGAAGGAGAGCTGATAAAAAAGGTACGGACAGGCAATTTACGTTCCGTCGGCAGCAGAGACGTATTTAATCCTAATATAATCTTTACCCTATCGCTGCCCAACGAATCCGTAAACACTTTTTATCTTAGATTTAAAAACGACGCCACAACAAACTTAACCATGTCTATTGCAACGGCGGATAAGTACACTAAAATCGTGCGTCTTAATAATTTTTTGATGGGTATATTTATCGGAATTATGCTGATTTTAATCGGTTATAATTTCACCTTAGGGTTTTCTTTTAAAAACAAAACATATTTTTATTTTAATTTTTCCATTATTTTCTTTACGCTTTATACTTTAGCGTATAAAGGATATGCTTACCTTTATTTATGGCCGGATTTTCCTTTTTTGAATCTGATATCTCTGGAACTATTTTTAACAATCTTAATTTACTCCTTCTTATCTTTTGCAGATAATTTTCTTTCGCTAAAAAAGCATTTCCCTCAAATTCATAACATATACCAAATGGGAAAGACGGCGGCGTTATTATTGTTAATATCATCCTTTTTCATAGATTTCCAAGTTGTGATTCAACTTATTAATTATGTGATAATTATATCTTTTTTACTTAATTTATATGTTGCTTATATTGCATGGCGAAAAAAATATACAAGCGTCTATTTCTTAAGTTCCATGCTTTTCTTTTTTACAATGACCCTTTTGACGATGCTTGTTGTTTTTGGTGTAATGCAGAGTAGAGTATTTACCGACAATAGTTACATTATCGGCAGTTTTCCGCCCATCCTTTTGATGTCCTTGGCTTTGGCAAACCAGGTTAAGGAATTAAAATCCGATAAAGAAAAAATCGAGCGGGAATTATCAAAAAGTATTGAAAAATTCAAATCATTTATTGATTATAGCCTTGATATCTTTTGGGAAGCCGACAAAAACTCTGTTTTCCGTTACATCAGTCCTAATGTAGAAAACGTTCTCGGTTGGACTGCAGAAGAGATGATCGGCAAAAGGGCGTTTGATTACCTTAAACCGCAGGAAGTCAGCCGCCAGAGAGAACTGTTACGAACGAGCGTTTTATCGAAAGAGCCTATTTTGGGCTATGAATATGAAATGCGAAATAAGAATAATGAATGGATAATTTTTGAAAAAAATGCCAAACCATTTTATGATGAAAATGGAAAATTTTTAGGATTCAGAGGCAGCGACCGCGATATTACCGTTAATTATCAAAGGAAAAAAGCCCTTAAAGAATCGGAGGAAAAATTCAAAGCTATTGTTCAAAATACACAAACCGCGATCTTAATGGTAGATGATAACTATCAAATAATTTATGCAAACCCACGCCTTGAAAAAATGATCGGATATTCTTTAGATAAAATAATTGGAACCGATTTTAGGAAATATTTAGACCCCAAATTAGTGGGAATGGTCGCCAAACGGTATAAATTACGTCAACAAGGAAAAAAGATACCCGAAAGTTATGAGATTGAACTAAAAAATATTCAGGAGAAAACAATAGCCGTAAAAATTTATGTCACTACAGTAAAAGATTTTAATAATAAACCGCTGACTATTGCGCAAATTATAGACCTTACGAAACAAAAGCATTTGGAGAATCAATTAATCACATCTAAAAAAATGGAAGCGATCGGAACGCTTGCCGGCGGTATTGCCCATGATTTTAACAACCTGCTTACGGTTATCAAAGGCTATTCCGAAGTTTTACTTATGCATTTAAAAGAAAACGATCAAAGACGGAAGCATATCGAAACGATTTATTCTGCCAGTCAAAAAGCCGAAGCGCTCACCAAACAAATATTGGCCTTCAGCCGTAAACAGATTTATCAACCCCAACAAATAGATCTCAATAAATTATTATCGGACTTTATCAAAATGGCCGGGCGCCTCATTGGAGAAGATATTCAGATTGAAACCAATTTCAGCAAAACGCTACCTATGGTAAAAGCAGATCCGGGACAAATCGAACAAATTATTATAAATCTTCTCGTTAATGCTCGCGACGCTATAAACGAACAAAAGAACAACAGAGAAAAGAAAATTACAATTACAACCGGGCTAACGGACAAAGATAACAACCCTTTATTGCAATCGACAAAAACAAAATATCGCACGTACATAGAAATATCGGTAAAGGATACTGGCGTCGGCATGTCCGAAGATATAAAAACAAAAATTTTCGAACCGTTTTTTACAACAAAAGACAAAAATAAAAATACCGGTTTGGGACTGGCCACTGTCTTTGGTATTATCAGCCAAAACGATGGTTTAATTGATATAGAAAGCGCTTTATATAAAGGCGCTGTTTTTAAAATATATTGGCCCGTTGATAATAATACGGAAGATAACCTCATAGAAGAGTAATTTCAAACTTATGAAAAAGAATCTAAAAAATATACGAAATGTAAAATCGATCTTCTTTATCTTAATAACCGTATCTAATATTTTTGGCGTCGAGCCCATTACGATTAAGGATGAACAAGCCGCCGAACTTATCGGGTTAAACATAGAAATATTACAAGACAGCCTTGGAAAGCTAACGTTGGAAGATGTCATCTCGCCGGCGTACGATAACGCGTTTCAACCTGCCGGCGAATCCGCGCCTAATTACGGCTTTACTAACAGCGTTTACTGGGGTCGCTTTAAAGTAAAGTTTACGAATAAATCGCGCGAACCGTTTATATTGCAATTTAATTTTGCAAATCTTAATTATGTAGACATCTACCAATTTGATGAACAAGGCCGATTAATAAAATCCCTTAAAACGGGCAATATGAGACCAATCGACAGCAGAGAACAATTAGATCCGAGAATAATATTTATATTAAAAAGACAATATGGTATTGAATACAGCATTTATTTCAGAGTAAAGAACGATGCATCCATGACGCTTTCGTTATCTCTGATGAACATCACTCAATATATGAGAGCCAACAATACGAACGAAATTTTATTAGGAATTTTCATCGGAATTATGCTTTTGATCATGGGATATAATATCTTTCTCTATTTTTCATTAAATGATTCGAGTTATATATATTTCAGTGTTTCGGTTTTATCTATTGCCGGTTATATTATCTCCGTAAAAGGTTACGCCTACCTTTATTTATGGCCGGATATATCCATTTTAAATAAAATTTCCATACCCTTTTTCGTCTCCGCAACGGAAATATTCTTTCTAAAATATATTTCCGGCTTTATGCAGTTAAAAAAACGGGCGCATGCAATAGACCATTCATTCAACATAATAATAGCGTTAGTTATTATATCTTTTTTGGGAACGGCTTTTATCAACTATCATTTTTTTATTCTTGTTATTAATATTCTTGTGACCTTAGTCATATTTCTGCTGTTAATCATCGGCGTCGTATTTTGGTATAAGAATATTTATCGGTCTGCATACTTCCACAGCAGTCTTCTTATTTTAAGTATCGGCGTTGTAATGATCATTTTAGTGCGAACCGGAATACTGCCAAGCGCAGCCGTTACGGAAAACGGAATAATTTTTACCACTGCCGTTTTCGTAATATTGATGTCCATGGCTTTGGCAGACAGAGTATCGTATTATAAAAGCGGTCAAGAACGCGCTGCCGCATCGTTGAACGACTATGAAGAACGCTTGCGCGCATTAGTAGAAACAAGCAATGATATTATTTGGGAAATTGATAAAAACAGAAAATTCA
>CAYRJN010000021.1:0-6462 GCA_964424545.1 uncultured Calditrichaceae bacterium
TTTTTTCTGTTTTGCAAGATAGATGGAATAAGCATAAACTTTGAAATTCCGATACAATAAAATAATATTTTATTCTCGTTTTTTGAACCTACTCAGAAAGCACTTAGTTTAAACGAAATCATCAATTTACAAAACAACATAAAAAAAGAGCGGCAACAAATTACCGCTCTTTTTCCTATTAAATTTTGTCTCGCTTTTTAAAAGTTTATTTTCATTAACCGATATAATTTCATTGCTGCGTATTATTTAATCAGCAGCATACGTTTAATAATCGATTTTGTAGGCGTCTCTATTTTGTAAAAATATATTCCCGACGCCATATCGCTTCCATCCCATTTTAAACGATGTACGCCCGAATTCATTGTCCCTTTAAACAGCGTGCTTACTCTTTGGCCGGCCAAATTATACACAGTGACGCTAACCTCTTCCCTTTCAGACAAACCGAATTCCAATGTTGTAGATGGATTAAACGGATTGGGATAATTTTGTTTAACATAGAATGATTCTGGAACAGGAGGTTGATTATCCTCTATCCCGGTAAGCGTATAATTAAATTCCACATAATAATAAGAACTGTCGTTGCTCACGTTCAAACTGATTTTCGAGGGACTCGGCACATATTCTATTCCAAAAAAAGGAGGATCAATTTCCCATTGACCGTCGCAAATTCTAAAATAAAACGCAGAGTCTGCCCGCATCGTTTCGGAAACTCTATAGACGTATGGATAATCGCCATCCGTATATATTTGCAATATTTCATTAAATAAAGGATCTACAGGCGCGTTCCGTAATTTAACGACAAGATGGGCATGCGCGTAATTCAAAGTAAAATCAAGCGTATCGGTGGTGTCGTTATTGCCAATAATTTGACTATATTCTACCGGCATGGCCAAATAATCGCCGTTCCAACTGCTAAATTGTACATTAAACGTATCAGCCGGAACGTTGAGCGTGAAATTCATTGAATCCTGATTGATTGGCGCTGTAAAATATTTTTCCCAATTTGTATTATGGACTTCTATTATACACTGGCCTAAATCTCCTTGCGGGTCATCGGGAGCAAGATGTATATGCCCGCTTAATACTCCTTCCGCGCGTTTAAAAATGAACCGCACCGTATCGCCCGCAAATGCCGTCTGCCAATTTTGCGGGTAAAGATAATAACCGTCCGGCATATCCAATTGACCGTCTTCCGTATTCGTAAGTCCTACATTATAAAAATCACCATCGCGAACATGCAGTTTTATAACGGACTCGCCATTGCACATACTGTATGTTTGTCCATACTGACTATTATTTGCATTTACCTGATAAGCCCCGTCTAAAGGCATACTATCTTTGCGGGCAATAACATAAATAAGCGCATTTGTGGAATAAACATTAATATTCTTTTCAATACTATCGCCGGCGCTGAGCATAAAATCATATTCGGGGTTATCCCAAGTGGCAGGGATCATATAATCGGGAATTAAAGCATTAGACCAATAATTTAAATGAAAAGGCACATTACCTTCATCATCCGAAGCAAAAGGCGCCGCCGCCCGATATTGACCGTCTACACTTTGGAATTCGGTTTCCAAATCGTTTAACGTATTGACAACCGAGCCCCAACCTGAAACAGCCACTAAATTACCGTTTTCATCAAGAACGGAACCGTAAACCCATGATTTGGGATTGTTAAGAGTAAAATCAAAAGAGCTATTGTCGCCGCTCTTAATTACAACATCGTGATAGGAATCGGGCTGAGGAATATATTGTGAAAGCTGTGACTCGAAAGTAAAACTAATTTTGTAATTTTTCCCCACGGCGGAATCGGGTAAGTTAATTGAATAATCTCCGTTTTCATCGGTCAGCGCAGACCAACCGATATCGTCATCAAAATTCTCGCGTGTGGCTTCAACCATAAAATTAGCCAAACGTGCATCAGGCGCTTGAACGCC
The DNA here is from genome assembly GCA_964424545.1 of uncultured Calditrichaceae bacterium. Lineage (GTDB taxonomy): Bacteria > Calditrichota > Calditrichia > Calditrichales > Calditrichaceae > JAUVIB01. The sequence goes on from CAYRJN010000021.1 coordinate 1,941, forward strand.
CTCAATATCAAGATGCCCTATTACCGTAACATTGACTTGCGGAAGCGGATTAATGTGTAAATAACCCATAGCCATTGAATAATCATTGCCGTCCTTCACAACAAATATATAATCGGTAGGCGCAAAACCAAAAGAACCAATTGTCGTATAGATAATACCATCCGGCGTTGAACTCGAATCGGGGGGCGGACCGTCGCCGCTATTTTGCCCGTCGGTTTGATCGAATTCGATAAGCAAGACATCGCTGTTGTCCACATTATGATCATGATTAGCATCCACATACAGTTGAACATGAGCGCTGCCGCCCGGCACGGAAACATCATACTCCCATGCAAAAAGATCGCCCTGGACCAAAGTGTCCCTTGCAACGCCGTTAACCCAACTTTTAAAATAGGTCGTTGCCTGCGCCAATTGCAAACTTACGGCGAATATAAAAATCACCGTCAATATACGCTTCATATCTATTTCCTCCTCTTTTTGTTTGTTTAACAGAATAGACAATTACCTATGACAAAATGTTTGTAATAGGCTTAGAAAAAATATACGATTTTGAATAAATATTTTCAATAACCAAGATCACATACTTTTCTTAAAATTTAAAAATTCTTCCTTTTTAGAACATAGCTTCGCAAAGTAATTAGATCTTCCTTAAAAAGTCATAAATAAATAACCTCAACCGTTTATGAAATTTCCTTTTGCTTTAATTTGTTTAATAGAATAATTTACTTTTTTCACCCGTTACAAAATAGAAAGTGTCATTTTACGAAATTATCATTTTGATTACCACAACCTTTGATAGAGAAAAATGGCTGCCGATTACCGTTAAGGAAGTTAAACAGCGCGGTTGGCAGGAGTTAGACGTCATTTTAATTAGCGGAGACGCTTATGTGGATCATCCCGCTTTCGGCGCGGCGGTTATCGGCAGGCTGATTGAGAAAGCCGGCTTACGCATTGCGATTATTCCCCAGCCCAACTGGCGCGACGATCTACGTGATTTTAAAAAACTCGGGCAACCGCGTCTTTTTTTCGGCGTCACTTCGGGCAATATGGATTCTATGATCAACCATTATACGGCCAATAAGCGCCGCCGCGCAAATGACGCCTACACACCGGGCGGAATGCGCAATTTTCGTCCCGATTATGCTACGGCAGTCTATACAAAAATACTTAAAAATTTATATCCTCAAACGCCTGTAATAATCGGCGGTATTGAAGCGTCCTTACGGCGCGTTACGCATTACGATTATTGGTCGGATACACTGAAACCGTCCATTTTGGTTGATAGCGGCGCTGATTTGCTCGTTTACGGTATGGGCGAAAAACCGTTATGGGAAATTTTACGTTTGTTAGATAGAGGCGTGCCTTTTTCCTCATTGAAAAATATTCCGCAAACGGCTTTTTTATGCGATACGCCACAGAAAATAAAAAAATGGCATGATTTGGAACTGGACTCGCACAACAAGTGTCTTAAAGATAAACGTGCCTTTGCCGCTAATTTTAAAATTATTGAACGAGAATCCAATAATCGCAAGGCCAAACGGCTTTTGCAACGCGTAGCTAATAAAACCGTGATTATCAATCCTCCCTACCCGCCCATGAACGAAAAAGATATTGATCGGGTTTTCGATTTACCCTATACCCGACTGCCGCATCCTAAATACCATAAAAAAAAGCCTATCCCCGCTTATGAAATGATCAAACATTCCATCAATATGCATCGCGGTTGTTTCGGCGGTTGCAGCTTCTGCACCATTTCCGCCCATCAGGGACGCGATATCGCCAGCCGTTCGAGCAAATCCATCATGAAAGAAGTAGAAGAAATTACGAAGATGCACGATTTTAAAGGCTATATAAGCGATCTCGGAGGGCCGTCGGCCAATATGTACAAAATGCGCGGGAAAGACCAGAAGTTGTGCGACGGCTGCGCCCGGCCCTCGTGTATCTCTCCGTCCATTTGCAGCAATTTGAATACATCGCACAAAGAACTTTTGGAAATATATAACAACGTGGACCGTCATCCGAAGGTCAAAAAAGCTTTTGTCTCCAGCGGTATAAGATACGACCTCTTTTTAGAGAACGAAACGCTTCCCGGCAACAGAGAATATCTCGAACGTGTTCTTTTGCGTCATACATCGGGACGCTTAAAAGTGGCGCCGGAGCATACTTCCGATTCCGTATTAAAAATAATGCGCAAACCGACTTTTGACCTGTTTAGAACGCTGCAAAAAAAGTTTACGGCTATTAACAAAAAATATGCTTTAAATCAGCAGTTAATTCCCTACTTTATTTCCAGCCATCCCGGCAGCGAAATTAAAGATATGGCCGAACTGGCCGTCATCAGCAAAGAATTGGGATTACAATTGGAACAGGTGCAGGATTTCACACCGACACCCATGACCGTGGCCACGGTGATATATTATTCCGGCTATCATCCCTATACCTTAAAAAAAATCTACACGGCAAAAGCAAAAAGTGAAAAATTGAATCAGCGCCTCTTTTTCTTTTGGTATAAACGCGGAAACCGCAATAAAATTAAAACTCTGTTGGAAAAAATAAATCGTCCTGATTTGGCGGATAAATTATTAAAAAAAAGGGTTCATAGGACGTAGCCGAGTCATCGGCCGGTGTAACGGAAAGAGTGTTATCCGAAAAGTTCCGTGCCTAATTCCCATTGTCACTAATCCGTTTTGCGGATAAAGTCCTCGTGTGGGTTTTTGCCGAATTTACCTCGTTCGGTTTTATTTCTTATGGCTTTTGAATTATCGCTTTCAAATCATTATCAAGTAATTCCCACAACTGTGGGTGACCTTCAACCAAGCGGGCTATGTCGCCAAGGTCTTTTAACTTTTTACTTTGCCTTCTTTCCGCATCCCGCCATACCTTTATCTTTCCATGCAATGTGTCTTCAAGAGAAGCAACACGCATCAGAATTCCGTGAATATCCGCGGGAACTGAACGAGCGGGGAAATCTTTATAGAAATTTTCCGTACTTAATTGAAGACTCACCTTGGAACGGCCGTAGAAATTAATAGACCATTGAAAACGTTTCGATTTAAAGCCGGCCTCTTCGAGATATTTTATCGCAGATTCCACAGATTCTGCGGCGACAACAAAATCAACATCTTGCGTGACCATGGGTTCTTCAGCCCAATGATTCACGGCCACCCCTCCTATTGCACACCATTGGATATCTGCGCGTTCCAAACAATCAACCATACGCATAACATCGTCTGTACCGCCTGCCGTCTGCCAGTCGAAAAATTGTTTTGGAGTCATGTTATTATCCTTAATATGTTTTCATTGTGCCGAACGAACAAACTCCCTCGCCGTTCGCTGTAAAGCACATTGTTACACTATTTATCCACACAAAACGAGAAAGAACCATCTAATTTATTCTTGTCGCCTGTGATTTAACCGCTCAACGCTTTTCCCTGCGCCCGATTACTGAATCAGCAGCATCTTTTTAACCTGCTGAAATTTATCCGCCGTTATCTTATAATAATATACCCCGCTTGCAAGATTGCCGGCGTTAAATTTAACCGCGTGCCTGCCCGCATTCATTTTTCTGTTTATAAGAACCTGCACCTTTTGCCCCAGTGCATCAAACACCTCAAGCGTAACAAAAGACGCTTTGGCCAGGCTAAAAGCGATTTCGGTTGAAGGGTTGAACGGATTGGGATAATTCTGATTCAGGAAATAATTAAGCGGAAGATTTTCATTACTTTTTATGTTTGTGGACATGGAAGATAATGTACCAACTTCCGAAACGCCAAACCCCGTATCGGCAAAAAGACGGGTAAAAGAAAGCATGGCGATGATTAGAAAGGCGGTAAACGTTTTCATAATAAACTCCAATTTTATATTATTTTAACACAAATATAATATGATTTGATTTTCTTTCTACATTTCATTGGGCATAGCCCCATAATCCTCTAAAATTCATTTGACTTGCAACGAGCTTTAGCTCGTTGATTAATGATACACAAATTTAATTGGGGCTTTAGCCCAATTGTTCAAAACCATATTTATCCAAAAATAATCTATATTCTTCCGAAAATGTTTTACTCCGGTGATGTTCTTCTTGATTTTTTATATAATTTCTGACCTTGTTAATCTGCGATTCGCTTACTGATACGGCAATATATTCCTCCTGCCATTTAAATTTTGTTTTGGATAGTTTCGTTTTATTAAGCCAGTTGGATGATTCGCCTTTTATCAAACGGGCTATTTCGCTGACAGATTGATTGGCGCCGAGAGAAATTAATATATGGCAATGGTCTTCTGTACAATTAATGAAATCAATATATATTTTTTTCTTTTTTGCGTTTTCTTTTATATGAGTTAGAAGCTTGGGCTTTAATTCTTTTAAAATTAGCTTATCTCGATTTTTTGTGGAAAATATCAGGTGTATCCAGATTCTGATATAGGGCATTATTAATTCCTTGTTATTTGTTGGGCTAAAGCCCAGATAATGGGTGCGCTCTTTTATCCACGAGCTAAAGCTCGTGGCAATTCAGCTAAA
>CAYRJN010000021.1:6562-30964 GCA_964424545.1 uncultured Calditrichaceae bacterium
AGATAGAGCACGGTAATTCAGTTGATATATGTCATTAAAAATCATCGAAAAAACTGCTAACTTACTATCTCAGGTGGTAAACCGGTAATTCTTCCACTGCTCATTATTAATTTTTACTTTATTTTGAAAAAAATTTTCGATGGGACTTCGCCCCATACCCCAAATAGTCAAATAACCCAATAGTCAATCCCTGACGCAACGAACGCTAAACCCACTACGCTTACTGTGGCTGTTGCGGTAGACGTCTGAATTATTGTAATTCAGGATACGGTTCCAGACGTTTGACGAACTGTATCCTGTAGAAGACCACCAGTAGCCGTATCCACCGACATTGTAGAATGTACCATAATTGTAATCACGGTAACCGCCCGGAAGTGCCGTGAAGCCGCTTTCATTTGTTGCGCCCGTGTTTGGGCTATACCAGTGGGTTGTGCCTGTCTCTTTTAATTTACCGCCGGCAACTGAAGAGCCACCGAGATAATCAACCAAAGTTTGCCATTCTTCATCCGTGGGCACATGCCAGCTTTCCGGAGCTATGTTGCGGCTGTCATCTACCGCGTACCAATTATATAACAGGCCGTATGTAGATACATTACCGTTATCATTATTATAGGCGCACCAGGCGCCCGTTGTTAAATTTGACCATTCCGAACCATCCGTTACATTGGGGATGGCCTCGCCGTTGCGGTAGTGGGTTACCTTTAAATTCTCCGCCATCCACCACTGATCGCCTATTTTTACGCACTGATAAACGTTACCGTCAATATCGGTTACGGTACCGTCAAAATTGCTGTCATCGGCAATAATTTTTATTTGTATCCGGTCATTATAAGTTTGGGGGTGTTCGGCCCCAAAATCCCAAACAATGTGTTTGCCCGTGCCGCTTAAAATATTCGCTCCCACATCGCCGCTAATTTGGGCGCAGCTAAAATCCCAGGTTATCCCTGAATCGGGGGAAACCTGCATGCTTACCGCCATGGTATCGCCGTCGGCGTCGGACAGGTCATAGTAAATATCCACCATAAAGCTGCCGTCATCGCGCTGGCTAAAGGTTACGTTGGTTACTTCGGGGGCGCTGTTTTCCTGGGCAAAAAGCGCGGAAAAAACAAAAAACATTATTAATAAGAGAATAGATACTTTCATAATCACTCCATTTTTTTTATTCAAAGGATTTTAATGACTATTATTCGTATTGATTCTTTTTAATGGGCAATTTAAAGCATAAAAAACTATTTTTCAACAACAAAATTATTATTTTTTTCACCCTTTGAACGGGTATGTTCTATTTTTTGTGCGTCTTAAATAAAAAATAAAACATGATATACGCTTCGTGTGCTTCGTGGTTTTACTATTTTTTTTAACTTTTTTACCGTTAAACACAAAGCACGCAAAGAACGCAAAGGGAAAAATTGTATATGTCGTTATTAACGTTTTTCAAAACGCTGCGCTCCTGGCGTCCTCTGCATTATTTTTTCTCAGCAAAACAAGAAATTAAATCCTAATACAATAAATATATTCGCGCATTCGCGGCTATTTTTAAAGCACTCTTTCGGGATTTCTCCGTCCCTATTCCCAATCAAAAACGATTCTTAAGTAAAAATAAAAAATGGCCTCAAGCAACAACACTGAGACCATTATAATCAAAATCACTTAACGGGCGGACTGATGACGTCAATATAACGTCCCAGCCAATAAGGCAATAAATAGATATAGCCGGGATACTCCCGTCGTCCGTTGTCTCCGCCGTCAAGCCGAAATTCATTGCTGTTATGCAGATGCAGCACCCGTTCGTCCGGCGGAAGCACTTCTTTGATAGTCTGTCCCCTAAAGTTGGGTTTTATCTTCACGATATCCTTGCGCATACTGTTTTTCACATTCCAACCGATAAAATCCATGGGAAAATTTTTCAAAGTCCAGACGGATTCATCCAAATCAAACTCTTTGGCGTCGGTTAAAGCGGCATAAATAAAATTATAGAGCGCTTTCTTTTCCGGCCTTTCGTATTGCCAATGATCTTTTACTACATTTTTAAACGCCTTTTTCATCTCGTCGGTAAAAGCATATTTTACCAAGCCGAAATAGTTTAAAAAGTACATCTCGTCATCGGAGTGATTCCAGCCGTCTGTCAGAAAATTGCCTTCCACCTGCCCGATTCCGGACATGGGACGAATAGCATTTTCATAATAACCATATTTATCAATTAGTTCGTAAGCGCCTTTTTTATATTTTTCATTGCCCGTAAAATGATAAGCGATTTGCATGAAACTGATAATCAACTGCGAATTCAGCTTGCGGTCGCCGACCTGCACGGGAAAACTATTTACATACTCGGGATTCCAGCGTCCCCAGCGCGTCGGTTTGCCGTCCCAGTCGATTAGATACCAGTCATGCTCCAAGATATAACTTGCCTGCCTGTCAATCTGATTAACCGCTCTCTCTTTCCACTCTTTATCGGGTACGATTTCGGCAAAAAGGGCATAAACAAAAAAGTGGCCGTCCGATTCGTCGCTGCTCGTGGTCGATTTCCAGCGCCAGCGCTTATCTTCCGTTAAACGCCAGATACTGCCGCCGTCGGATGCCTCTTTTCCAAGATCGCCTTTATTATAACCGTCAAGTTCAAAGGTGCGCGAAGGAAATCCGGGCAACGGATTGATTAAATCGAGACGCTCCATGGCGTCAAAAGCTTCATAAGCATTCTGCAGGGCATCTTCCGATTTCGTCGCTCCATAGCGAAATAGCTCAGCGGCAAGATACATGGATGTCCATAAACCGTCGTTATCCGTATCTACCAAGGTATAGGAAGACAGATCCCCTTTACGTTTCAAATCGGCCTCGGATGTAAATCCGTAACGAATATGACGTTTGCGCTGAATTTGTAAATAATGATTCGCTTTATCCGCTAAGGTCATCAATTTAAAATGTATCCGACTCAATCCTTTTTGACTTAGAACTAACACCGAATGGTCTGGACCTTGGGCAATATGCTGCACGTGATCATCCGTCAACCAACGCAGAGAGGCATAATAGTCATATTTGCCGTCGTCGCGCAGTTTAAAAGCGCCCTTTGTGCTGCCGAACCATAATTCACCGCGAATATCCGATATACAGGTTATTTCCGGCCAGGGTACATTACGCATCAACTCGCTTTTATCGCCAAACGTTTCGCTGTCGATAGTGAAATAACCGTTTTTAGTTCCCACCGCCAATTTGGCGCCGCCTTTTGTAATAGCAAACGAAGTAAAATCTTTACCGCTTAATTTTTTTTCGAATTTATCTTTATCTTTATGCGGAGAGAAAGTATAAATACTATTTTCGGTAAGAATAATAAAGCGGCTGTGATGCGGAGCGCAAGCTATTTGCATTATTTTTTCATTACTTAACGCTTTTGTCCATACAATCTTATTCTCTTTGTACAAAGCCAAATTGCTGTCGGAGGCGATCATAAATGGAAAGCCTTTTGCAAAAGCTATCAACTTGGCGTCGGGCATAGTGTGTTTAACATAGAAGCGCCCCCCCCAGGAATTGCTTAACACCGCTTTATCCGTTAAATAGAAAAACTGTGATTTATGAACCACAATCTTAATAACATTCATATCATTGATTGGACGATAGGATAGATCGTCAACCAATTTTCCGTCCCACGGTTGTAGTATTTTTTGATCGCTTAAGACCTTAATAACGCCGTTGCGATCGCTTACGGCCGTTATCAATTGCTGGCCGCTATCTTTAAGAAAAAATTTCTCGGCATAATCCTGCCAGAAGGGTTTATCGATATAGCGTTGCCGCTCTGCGGCGTTTAATATATTCGCAAAAATTATCGCCATTAATAACGCCAACAATTTCAACCTCATAGAATCTCCTTTTTTATAGTATGGGAATTTCAAAAACCAACCTATTTGGAACCTTTTCAACATTATTTCCATGATATTTTTGGTATAGGTGCAATTTTAGTTTTTTCGATTAAATCGAAGAATGAAAACGGTGTACTTTTTTTTTATCGTTCCAACATTCTCCTCCCCCTTGTCCTTCCCGCCTGTTTTAAGCGGGAATCTAAATCTTCCTATTCATGATTCAGATTCTCCGATTCATCGCAGCATGACGCGTTGACGAATCTACTCCTACTTTTTTCATTAATCACTTTGCGAAGTAATGTACTTTCGAATTTACATAAAATCGGGTCGCTTTCCAATTTGAAAGGAGTTAAAATTTAGGCGGCATATTTTATACATTAAAAAGATGAAAAATCAATGAAGCAGAACATTTTTAAGTTTATAGAAAGACTCCAAAATTAATTTCGTGCCTTCCGCCACGCAAAAAAGCGCATTATCGGGCGTACTGACCGGAATATTTACCTTTTCACGAATATAATCATCCAAACCGCGCAACAGAGCGCCGCCGCCCGTTAGAATGATGCCGCAATCAATAATATCGCCGGCCAGCTCTGGCGGAAGTTGATCCAAGGCGGAAATAATGGCATTGACAATTGCGTCTAAAATATCAGAGAAGGCTTCATCAAAAAAAGCAGTCGACAGCTCCAATTGACGAGGCAGTCCCTGTTGGTGGTCAATGCCTTTTACGCAAAACGTCGTTTGACCGTCCTTATCCGAAACAATACCGTATTCGATCTTAATTTCTTCCGCCGTTTTTTCGCCTATACGCAGATGATAAACATTTTTCAGATGGCGAATAATCGCCTCGTTCATTTCATCACCCGCTATACGCAACGTATTATCAATAACGATACCGCCATAATTGATAATAGCGATGTCGGTTGTTCCGCCGCCGATATCCACGATCATGCTGGCGCCCGAACCCAGCACATCCAGACCGACCCCAATTGCAGCGGCCATCGGTTCGGCAACAAGGAATACTTTTCGCGCCCCGGCCGCTTCGGCGCTTTCCACAACCGCTTTTTCCCAACGGACGTGATTCCCGTTGGTACTCCGATGACGATTTTATTCACCAGAAATTTCGGAACGCCCGCCTTACGAATAAATTCTCTAACGAGATGTTCGCCGGCTACGAAATCCGCAATTACGCCGTCAGCGAGGGGACGGACAACTTTAATTCCTCTATGCGTACGACCAAGCATCTCTTTGGCCTCTTTACCGGCGCAAAGTAAAGCGTTGGCGTTTTTATAGGCTATTACCGAGGGCTCATTGACCACATAGCCTTTATCTTCGGCGTATACAATAGTGTTTGCCGTGCCGAGATCCACGCCGATATCTGTAAATATTTCAGGGAAACGGAACATAAAGAAATTTATTTTCGATTTTAATATATATTGGCAGCTAATGTGAAATATAATACTTAAGCTGTTCTAATAATACTTTAAAAATCAAAACAAAGCAAAAAAAAAAGCCCGTAACAATAATTATGGGCTTTTTTTCAGGCTGTCAATTGCGAAAAAAAATTATTTACCTTCTTTCTTTTCCGCTTCACTCTCTTTCTTTTCTTCGCTTTCAGAGGTTTCTTCGACTTTTTCTTCAACCTTATTTTCCGTTTCTTCCTCTTTTACTTCATCCTTTTTAGCCGTTTTCTTTTTGGTTTTGGCTCTGCTTTTGGTCTTTTTCTCTTCTTTAACGGATTCCTCTTTGACTTCTTCGTTTTCCTTCTTTTCTTCCTCCGCGCTTTCTTTTTTCTTATCCGTTTTTTCTTCTACCGCTTCCTCAGCCTTTTCCTCTTTTGGCTTGCTATCTTCATTATCTTTTGATTCTACCTTCTTGGCCACTTCGCCAAGCGTCGTTTTTTCAACGCCATGCGTAGCGAGATAGTCATCCCATTCCTGTTTTTCCTTACCTTTAAAATAATCGACAATAGAGAGAACGATCTTTTTGTTCTCTTTATCAAATTCGATTACTTTTACCGGTATCTCATCATCCTTGGCGTAAACTTCGGATATTTTTTTACCCTTGGGAACGCCCACATGTTGATTGGGAATAAATCCGTCCACGCCAAGCGGCAACGTAACAATAATGCCCTTTTCAATGACGCGGCTTACCTTGCCTTTTGTATCGGTATTGATGCTGTAATTTTCGGCAAAAGAATCCCATGGATTAGCGTCAATTTGTTTATGCCCGAGAGCTATGCGGCGTTCTTCGCGGTTAATACCGAGGACAACAACCTCAATCTCGTCGTTGCGTTTAACGATTTCGCTCGGATGGCGTACTTTTTTCGTCCATGATAAATCGGATATATGAACCAAACCGTCAATACCCTCTTCCAGCTCGACAAATGCGCCGAATTGAGTAAGATTTCTAACGATCCCTTTATGAACGGAACCGACGGCATATTTTTCTTCGATTTGTTCCCATGGATCGGGTTCAAGTTGTTTAAGACCAAGCGAGATTTTTTTATCTTCGGCCTGTATATTAAGCACAACGGCTTCTATAGTCTGGCCGACCGTTAATAATTGACTGGGATGTTTGATATGCTGGGACCAGGACATCTCGGAAATATGAATCAAACCTTCAATGCCTTTCTCCAGCTCGATGAATGCGCCGTAATCGGTAAGACTGACAACTTTACCGGTGATTTTGGAACCGACCGGATATTTTTCATCAACTTTTTCCCACGGATGGGGCTGTAGCTGTTTTAGACCGAGCGAGATACGATCCTTATTTTCATTAAAATCGAGAATCATAACCTCAAGTTCTTCATCCAATTTAACCAATTCCGAAGGATGATTGACGCGTCCCCAGCTTAAATCGGTAATATGCAGCAATCCATCCACCCCGCCGAGATCGATAAATACGCCGAAATCGGTGATGTTTTTAACGGTACCTTTACGTTTCTGACCTTTTTCAAGGGTGCTGAGAATTTCGCCTCTCTGGCTTTCCATCTCTTTTTCGATGAGAACACGGGACGAAACAACAATGTTTTTGCGTACGTGATTAACTTTAACGATTTTGAATTCTTTTTCCATGCCGAGAAAAGCGTCAAAATCGCGTATCGGTTTAACGTCAATTTGAGAACCGGGTAAAAAGGCGTCTATACCCGAAATATTCACTACCATACCGCCCTTTATGCGGCGCACGATAATGCCCGTAATAATTTCGTCGTTTTCATATTTTTTAACGACCTTTTCCCAGACCCGAATAAAATCGGCTTTTTTGCGGGAAAGCGATAACTGACCGTCGCGATCTTCTAACGTTTCCAAAAACACTTCCACTTCCTCGCCCGGTTTTAATTCGTCGATATTATCAAATTCTTCTTTAGGAACAATTCCTTCGGATTTAAAACCGATATCGATGATAACGTCGGAATCGGTAATATCCAGAATACGGCCGTTTACGATTTCATTTTCCGTAATAGCATTCATTGTTCGTTCATAAAACCCGGTAAGCGTCTGCATCTCCTCCTCGGGATATTCGGTTTCTTCTACCAGGTCTTCCAGCTTAACGATTTCTTCTACGAAATCTTCCTGCGTTTCCTGCGACTTTTCCTCTGCTTTCGGTGCTTCCTGCATTTTCGTTGAAGCATTATTTTCCGCCTCTTCAACGACAGGCGGGTTAATCGGTTCGTTGTTTACAGACGCCGCTTCTTCCACGACATCCGCTTTTTTTTCTTCGGACATAAATTAAAGTTCCTCTGTTTAATGGTTTAGTCTGTGTGTTTCACAGAATTAATTAATAAAAAGAAAATTAATGTAATGTTTTTTTATTGAAAATTCAAGAAAATGATTAAAAAATATTCATCTTTTGGATGCGTGAAACTTTATTATAAAAACAAAGGGAGCAATAAAAATGTATAACGATATTTTTATATAGTCAGGTAGCAAGAAAGATAAGATTTTTAACTTGCTTATTGGAAATTCTGCAGTTAGCGATTGGATAGTCGTTTTTTTCAATATACAGCGCCGGAAATCAAAATAAGAGTAGAAATCTTAAAGACTTTGCTCGAGCACGATTAATTTATTATAAATCAAACTTTAATGTAACCAACCAACGAAAACCCGTTGCTTTTACCCCCTGCGGCGTATGGTTCATCCAAACGGGGAAATCGAACTGCACTTTATCGATATTCGTCAAGCGGTTAAGAACAGGAAAGTATTCCCATGCAAGCGAAAACCCGGCGCTTTGTTTAATTCCGGACATTGAAGGAGTTCCCTCGCTCCAAACATCGCCGGCGTCATAAAATAGCGAAGGAATGATACGCCACATATATGGAATGTTCAAATAATCCAACGGATTCGGCAAACGTAAGTCAAAGCTGATTGCCGCAATATTATTACCGTTGTTATCGTCATTTTCGGAATACAAACTATATCCGCGTACTTTTGCGCCGTCGTCCAAATACAAATTACCGCTTCTCTGCCATGGATACGGCAATGTGCCGCGACTGCGATAATATTGATTGCGGAATTGTTTCCAGCCGTTAGCCCCGCGTAAAGAATAAAGTAATTGCGCGGGAATATTGCCTTCGCCGTAGCCTGCTTTAAAATTTACATCCAGCTCAAAATCACTAAAATCCGTCCATAAATTATAGTTTGCTTTAAGAAGAACTTTTGAAAAAGTATAATCACTGCCAATAATGCCGTTATCCCAGCTCAATTCCCAGCCGTAAACATCTCGCCATGTCGTTTGATAGCGATGTTCCCACTTCAAATTTAACCAATTGGTATAGCCTGCATCCCAGACAACCGCAGCATAGGATATATCGGAAACATGATCACTGTAAAGCGCAGCGCCAAGTTTATTTTCCGATTTACCCTTAAACGTTTTATTCAGGCCTAAAGCGCCGCCGGCGTGCTTGTCAAGATAGTACAACCAAAATCCAAACAGACTGTTTCTTCCCGTCCAATTTACAGGCGTAAAATATTTAAAACTAAAATTTGCGGAAAGGGTCGCCGTCTTAAACAGCAGCTCCGCGTCAATCATGTGCTTAAATCCAAGATACCCTCCGTAGGTTCGAACACCCAACATCGCCTTATCAATATCATTATAAAAAACTTTAGGCCAAAATTCCCATAAATATTTATCGAGCGGCGGGCCGTTAAGCTGGGGTCGCATAAAAACCGCTTGCATTGGGGGTAAAAATCCGTTTTTATTATTTAAACGATTAACATCCATTAAACGCAGAGAAGTATCAATTTCCACCGATTGAATCTCATCGGATAAACTGATTTCGGCTGTGTATTTATTTTGGGTAAAATGCCAATAATCAAGAGCGGGACGACCCGGCTTATATTGATTATTCACGGGAATCTGAAAACTTTTCACGCAACCGTTTTTCATACGCACCGAAAAATCTATCGGCATAAAAAGCGTTCCATTACGACTAAAGTTAATTTTTGCCTTATATTTTCGCTTTCCGGCATTTTTTATCCACTTACCGCTAACCTTGTCTATGGCATAATCCAGCTGACGCGTTGTTTTTAACCACTGTTTAAAAAACCAATCCAGCTTACGATGCGAAGCTTCTTCGAAAGCGTTGATCATATCCTGAGGATAGGGATGCTTAAAATGCCAATTTTTGTAATAGTTAAGCAAACCCCTACGAAACAAGGAATCGCCCAAAACGTATTGCAACATAAAAAGGATATCGCCCGTTTTGGAATATTGCGATATATAAAGACCGCTGCCGAAATAATCGGGAGGATAATCCACGGGAGTTTGTTCATTACCGCTTATAGCCGTCTGCAAGTATTGTAAGGCATTATCAAGACGATCGTCATATTCAAAGGGAAACATTCGCCCAAACCAGTCAACCGGCGTGGGCGTTAAATTATTCTTTTTGCCGAATACGGCCTCCACGGCTTCAATTTCCGCAAACGTAGTAAAGCCTTCGTCCATCCATTCATGTTCGGTTTGGTTGCTGCCTAACATTCCGTAGTACCATTGATGAGCCATTTCATGAATGACCACCACCCTAAAAAAACTTTTTTGATAGTCGGGACTGATCATGGAATTGATAAATACAATATTGGGATACTCTATACCTCCGGCCTGAATATAGGTATCGGCAATGGTAATCTGATCATAAGGATAAGGACCGTAGTTTTCGATCATAAACTGTAACGCTTTGGCCGCCCAAACTTCCGTTCCTTTCCATAAAGCCAAATTATGATTCATGATTAGGCAATTAACGGTAATACCTCCTATTTTTGTTTTGCGCAATTTATAGTCCGGATCGGCCGTCCATGCAAAATCATGCACCCGGCCGGCGGCAAATTTCCAAACTACAGTACTGGAATCTTCGGAATTTTCATAATAGTCCCATGAACTATCGGCAATCGTCTCCTGCGGATTTAACAAGCGGCCGCTGGCGCCGGCCATAAAACCCCGAGGCAATCGTAAATTAACGCGGAAATCAGCCCACTCCTGATAAAATTCATTCTCAAGATGTTGGTGTAAATGCCAGCCTTTTTTATCATAGACAACCGGCGCCGGATACCAGTTACCGACATCAAAATGATCGCCGTTATAGCCAAAACGATCGGATGATGGAGGTAGGATGGAAGCAAATCGTATCCTTAGACGCAGAGAATCTCCAGGGAGCAAAGCGCGCTTTAACATAACGCTCATCAAAGTACGGTCAACCTTGTATTCGAGCGGTCTCTTTATCGAATCCTCTGCGCTTAAACTAAATATATCGATGGAACCGACGGTTTCATTTCGTATGCCGTTATTTTCAAAGGCGCCTTTGCGAAATTTGTTATAATAGAGATGAAAATAGAGTACGGTAAGCGTATCGGGAGAATGATTTACATAGAGTAATTTTTCAACGCCGTCAATACGATACAATTCCGGCGTAAGTTTTGCGGAAATATCATAACGTACATATTGTTGAAAATAATCGCAGCGCGCTTTATGGGAAGCAAAGAGAGTCGCCGCCCATAAAAACAAGATCAATAAATATCTTTTCATTATATCTTTATCATCATTGAAATTTATAACAGTTCGTATTAGAAAAGTATGTAAAATAAGGTTTGATTGAAAAAATAACAAACGAATTTACAAAAAAAGCCGCGAATAGATAAAAATGAGCATACATAATCGCGGCTTATTTCAATTATAAATACTTAGTTACAAAACAATTTAATACTCCAGCTCGCTCTCTTCGGTAATCCGCTTTTTAAAAACCACATAAGTCCATGCTTGATACAGCAGTACAATCGGCACAAAGATAACTGCAACGATTGTCATGATTTGCAGCGTATAGGGCGAAGAAGACGCATTGTAGATGGTCAGGCTCCATTCGGGATTGCTTGACGATATCATAACCCGCGGAAAAAGGCCAATGAACAGCGTTACGGTAGAAAATACAATGGCTAAAGACATCATCACAAAAGCCCAACCCATGGACTTTTTATCCAACAAAAAATAAACGCTGAGGATCGCCAGTCCGGCAAGAACGGGCATTAAGCCGGGATTAACACCTTTTCCGGTGAAAATATCGGTTTCAAAATAGCTGTAAATTACAAACGCAAACAAAAAGATCACGGCGACAAGCCATAACTTTTTCGCTAACTTCTCAACTTCTTCCCTTATTTTACCGTTTACTTTCAAACTCAGAAAAACAGCGCCGTGCAAAGTAAAGATTGATAGCGAAGCTAATCCTCCTACCAAAGCATAAGGATTCAGTAAATTAAAGAACCCGCCTGTATAATTCATATTCTCATCGATTGGCACGCCACGAACGATATTAGCCAAAGCAACGCCCCACAATAAAGCCGGTATAAAACTTCCGATAAAAATAGCCCAATCCCAGCGCGCTCTCCAGGCGGGACTTTCGTCCTTGCTGCGAAATTCAAAAGCCATGGCGCGAACAATCAAACCGATCAACATTAAGAAGAGCGCCAGATAAAAGCCGCTGAACATAGTGGCATACCAATTTGGGAAAGCGGCAAAAATTGCGCCGCCTGCCGTAAGCAGCCACACTTCATTACCATCCCAATGCGGACCGATTGTATTAATAATCATACGACGGCTTTTATCGTCCTTACCCAAAACCGGCAGCAAAATACCGACGCCGTAATCAAAGCCTTCCAAAAAGAAATAACCGATAAACAAAACGGTAATCAATATAAACCATACAATATTCAAATCCATTTTATGCCTCCTTTCCCGATACGTCCACATCGGCGGCTGCATATTTTTTCATAAGGTAAACATCAGCCACCATCAATACGGCATACAAAATTGTAAAACCGACAACCGATATCAAAACTTCGAGCGGTGTAACGGTATTGGAAACAGCCGCATCTACTTTCATTAGTCCGAACACGGCCCAAGGCTGGCGGCCCACTTCGGCAAACAGCCAACCGGCGCTATTGGCAATGTAAGGTAAAGCGATCGACCAAAATAGAACGGTAACCATCCACGGTTTAAAATCATAATGATCTTTAAGCACATAAAACAGAACCAAAATGATTATAAAAAACATAGCGGTACCCGCCCCGACCATGGCGCGAAACATCCAATAGGAAAAAGCTACCGGGGGAATATAATTTCCCGGCCCGTATTTTTGCTCATACTCCTTTTGCAGATTTTTAACGCCTTTAACTTCTTTGTCAAATGTGTTATAGGCCAAGAAGGATAGTAAACCAGGAATTTTTATTACAAAAACATCACGCAATTCACTCTCGTTGCCAATGGTTAAGAGCGATAAGCCGGCGTTTTGCTCGCTTTCCCACAACGCTTCCGCTGCCGCAACTTTCATAGGCTGGATTTTTACCATGTGCTGCATCTGCGTATGTCCGCCGAAAGAGACAACAATAACGCCTATCAGGCCGTAAATCGCGCCCATTTTTAATGAA
This sequence comes from uncultured Calditrichaceae bacterium, assembly GCA_964424545.1. Taxonomy (GTDB): domain Bacteria; phylum Calditrichota; class Calditrichia; order Calditrichales; family Calditrichaceae; genus JAUVIB01. Next base: position 19,323 of record CAYRJN010000021.1, read on the forward strand.
CGTTGAAAAACATCCGTCGATTTTGTCTTTTTAATAAATAATTGATAAACGCTTATTCCGATGACTAAGAACGCCGCCGTTGTTACGCCGCCGCTTACCACATGGGGAAACTGCACCCATACGTGAGGATTGGTAATCAAGGCTAAAAAATCAACCATCTCGGCGCGGCCGTTGCGCAAAACATAACCCACCGGTTCCTGCATAAAAGAATTAGCCGTTAAAATCCAAAATGCCGATAAGTTGGAACCGATTGCCACCATCCAAATAGCCATTAAATGCAGCCTTTTCGAAATTTTATCCCAACCGAATATCCATAATCCGAGAAAAGTCGATTCGAGAAAAAAAGCCAACAGGGCTTCTATAGCCAAAGGCGCGCCGAAAATATCTCCCATAAAACGGGAATATTCCGACCAATTCATACCAAATTGAAATTCCTGCACCAAACCCGTAGCCACGCCTATGGAAAAATTAATTAAAAAGAGCTTACCCCAAAATTTGGTCATTTGTTTATACTTTTCGTCGCCGTGGCGCACATACATCGTCTCCAGAATAGCCACAAAAATGGATAGCCCTAAGGTTAAAGGAACAAAGAAAAAATGATACACGGTTACAATGGCAAATTGCCACCGCGCCAAAATTAAAGCGCTCATACAACCTCCTTCCGTCCGTTTAAACTTGTTAAATTACGTTTATTAAAGGCTAAATCGCCGATCATCTTATTTTTAAAGTTTTCTATTAACATCTGCTGCTGTTCGCCGAAAAAATTATGTATTTTGCAATTCTCGTTAAATGGACAAATCGTCGGTTTTACCAAACATTCATTAACGGCCATTTTATAATTAAGCGCTTCAAGAATGTCATACACCGATGTGATTCTCGGATTCCGTTTCAGAAAAACGCCTCCGTAACGCCCTTGAGTAGACCCGAGAATACCGTTTTTCACCAATTGGTGTACTATCTTGGATGTAAAGGGGCGACTTATAAACAACTCTTTTGAAATAACGGACAAGGGAATAGGTTGTTCCCCGTAATAAGCGGCGAGAAAAGCGCTAATCCTTACAGCGAGATCATATTCTCTGTTAATTAAAAAGTTCATCTACTTTCTCTACTATTACTTATTCGGTAATATATTACTTGTTCAGTAATAATTTAAAACAACAAATCAGTTAATTCAAGAACTTTTTTTATTTTTTTCAAGTTTTATAAATTTAAGAATGGAAACGGATACAATCAGCAAAAACTGTCATTTTTTCATTGAAGACATAAAAGGCCATGAGGTTTTTAAAAGCAATCTGTATTTATTTGAAATTTTTTACGACGCCTATTTTTTTTAATAAAGCGCCTCAATATCGCCGGCGCCTTCGCGCACAATAATCGGTTCATCTCCGGAAAAATCAATGATGGTAGACGGCTGGTTAAACATAATACCGGCATCAAGAATTAAGTCTATATCATTATTATAGTTATCGGCAATCTCATGCGGATTGGTATAGTAACCGTCTTCTCCCTGCGGAACGCTGGTACTGAGCAGCGGCCGGCCCAGCGCTTGTAACAAAGCATGCGCAACTACCGAATCGGGAATACGGATACCAACTGTTTTTCGTTTTTGCAGTAGAATTTTAGGCACCTGTTTACTGGCGCGCAAAATAAAAGTATAAGGGCCCGGCGTTACACGTTTCATTATTTTATAAGCGTCGTTGCTAATAACCGCCCAATTGGCAATATCTTTCAAATCGGGACAAATAAAACTAAGCAGTTTTTGTTTACTAACTTTTTTTATACGAAAAATACGATTCATTGCATTTTTATTAAACAAATCGGCGCCTAGGCCGTAAATGGTATCGGTGGGATAAACGATTATGCCGTCATTTTTTAATATCTCTACGGCCTTGCCAATTAAACGAGGCTGTGGATTTTCCAAAAAAATATGTTCGATCTGCGCAGCCATATAAAGAGTCTCTCCGGATATAAATTGCACAATTATTGTAAAAACTTTAAAGAATTACAAATAATTCGCGTTTAAGTCAAGGGAATTTGATATTTTTATTGCAATTTAACGAAATTATTCAAAACTTTAGGCGTCAGGTAAATACATTGATACGTAAAACGCATGGAAAATTGCAGCTATACTGTTAAACATAGACGGTCGAAAGAAGGCATTATTTATTTACTGCCATTTTATTTTTACGATTTCTCTCCTCGTTTGAAATGGCAAAGTGGACTTTAATGTTCACAATCCGTAATTCTTTTGCAAAAGAACAAAGCTTTGCAAATTAATCTAAGGGAAAAAATACAGATAGAGTCGCCATAATGTCCCTCTTTCGAAAGAAGGAATATAAATGCAACAACTGGCAAGATTTAGATTCCCGATAGAAACATTTGGGAATGACAACGGGGGGAGGCGCAGCTGGTGGAATAATTGTATGCTATACTATTATTTTTCATTGTCGATTTAATCGGACAATTTAAAATTGTACGTAAACAAAAAATATTCTGAAAATAATGACGAAAATGTTCCCAATAGGTTGGTTTTGAAATTCCGGTACTATTAATTAAGGTTAACCGATAAAATGAGAAAAATTTGGCGGGTAATTGATTTACTAAAAACTACGGAAGAATATTTTTTTCATAAAGGGATTGAAAACCCGCGTTTAAATGCGGAATTACTACTCGGCGAAAGTTTAAACATGAGCAGAGTTGATCTCTATATGTCGTATGAACGCCCTCTTTCCGTTATGGAATTGGACGATTTTAGAGAAAAAGTAAAGCGGCGCGCCTTATTTGAGCCTTTACAATATATTATCGGCAGCGCCGAATTTATGGGATTCCCGTTTTTAGTCAATCGCAACGTGTTAATCCCGAGACCGGAAACGGAAGTTTTGGTGGAAACCGTTTTGGAGATGAAAGACGAGATCGGCAACGGCGTTATTCTTGACGTCGGCACAGGCAGCGGCTGCATAGCAATCAGCCTTGCCAAACTATGGCCGCAAGGGAGCTATTTAGCAATGGATATTTCGCCTGCCGCACTGCAAGTTGCCTTGCAAAATGCCCGATTAAACGGCGTTGATGCATCTTTACAAGACATCGAACAGGAACAAACGACAGACGGCAGTCGTCTTTTTCTCTTTGAACACGATATTTTTAAAGGACAAAATATTATATTTCAGAAAAATATTACGGTAGTGATATCAAATCCTCCGTATATTAGCAAAGACGAAATGAATGGTCTGCCGGCCGAGGTACGTCAATACGAACCGGATATTTCTCTCACCGATAACGCTAACGGCCTTTCGTTCTATCGGCGCTTATTTGAATTGGCTTCCAACGGATATTTCCCGAAATTAAAATATCTTTTTTTGGAAATGAGCGGATCGCAGCAACAACAAATATTAAAACTCGGTTCAAAATATAAATTTAATTCAATAGATACACGCAAGGATCTAAGCGGAACCGAACGGGTATTAATTATAAGGATATGATAACAATGAAAAAAAGTAAAAAAGTAATTGAATTGCAAAAAGCAATTTTAAATATTTTAAAACAGAATCCGGGCGTGCCTATAAACCGCAAAGATATCAGTCGCGCTTTGGGTGTAACAAAACAGAATTACCATCTGTTTATGGACAGCATTGTCGGACTGGCCAAAGAAGGCACCATCATCCACGTGCGTAAAAGTCATTATGCTTTTCCGCAAAAATCGAAACAATGGATCGGCGAACTTCGCGTAACGCGCTCCGGTTTCGGCTTTGTCTATGTCGAAAGCGAAGATATTGAGATTTTCGTGTCGCAGCCCAATTTAAACACGGCATTCGATCGCGATATCGTGGAAGTTCAGCTCTATTCCGCCTCTCGAGGTAAACGTCTCGAAGGATTTGTAAAACGAATTGTTAAACGTTTCAGGGAATATATTGTCGGCACATATCACAAAACCGATTATTACGACTATGTAACGCCGGACGATCAAAAAATCACCCGCGACATTCTAGTTCACCAGGATAATTCGCTTAATGCCCGTTCCGGACAAAAAGTGCTGGTAAAATTCGAGCGTTGGGAGAAGAATCAGCATAATCCCGAAGGCACAATCGTCGAAATTCTCGGCGATGAAAATACGCCCGGTCTCGATGTGGTCAGCGTGGCATATTCCTATAATATTCCCGTAAAATTTGACGACGCGGTAGAAGAAGCCGCTAAAAACGCCGCGCCGGGCGTCGACAATAAAGATTTACAGGGACGCTTAGATTTGCGGGATAAACTTTGTTTTACAATTGACCCTGTGGATGCCAAAGATTTTGACGACGCCGTTTCACTGGAGAAGCTGCAAAACGGCCATTGGCTGCTCGGCGTTCACATCGCCGACGTAAGCCACTATGTTAAAGAAGGCTCTCTTGTCGATAAGGAGGCATTCCGCCGCGGCTCAAGCGTTTATTTGGTCGACCGCGTTATCCCCATGCTGCCGGAATATCTTTCCAATGAATTATGCAGTCTTAAACCCAATGTGGACAGGCTAACTTTTAGCTGTTTAATGGAGTTTGACGAGGGTTTGAATATTGTTGGAAAAACCATATCGCCTTCGGTTATTCACAGTAAACGACGCTTTAATTATCAGGAAGCGCAACAAATTATTAACGGTAAAATTGACGATCCCTTAAAAAACATTCTGATAGAAATGAATAATTTTGCCAAAAAGCTCACAAAAAAACGATTCGAAAAAGGAGGCATCGATTTTGAAACGCCGGAAGTGCGCTTTGTGCTGGATAAACAAGGCAAACCGATTGAAATTATTCCGCGAGAAAGGCTCGATACGCATAAATTAATAGAAGAATTTATGCTGGCGGCCAATCAGGCTGTAACCGTAGCCGTAAAAAACCGTGCCAAAGAACTGCATCGAAAACTACCCTTTATTTATCGCGTCCACGAAAAACCGTCGCCGGAGAAAATGCAAAAGCTTTATGAATTTTTATACGCCTTACAGATAAAATTCAAACCGGAAAAGAGTATTTCACCGCGCTTTTTCCAAAAGCTGCTTAACTCCATTAAAGGTACAAAAGAAGAGATGTTGTTGCAGGAAGTTACTTTACGTTCTATGATGAAAGCTTCCTACTCGGAAAAAAATATCGGGCATTTCGGATTGGGGTTTTCAGATTATACGCATTTTACGTCGCCGATCCGCCGTTATCCCGATTTAACGGTTCATCGTCTGCTGCGCCAATATTTTCATTCTAAGGAGCCAGCAAGCGGTTTGAAAAAAATATCCGCAGAAATCGGTAAAATTGCCCGTCAATCGTCAAAAACGGAACGGCTGGCTATTGAGGCGGAACGCGACTCCATTAAGATAAAACAGCTTGAATACATCAAAGAATATGTGGGCAAAGAGTTTACGGGTATCGTTTCCGGCGTTATGTCATTCGGGATATTCGTAGAACTTGAAAAGAGCTTGATTGAAGGTTTAATTGCCGTTGCCAGTTTAACCGATGATTTTTATATTTTCGACGATAAAACCTATTCAATGGTCGGTAGAGATACGGAAAATATGATCCGTTTGGCGGACGAAGTACGCGTACGCGTCGAAAATGTAGATATCGAAAAAAAGGAGATCGATTTTACGTTAATAGAAAATATAAGCGACCGTAAAAAAAGAACGCTTCCCGATATTGCCGTCCGGCACAATAAACCGCTCAACAAGGGACAGCATAAAAAACGACGCACCAGAAAACGATAACTCGTATATCCGTTTCTTCTTTAATTGTAAACAACCAGTAAACGAAATATCAAGGCAATACAATGACAAATCGAAACAAACTCTTTACAGCCCATCCTTGGCACGGTGTCCATATCGGCAATGGCGCGCTGGAAATTGTTAACGCTTACGTGGAAATTGTGCCCACGGATACGGTTAAATATGAATTAGATAAAGAATCGGGTTTATTAAAAATCGATCGCCCGCAAAAATTTTCCTCTATGCCACCAATGCTGTACGGACTGGTACCGCAAACGTATTGCGGCGGGCGCATCGCGGCCTTCTGCAATAAAAAAACAGGACGCAACGACATTATCGGCGACGGCGATCCGCTGGATATTTGCATTTTCACAGAACGGCCCATCGCTCAAGGCAATATTATCGTACCGGCGGTTGTCGTGGGCGGCATACGTATGATTGACAACGACGAAGCCGACGATAAAATTATCGCCTTTTTGAAAGACGATATGATATATAACAACTGGGATGATATAGGAGATGTCCCCAACGCGCTGTTGGAACGTTTGCGTCATTATTTTCTTACATATAAAGATATTCCTGGCAGAGAAAAACATCAGGCGCAAATCACACACACATACGGGAAACATGAAGCTTATGACGTTATTCGCAGAAGCATGGATGATTATAATGAAAAATATCCATCTTAAAAACCTACGGAACTTTTATGCATTTTCTATATTTCCATTTTCATACAAATTGAAAACATAACTTCGCAAAGGGATTAATGAGTAAAATCGTCAATGTGTCATTCTCCGATGAATCGGAGAATCTAAATATAGCAAATGGTTAGATCCAGATTCCCGCTTAAAACAGGCGGGTATGACAATGGGGGCGCATTTGTTGAAATAATTGTATGATACACTATTATTTTTCAATGTCGATCTATTCGGACAAACTGAAATAGACCGTATACTATAAATATTCAGAACCTGTAAAGCGCTAAAACGAGGTTTAAAATAATATTAAAAATGTCTGAAATTTGTTATTTTTTTGAAATCCCGATATTATAAAATAAAAAATTCAATAATAAGATTCAAACGCGTTCAACAGAGAAATCGCTTAAGAGATATATTGATTTGATCAGATTCTTTTTAAATATAACAATCGTATTGTTTTTGGCCTTTCCATTACGGGCACAAACGGATTCCACCGCCCCGCAAACCGTGCCTATGCTCTCTTCAACAATCGATTCGTTGCAGTCCGACAGTTTGGGAAGGAAAAATGAAAAACGCCAAGAGCTTGAAGGGCCTGTGCGCTATAAAGCTGAAAAAATTCGTATTATCAAAGGCGGCGATGAAATTATTCTTGAAGGAAACGCCGAGGTAAAATACCAAACCATGACCCTGCAAGCCGAAAAAATTCGACTCGACAGAAAAGACAATAAACTTTTTGCCGAGGGCGTATTGGACTCCATCGGGGCCGACAGTTCCTTGCATTATCGCGGTACGCCTGTTTTTTCCGAAACAGGCGAAAAGCCCATTGAAGGCCGTTTTATCGAGTACGATTTTAACACAAAACGGGGTAAAATTACCTACGGCACGACAGAAATGGAACCAGGTTATTACAAAGGCAACCAAATAAATAAGCTTGCCGACAGCACCTTTATTATTCAAACGGGTTATTTTACCAGCTGCGATAACAAAGCGTGTCCGCACTATTATTTCAAAAGCTCAAAAATGCGCATCATTTTAAAAGATAAAGTGGTGGCCAAACCCATCTATTTTTATATCGCCGACGTGCCCCTGCTGGCCATCCCATTCGGCGTTTTCCCTAATAAACGCGGACGCCATTCGGGATTGGTAGTCCCCACCTTCGGCGAAAATCGTTACGGCGGTAAATATCTGCGTAATATTGGGTACTATTGGGCTATTAACGATTATATGGACGCGACGTTTTTAACGGATTTTTACGATAAATTGGGTTTTACTTACAGCGGCAAATTCGATTATGCCCTTCGTTATAAATTAAAAGGTTCGTTTTACGGCGAGTACTATCCCAAAGACCCATCCACTGGAAAAAACACACAACGCTGGGAATTTGGTTTTAATCATAGTCAAACAATTGATCCCACTTTTACCATAACCGGATCGGGACGGTTTGTCAGCGACGGAACTTTTCTGATGGACACCTCACCCGACGCCTCCCGACGCCTCGACCAAAACATGACATCCAATATAACGGCAAGAAAAAGCTGGCGGGGAACAAAAAACAGCATGACGCTCAGTTTAAGTCATGTTTATAACTTACAGACGGGGCGCGTTGATTTCACTTTGCCTAATATAACCTTTAACCGCTCCCAAACCAGCATCTACGAAACAATAACGGGCAAAAAAAACGGCGCAGGCAGGCAAACATGGTATCAGAAAATATATTTTTCCTATAACAGCTCCATAAAAAACAGCGGAGCGCATATTCCGGACGACAGTTTGGATACATTTACGGACGAATTAAAATCGGGATGGCGCAATAACCTCAGTTTTTCGGCGCCCAATAAGGTTTTTAAATATCTCAATATAACGCCGAGTTTCAGATACACCGAAGACTGGATAACGGACATCACGGAAGCGTCTTACGATTCAACTACGAACGAGATTATTGAAAATAAAGTTAAAGGATTTGCCGCGCGGCATACTTTTAATTTCAGTATCGGCGCCAAAACAAATCTATACGGATTGTTTCCCGTAGGAATCGGAAAATTTAAATTTTTACGTCATAAACTTGAGCCTTCTGTAAATTTTAATTTTGCTCCCGATTTTTCCGAACCTTTTTACGGTTATTTTAACGAAGTAACCGACAGCACCGGTGTCGCGCATAAAATCGACCGTTTTAAAAATTCCGCTTTCGGCGCTACGCCGACCCGTTCCCGTCGTAGTATGTCAATCCGGATCGGTAATTTTTTTCAGGGTAAAACGATTGACGAAGAAGGCGTGGAGAAAAAATTCGACATATTAACGGCCAACCTTTCAAGCAATTACAATTTTCTTGCCGACAGCCTTAATTGGAGTCAACTCTCAAGTCAATTTAGAACAAAAATATATAATAAAAGCATATCCGTAACCATGCGACATAGTTTTTATGAAGCGCGTTCTTCCGGCAGCGGCGAAAGTTCTCGTTTTTTACTTGCGCACGGTCATTTACCAAGATTGATCAGCCTAACCACATCTTTCGGCATGACAATTAACAACAAAACATTTTCGAAAGGCAAAAAAGATAAAAAAGAGCAACCGAACGCGGAAGAGAAGGAAGAATATTACGATAATCTAAACACCGGCTATATACAAAAAGAACGTTATAATTATGCGGAAGAGACAAAAAACCTTAAAGTTCCCTGGTCGCTTTCATTTAATATAAACTATTCATTAAACAAAGCAAATATTTACCATGCCGTACAGCGCATCGACCTCTCTTTACGTTGGAATATGCAAATTACCAAAAATTGGAAATTAAGCTGGAATTCACGCTTTGATCTGGCAAACGGGGTTATGACAATGCAGAATATAAATATATACAGGGATCTGCATTGCTGGGAAATGGCTTTTGACTGGCAGCCCTTGATCGGTTATTATGGTTTTAAGATCAATATCAAATCATCCGTTCTTCAAGACATAAAACTCACTAAACATCCCACAGGAAGCGGGTATATCGAGCGCTATTAAACTCTTTTGTATCAAAATTTAGGATATTTAAATTCGGTTATCTCCCTTTTTAGGTGCATAAATAAAAATTCTATCAATATATTAAAAATATTTGAAATTTGTTAATTTTTTGAAATCCCGATGCTATAAAATAAAAAAAGGCGAATTGAACTCCGCCTTTTATATTTTAATTAGGATAAAAAAACAATAAATAACCGGAAAAACAGGATTGATAATTTCAATACCCGATTGATAGAACGATGTTTTTATACATCTTTATTAAGCTTAAAACCTTCCTCTTTTTTTAGCTTTTCTATATACTTGGCATAAGCTTTTTTAAATTTTTCAGATTCGATTTTCCGCTTAATTTCAACTTTCTCTTCCTCGTAAGGTTTCGATCCGACCTTGCGGTCAATAACCTTAATGATATGATACCCATAACGCGTTTCTACAATATCGCTAATCTCGCCGACAGGCGTTCTGAAAGAAGCAACTTCAAAACGTTTTACCATTTGTCCCTTAGGAAAATTCTCGTATAAACCGCCGCGTTCTTTTGAACCGGGATCTTCGCTATATTTCTTGGCTAATTCGGCAAAATCTTCTCCGTTTCTCGCCCGTTTTAACAATTTTTCCATTTTTCTGCGAATCGCCATTTTATTTTGACCGCTTTTATTATTAGTTAACAGCAATATGTGTCGCACGGTTACAACCGTATCTTTTTCATAAGCGGCTCTGATTTCTTCTTCGCTAACCTGTGTTTCATCCTTTAACCGCTCATCGAGGTATTTTTTAATTCCCAACCCCACTTTGATATCGGCGCGCACATTTTCAAGGGGTATGCTGTCGCGCTGAATATAAGAGAGAAATTTATCTTTTCCGCCGGAAGCCTTATATTGCACTTCAAGGATGCTATCAACCATCGCATCGCTTATAACTATACCGGCGGCTTCGGCGCGTTTTCTCAGTATTTTTTCTTTGGCCAGCTCATCCGCATTTTTGATAACCGTTATTTTTAATTCGGAAGGACTTATATTCTCAAACTGCTTTATTCTATTACCGAATAGGTAGTACATATTGGACATAACTTCCGCCGAAGTAATAACGAAATCATTAGTCGTAATAATCACAACGCTTGAATCAGGATTTAAAAAAGGCAGTTTTTCCGAAAGATTTTTAGCGACTTTGTAAGGTACGGTGCCTTTTTCCAGTTTAAAATCCCCACCTTCTTTCGCACAGGATATTAACAGAATTACTATAGACAATAAAATTAATACTTTTTTCATTAAAGGAACTCCCTTTTGAATATAAAAACAAACACATTTATTTTGTTAGCGTTAAAGATAAGAAAATATTTATCTTTATGCATATTTTTCTTTTTTTGCGAACTCGGCTTTAAGAATTGATCGATAAATATGCCCCACCCTTCATTTTGTTGATCCAACATAGACGTATCCTAAGTGACAATTCGAATATTCAATAAAACTGTATTTAGAAAATTTATACAAAAAAGTAAGATATACAGGAATAAAAATTAATTTCAAACGGTTCAATTGGGATAACTACAAAAAACCAATAGATTCGAACAATTCAAAGAAGGTAAAAGGAGGTATTTTTATGAAAATAATCGCAACCTTAGCGTTTTTATTTAGCATCTTCCAAACAAGCGTATTTGCACAGCTTTCTACTTCGTCTTCCGTAGGACTCAGCTATATTATACCCGCATCCAATACCGGGGATCATTATGACAGCGGTTTCGGCGTTATTGGAACATCCAATATTCAAATCATTCCTCTGCTCGGTATAGCCGTTACCGGTAGTTATAATAATTTAAAAAGCAAAGAAATTTCCATAGACGGATCCGGGAATGTTATGGACGGAGAAGATATGAATATTTACGGTATTACGGCCGGGCCGTATGTAAAATTAGCGCTTTTCGATATTGGCGTTAAAGGCGGCTATTATTTCGGCGATATTAGCGAATGGGCGGTTTTACCTTTTGTTCAGCTAATTTTATGGAAATTAACGGTCGGAGCGGAATATAAAACGACAAGCGACACCAAATGGTATGCAATATATTTAAACTATAATTTCTAATCTTCATTAAGCCAAGCAAATCGTTTTCGTATAGAGGACGGTTTGCTTTTTATCTTAACGCATTCTCTGCCTTTCCTCTTGCGCAATCATCACTCACAAAACAAATAAGAATCAATTGAAATTTTAAGCGGAGATATAAATAATTTATTAGATTA
>CAYRJN010000022.1:0-19766 GCA_964424545.1 uncultured Calditrichaceae bacterium
AAATGGATTTTACCGCCGATGCAAAAGACGGATTCGCTATTGCAGCGCATAGCATGGAATATCGTTCCGCCGCATTTACCGAGCTTGCCGGAATATACGTCCATGAGGGGGCATGGGAAAAGGCGGCCGAATTTGCCAACCATGCGTTGGATTATAATCGATATAATATAAGCGCCATTCAAGTTCTTATTGTTTCGTTGAGAAAAAGCGGCAAGTCGATTGAAGCGAAAAAAAAATGCGATGATTTGCTTGCCATTATGCCGCTTAATCATTTTGCCCGTTTTGAGAAGTATCTGCTCGATAAAAACAAAGATTTATTAAAGAACTTCAATAGCTTGATTCGAAATGAACTGCCGCATGAAACCTATCTTGATATTGCCGTTACCTATTTTAATCTCGGTTTGCTAAAAGAAGCCCTTACCGTATTGAAATACGCACCGGTAAATCCAATCATATATTATTGGGAATCGTATCTTGCCTTAGCTTTAGGCGATAATATTCACAGTTTAAAGTTATTAAAGAAAGCGGAAGAAATTTCGCCATATCTCGTATTTCCGTTTAGGACGGAAACGGCCGAAGTGTTATCCCGAAGCGCATCACTGAGCGATACATGGAAAAACAAATATTATCTCGCGCTTGTTTATCTGCGACACGGGCGGCTTGATAAAACAAAAAAATTACTTAACGCTTGTAATGACCGGCCTGATTATGCGCCGTTTTATTTAACCCGCGCTAAGTTAAACCGAGGTGCCGATATCCAATCAGCAATTAAGGACGTTCAAAAATCCATTAAGCTGGATAATGGAAACCGACGCGCCGTATTGTTATTATCCGCGTTTTTTAATGATCGCGAAGAGTATCAAAACGCCTTGAAAACGCTTGAAAAACTGTATAGAAAAAACAAAAGCGATTATCGTATTGCCGTGCCTTATGCCAAAGCGTTATATCAAGTAGAGAAATATGAGGCCTGCCTTGGGGTCTTGGATAAAACGGAAGTGCTGCCTTTTGAAGGCGCCGCTTTCGGTAGAGAGCTCTATCGTAATGCCCATCTTATGGCCGCTATGCGTCTTGCGGAGCAGAAAAAGTATTCGTTTGCCCTAAAACATATCCGGCAAGCGCGCATGTGGCCGGAACATCTCGGCGCGGGGAAACCTTATGAACCCAATGAACTTTTGGAAGACTATATTGAGATGTTTATAAGTGAAAAAGAGGGAGATAGGGATAAAGCTGCCTTATTGCTTAAAAAGATAGAAAAATATTTGCGTGACAGGGGCTATATGCATGGCGCCGATAATGTTATTAAAGCGCTTGTGTTAAAAAGAAAAGGCAACGCTGCCGCCGCGATTAAAGTATTGGATAAATGGCGTTGTGATTCTCCCGACAACTTGCTGGCAAAATGGGTATCGATGAAATTTATTGGGAATATTGAAACAAATCAGAGTACTAATTTTAAACAATTAAAAGCAAATCAGTCTTATCGGCTCTATTATAATCTTGTGAAGTTATCCGAATAAGCGCCGGGCTCTCGTCAGCCCGTTCCCTTTGGCCCAGGTAACGATAAAGAGGATGGGGCGTAACGGATAAAAAACCGGAATTGATTTGTGTTATGTCAATTTGTTGTTTTTTTTGAGGATTAATAAAATCAGAGGTAATAGATAAAATGATGTTTAATGTGAATGAATATGAAATTCTTTACAGGGATAACCTCTTTAACGATGTCGTTCCTTTTTGGATGAAGAACTCTCCCGATAAAGAGTATGGCGGATATTTTACATGCCTTGACAGAGAGGGAAATGTTTTTGATACCGACAAATTCATCTGGCTACAGGCTCGTCAGGTGTGGATGTTTGCAGTTTTATATGATAAAGTTGAACGAAAGAAGGCATGGCTTGAAATAGCTATTCACGGCGCGGAGTTTTTAAAAAAACATGGACGAGACGGGGCCGGGAATTGGTATTTTTCACTCAATAGAGCGGGAAAACCTCTGGTGCAGCCTTACAATATTTTTTCCGATTGTTTTGCGGCAATGGCCTTTGGACAGTTAAACAAAGTAACGGGCAACGAAGCATACGGCGATATTGCCTTAAAGACCTATCATAACATTTTACAGCGAAAAGACAATCCAAAAGGAAAATACAATAAAATCTTTCCCGGTACCAGGCAGGGAAAAGGCTTTGCCCTGCCTATGATATTGTCCAACCTTGTTCTGGAAATCGAACATATTATCGGCAAAACAGAGGTTGAGGAGATGATTGACTATTGCAGGAATGAGGTGATGGAGGTCTTTTACAAGCCGGAATATGGTGTGTTGCTCGAAACGGTAAATCCTGACGGCGGGTTTCAGGATTCGTTCGAAGGCCGCCTGACCATTCCAGGCCACGGACTGGAGGCCATGTGGTTTATGATGGATATCGCAGAGCGAACCGGCGATAAGGAACTGATAAAAAAAACAGTTGATATTTCATTACAACTGCTGGAATACGGATGGGACAAAAAATACGGCGGTATATTTTATATGATGGATGTAAAGGGTCATCCGACGCAGCAGCTGGAATGGGATCAGAAACTATGGTGGGTGCATCAGGAAGCCATTCTCGCCATGCTTAAAGGTTATAAGCATACGAGCGATCAACGCTGTCTGCAATGGTTTGTAAAATTGCATGACTATACGTGGAGCCATTTTGCCGACGGCGAATACGGAGAATGGTTCGGTTATTTGAACAGGCGGGGCGAAACGCTGCTTCCATTGAAAGGCGGGAAATGGAAAGGTTTTTTTCATGTGCCGAGATTTTTGTTAAATGGATGGCGTACTTTGGAGCGTATATAGATTAAAAGGAAAAGATAATGGTTAAAGAATTTCATTATTCCCGCAATACAAAAGGCAGTGCAGCTTTTCTGTTAATGACGACGGCAATAGCTTCGCTCGGCGGAATACTATTCGGTTTCGATACGGCGGTTATATCGGGCACCTTTAGTATGGTGGAAAAATATTTTGCCTTGGATAAAATAGAAGCCGGTTGGTTTACAAGCTCGGCGCTTGTTGGGACAATTTTCGGAGCGTTTGCGGCCGGCGCTTTTAGTGATCGTTTCGGGCGTAAACCGTCGCTGATTTTGTCCGCTTTTTTCTTTTTTATTTCCGCGTTGGGATGCACCGTCCCACAATCATTTACGTTTCTGATTATTGCAAGACTGATCGGCGGTATCGGCGTAGGCATGGCTTCGGTTTTGGCTCCGCTATATATCTCCGAATTTTCACCGCCTAAAATTCGGGGAAGACTTGTTGCCTTGTACCAATTATCTATTGTGATTGGTATTTTACTGGCGTATTATTCCAATTCTTTACTACTTGGCTTTTCACAGACCCATGTAGAGGCCTTAGAAAAATTAGGTATTTTTTATTCGGTTTTGGTAAAAGAGGTCTGGCGGGGCATGTTCGGAGCGGAGATGATACCCGCTGCGGCATTTTTTGTATTATTGTTCATAATTCCCGAGACGCCGCGTTGGCTGATTAAAAAAGGGAGTGCGGAAAAGGGATATCAAATACTATTGAAAATCAGCGGCGAAGCGATGGCCAAGCTTGAATTAGCCGAGATAAAAAGTAGCTTTAATCATTCGAAAGCAAAATTAAGCGCTCTGTTAAAACCCGGCCTGCGGCTGGCGCTGATCGTTGGTGTGGGCTTATCTGTTTTTGGGCAGTTCACGGGCGTTAATGTAGTGATATACTATGGTCCGAATATTTTGGAAAATGCGGGAGTTCGCTTGGAAAACGCTTTGCAATTCCAGGTTGCCATTGGGGTGATCAATCTTATTTTTACGGTCATTGCCTTATGGAAAATTGATAAGTGGGGATGCCGCCCGCTGCTTATCGGCGGTATGGGCGCTACTACGCTGGCTTTATTAATTATTGCCATACAATTTACGTTGGGGGTGAGCGAAGGTATATGGATTGTAATCATGCTTTGCCTTTATATTGCCGGTTTAGCGATATCTATTAATGCCGTGATTTGGGTACTGATCGGTGAAATCTTCCCAAATCATATTAGGGGTAAGGCAATGTCAATAGCCACTTTCGCCAACTGGAGCGCAAATTTTTTAGTGGCTTTTATTTTTCCCTGGTATGTTTCTAAAATCGGTATGAATTTCGGATTTTTTACTTTTGCTTTTATGTGTTTAATGGCTGCCATATTTTTCTATCTGTATGTGCCCGAAACAAAAGGTAAAAGTCTTGAGGAAATTGAAAAATACTGGGAAAGCAAGGCATAAATCATTTAACGGGAACGAATTATGAAAATAATACATATTTTATCCCTCTTTATTGTAATAACTTTAATATTTCTGGGATGTAGTACAAAAAGCAAAAAATCATTTGATAATATAATATTTGTATGCGACGTTCAAAATGATCTTTTTCGGGCAGCGTCGACATCCATGGGAGAATTTCCACGATTTGTAAAAGCGGATGCGGCTCTTGAGGCGGCAAAATCCGGAAGCGCGTTGTTGCTGTTAGCCGATGACTATCCCGCGGGAAAAACGAAAATACCACACGGTTTTTTAAAAAAAACGAAAAGTAAAAATATTAAACTTTATCTTGAGTTTCCGGATAGTTTGCCAGGCATCAAAAGCGCTGAAATAAAAACCATAAAATGGGAAAGAGGAGTGGTTACTGCGGATGTATTCGGCGAGTTGCTCCCTCCGATGAGCATCGTAAGCATCAACGATAGTCATTATTTGGAAATGATGGTCAAGCATCCGTTGATGGTCTTGGCGAGAGTGGCAGGGTTTGATAACGCGGTGTACGGTTTGGCCGGCGTCAAAAGCCATCCCGTTCTGTTCGAAATGCGGCAATGGAATAGTTTGGTCTCTACCACTAAATTGAGTCAATTTATAACGGGACGCTATGCACCAAATAAGTCATGGAAAGCGATTTGGACTTTCATATTTAATTATTTACGGCCAAATGAAAAAATGCCGAATATATCTTGGCTACCATCTGTTCGCCCTACTTTTGCAAAAGGAGCGCATATAACGGATAATGAACGTTTGCAGGCCGTAAAACGAGGCGTTGAGTGGTACTACCGCAGCAACCTATTGGCGACAACCGAAGATGTAAAAAATGGCGTAACGTTAACAGCCGAGTCCGGAAGAGATTATGGAAAAGAGGGTATTCGCGAATGTTATCTTTCAAAGATCAATTACGACGGTAGTCAACCCATAAGCAATTCAAGACGCGCCGATTGCGCCGGTGAAACGGCCATGGCGTTGGCTCTGTACGGGATGATGACAGGAAACGAGACGGACAAAGCAACAGCTGAAAATTTGCTGGATTATATCTTTTTTAATTCACGTTTGCGAAAAGGGCCGCGTAATGATGTCGATAGTCCGGAATACGGTTTTATCGACTGGTATGAGCGTGCAAATGACCATGAAGGCGTTTATTATTCGGATGATAATGCCCGTGTCGATATGGGCGCCATCGTTGCGGCTGTAGCATTAAAAAGTAACCGATGGGATGAATTCGTCATGGCCAATATTCTGGCAAACTTCAGGGCAACATCGCTTGTGACCGGTTTTAAGCCACGCCGATTGGATGGTTCGCCGAAGAGCGGAAACACGTTGGCAAACGGTTGGAAACCTTACCATAAGGCAGAAGATTACTACCATTTTGCCCCTCATTATCAATCGTGGATGATGGCCCTATACCTGTGGTTGTATGATAAAACACATTATAAACCGCTGCTCAATACAGCTAAAAGGGGTATTGAAAATATGATGAACGCCTATCCGCATAAATGGGAATGGACAAACGGTTTGCAGCAGGAAAGAGCGCGCATGATTCTTCCTTTGGCCTGGCTGCTTAGAATTGAAAATACGCCGCGTCACAAAGTATGGCTTGATACGCTCATTAATGATTTGTTGGCTTTTCAAGACGATTGCGGCGCCATTCGCGAAGAAATAGGCGGCGTCGGGCTTGGGAAATATGCTCCGCCGAAGAGTAACGCACAATACGGAACAAGCGAGGCACCGTTGATACAGGAAAACGGCGAACCGGTGGCCGATATGCTTTATACATCCAACTTTGCTTTTTTCAGCCTTACCGAAGCGGCGGCGGTAACCGGAGACAAAAAGATAAAAAAGGCGCTCGATAAATTGGCGGATTTTATGGTAATGATACAGGTAAAATCGGATGCGCGCCCAGAACTTGACGGCGCTTGGTATCGCGGATTTGATTACGGCCGCTGGGAATATTGGGCTTCCAATGCCGACCTCGGCTGGGGAGTATGGAGCTCCGAAACAGGCTGGACGCAGGGCTGGATAACTTCTATGTTGATGATGAAAGAAATGGAAATTAATTTTTGGGATTTTACCGAGAAAAGTAAAATTGCGGAATCCTTTAAAAAATATGAAAAATTGATGTTGTCGGAAGTGGAAGAAAATGAATAATTCTAAGAATAAGAAGAAAATGTATTTTCTTTTAATGTTGATAATGATAATTTATTCAAGCGGTTGTTCCGTTTCTCATAAGACGGCCGAAACGTCAAAACCTTATACCTATTGGTGGTGGATGGGCAACGCGGTGGATTCGGCAAATATTTCTTATAATCTGAAAATGATGCATCAAGCCGGAATTGGCGGCGTTCATATTATTCCCATCTACAGGGTTAAAGGGGAGGAGAATAAATTTATAAAATATTTATCTCCCCGCTGGAATGATATGTTACGTTATACGTCGCATAAAGCGGCGGAGCTTGGTATGGATGTGGATATGACGCTCGGAACAGGCTGGTGTTTTGGCGGCAAGACGGTAAAAGAGCGAAACGGAGTAATGGGTGCGGTAATTGAAAGGATGGAGAATTGTCAAGGCCGTATGACCATTGATTTTACTTCGAAGTCCGAATATTCCATCGATACCGTTTTATGCGTTTTGGCTGAATTTGAAGACGGTAAACGAAGAGATGTTTCATCGTTGGTCTCCGCATATAAATTAACGATTCCCGATACAATGTCAGGAGTAACCTTGTATATTTTAAGGATGCAGGGCCCTAAAAAAAGGGTAAAACGCGCTGCGCCCGGCGCAGACGGCCCCATGCTCAATCCGCTTTCCGTACAAGCTTTCAAAGAGTACGCCAAAAATTATCAACGCGCTTTTAACGGAAATATAGGCAAATTCGTCGGCAGCATATATCATGACTCATACGAATACTACGGGGCAAGCTGGAGCGGTTCGTTGTTTGATGAATTTAAAAAGAGGCGCGGTTATAAACTACAGCATTTTCTACCTGAATTATCGGATAGCGGTAGAAGCGCATTATCGAGAAGAATAATTGCCGACTATCGTCAAACCGTTGCCGAGCTTCACTGCGATTATATAAGAGCCGTAAAAAATTGGGCGGTAGAAAACAATGCTCAATTCAGAAATCAGGCGCATGGGAGCCCTACCAATTGGTTGGATTCCTATGCCGTTGCCGATATTCCCGAAACGGAATCATTCGGCGCTTCAATTTTTAAGATTTTAAAACTCGAAAGAGATGAAAGATACATTAGCCCTGGTAATATCCCGAAAAAAGACGTTTATAAATTTGCGTCGTCGGCGGCAAATGTTACGGGCAAAAAATTGGTTTCATGCGAAACGCATACTTGGTTGAGGGAACATTTTAGAGTAGCGCTATCCCATTGTAAACCCGAGTTGGATAAACTCTTTGTTTCCGGTATAAATCATATTTATTACCATGGAACGGCCTATTCACCTAAAGAAGCGGCTTGGCCGGAATGGTTATTTTATGCGTCCACAAATTTTGCTCCTTCAAACAGTCAGTATTGCCATTTTAATGTCCAGAATAAATATATTGAAAATTGTCAGAATATACTGCAATCAACAAAACCCGACAACGAGATCATTGTCTATTTTCCTTTTGAGGATATCCTGCATAATTTTGGCGTTACAAAGGAGATATTGCTGACGATTAATGTTCACAATGAGGAAGAATGGCTTGATGGCTCGGAATTTGAGAAAACGATCGTGGAGTTAAGAAAGAAAGGTTTTACTTATGATTACATCTCAGAGTTGCAGATAGTAAATAGTTATGTGGAAAGTGGAAAAATAAGGACAAGCGGCAACCTGTATAAAACAATTATTGTTCCGAAATGTGAATATATGCCGCTGAAAACCTTGCGAAAACTGGCCGAACTCTCTCAAAACGGCGTTAATATTATTTTTATCAACGATTTACCTGCAACCTATAGCGGATATTCCGAGTAGCAGGAAAGCGCTGTTTTTTTTAATAGAATAAAAGAAGATTTAAAAAACAGCAATAAGGAGACTGTAGCAATCTTGAGTCTTGACAGGCTCTCTCGTCAACTTAAAATTCTGGAAAATAAGCGGGAGGCGCTGGCAGATTTCAATATTGATTTTATACGAAAAAAAGATAGAAAGGGATATGTCTATTTCATCGCTAACTTAAACAGCGGAAAGGATATTAGCCGATTTATTCCGTTGGCGGCAGAAACCAGCGACTATGTTTTTTATGATCCGATGACGTGTAAAAAAGGTAGAGCTAAAATCAAAAAAGAGGGTGAAAACGTTTTGCTATGGCTGCAATTAAAACAGGGTCAGTCAATTTTTCTGTTTGCAACGGATAGCAGAGATGATGTTGCGGATTGGAAATATTCGGGGAATAAAAAACAAATCTTTTCTGTAACGGGGGATTGGAAAATTGAGTTTTTAACGGGCGGTCCCTTTTTACCGGCGTCGGTAGAATTAGATAAATTAATATCATGGACAGACTTGCCCGATTCAACCGCCTCTTACTTCTCCGGTTTGGCGTGCTATACCGTAGATTTTAATATGGTTGATTTCAACAAAGAGAACAAATATATTCTCGTTTTTGACAAAGTTAAAGAAAGCGTGCTGATCCGCTTAAACGGGAAAAATGTCGGTACGCTTTTCTCTCATCCCTTTGAAGCTGATATTTCCGGCTATTTACGAATCGGGATGAATCATTTGGAATTGGAAACGGCAAATCTAATGGCAAACAGAATCCGCTATCTTGACAAAAAAAGGATTAACTGGAAAAAGTTTTATGATATTAATTTTGTAAATATCAAATATAAAAAATTTGATGCCTCAAAATGGCGGCCCGTCGAATCGGGCATTATCGGTAATGTATCCATTGTGAGTTATAAAATCGATAAAGAACACAGCGCGGCAAATTGATTAATAAAAAGAGAAACGCTCGTTATGAAAATGTCCGACCTATATTGTGGTTTTTTTTTGAAATTCCCGACCAATAAAGGAGAAAAATTTGAAAACTATTTTTGTTTTAATCATTATCGCTTTGGCGTTCTCATGCACCTTTTCAAAAAGAACGGAAGTTAACATTCGGAAACCATAAATGGGCTTCGCCTGATGAATTTGAGAGGATTAAAAAGAACTATACACAGCAAATATTTCGCAAATTTAATAGTCTGTCAAGCGGGCACGGCGGATCCGATTTGAAAATCGATTGGCGTCTTATCGATTGCCTGCATAACGCGTTGCCGCTTGATCAGGATGTCTATGATGCCGCTTCATGGAGCGCTGTTTTGCCCTTAACGGAATGGTCGGTTTTGAATAACTCCAATTCCATAAAGATCCCGGATTTTACGGCGGGATCATGGAAAAGCAATAAACGAAATATGGATATTAATTTAGAACGGGACGGCAATACCAAAATTATATTTTAAGTTTATTGTCCGTCGGCTATTCTTCATAAAAATGAAGTTCGGGAATATTGTCAAAGATTCCAAGGTAAAAAGCGTATTGATAAAATTCCTGTAAAGCCTCTTTCTCCTCATCTTTTAAATCAAGAGCAAAGACTTCCTTGTAAAATGCGCCGTTTATTATTTTCGGCAGATTCTTTTCGGAGCAAAATTGCTTGATGATGGTTTCAAGGTGATACTCGCCATGCACTTTTGCCTGATTAATGCGGGCTATGTCGCCGGCATCAAATCCCAGCTCGTGTCCCGCCCAAATAGAAATAACAAAAGGTAAACCGCTCAAATCGTACCATTCTTCGCAAATATCAATATGGGTCGGATACTTTTTAAGTTGTTTCAAGGCGTTTTCGCCAACCAATAAAGCGGCGTCGTTATTCTTTAGCATCTCTTCGATTTGAGGTTCCATTTGATTTATCTGGGGTTCGATTTCGTATTTTTCCTGCAGGACGATACGCAATAAGGCGGTTTCGTTGACGGCATGTCGATCCACGGCAATATTTTTTAGGACGTTGACGCCCTCCTTCATAAAGAGTGTCGCCCAATAACTCTCTTTTTTACAAGAAATTCCGATATTCGGTGCGATTAACCAATCTCCTTTTCCCGCTTCATAATCAATGGAGGAGATTAAACCGAAATCAGCTTGTCCGTTTACCAGCATTTCCGCGCAGAGAGCCGTTTCACTGGTGTATATTTTGTAGGCGTGCTTAATATCATTGGTTAAAAAAGCGGAAACCAATGGTGCGCTGAGATAGGAGGAGCTGAAGCAAAATGTCTTATCCCCGGCAGCGCGATGGGGATCAATGGCGTTTTGGCGTAATAAATCATCTAAATTCATATTGTATCCGTTATTTACATTATTCCGTTGAAAAAAACATGGTTGCGCCTATCATCAAACCGACACCGTTAACAGGTAAAGGTTCCTCTGCCGCTGCAATTGTTCCGAATTGAAAAAAGATTTCGCTAAACAGATTGTAATACTCGGCTATTTGATATTCAAAACCGCCAAATATTTTTGGTATAAATTCCTGACTATCGAATGAAAAATAACGTGATTCTGTTCTTGAAGACATATAACTGAGTGAAATTCCGCCGTAAAAATTGTAAGGCGTAAACCGGTTAAAAACAATAAGCATGCCAGTCGTAAAATCCGTAAAATTATATTTGACATTATTTTCAGAAGGCAGATCGATTTTATTATAAAAAAAATCGGCTGAATAACGGGCGTGTAGTTTAACGTGTTCGCTTAAGCCCGTAACGGCGTGGCGTAAAAATAGGGAATAACCATAACCGACCTTGAATTGATTGTTCTGGGTTGCTGAAGAAGAGAATCCGGGATAATTAATACCTCCGGCCGTCCCCATACCGGTTTGCGCCTTTGCACTTAGGCCGCTTAAAAGCACGAACAAAAACAGATATAAAAAAAATTTAATCGGTAAACTCATACGGAAATCCAAAATATTGATTGAATTGATGTGAAGTTAAACAGTGACCCAAATAAAAGCAATTTTTCTAAATTGAAAGTTATGAAAATTTTCATTAATTTATATATTTTATCGCGCCGTATACATTTGCTAAAATCGGAGAATGGCAAAATGATGGAACCTGTAGGTAAAATCTTGATGTATATATTCTTTGTACATTTTATCTATAATATTTTTTTGTATGAAGAACCGAATCAAATGCAAACGGCAATAAGGCCGATTGGAAAGGCGCGCTATGTCAATATGTTTTCCGGCACCGGCGGCATTCCATGGATGTGCGCACAAAATTTTCCTGGCGTATCCATGCCCTATGGGATGGTGCGCTTAAGTCCCGAAACAATCTCTTCCGTTTTTAATTTGCGCGCCATAAATACATCGGGCTATTATTATTATGACAATCGGATTCTCGGATTTAGTCATACGCGACTTGCCGGAACCGGCGCCACGGACGGTGGACATTTTCTTGTAACGCCTGCCGTCGAGCCGCTGCCGCATACAATATACAGCGAAGGACAACAGATATTATACCGGCATGAAGAAGAGAGCGCTTTTCCAGGTTATTATGCAGTCCGTTTGCCGAAATTACATGTTCTTGCGGAACTAACAGCCACGGAGCGGGTAGGCGTTCATCGCTATACCTTCTCAATTTATACAAAACCTCATATTTTGATTAATGTCAGCAATCATCTCGGAAGTTCCGAGGAATATAAAAGCAAAGACGGGCAAGTCTTTTTTGATTCGACAACGGGGGAAATAAGCGGTTCCATACGCACTTTCGGTACTTTTGCCAGACGTTATGGGGGGATTCGCGTTTATTTTGCGGCGCAATTTACTCAACCCTTCGTAAAAGCGGCTCTTTGGAAAAACGGCAGGATATATGCCGATTCGGCTGCGCTGCACGGCGACGAAGTGGGAATTGATGTCGCTTTTCCCCGAGGCAATCCAGAACGCAGTATCGAGTTGCGTTTGGCCGTCTCTTACGTCAGTATTAACAACGCGCGGCAAAATCTGATTTCCGAAACACAAGGACGCTCATTTGAAGAAATAGCGGCAAGAGCGCAAGAGATATGGAATAAAAAACTTTCGCTAATAGATATTCAAGAAAGTTCTGAGAAGAAAAAAAGACTTTTTTATACGGCTTTATATCGAACAATGCAGATGCCCACAATTTTTAATGACGTTAGCGGCGACTATCTCGGTTTTGATAATAAGATACATAAAGCAGTGGGATTTACCTATTACACCGATTTATCGTTATGGGATACTTTTCGCACTTTGCATCCCCTATTTAATATAATTCAAGCAAAGGAGCAGCGCGATATGCTTGTTTCGCTCGTTAAGATGGCTGAGCAAGGGGGATGGCTGCCTCGTTGGCCCTCCGGCAACGGCTATACGGGTTCTATGCTGGGAAGTCCCGCTGATATGGTCATTACCGAATCCTATTTGAAAGGAATACGCAATTTTGATGTAAAAACTGCCTACCGGTCAATGAAAAAAACGGCCTTAGCGGCAACCCCGCGCGGGGCAGCGTATTCAGGAAGGAGAGGGGTTGAGGATTATTTGCGATACGGCTATATTCCTACAGATAAAAGCGAACGGGCGGTTTCGCGCACATTGGAATATGCATACGCCGATTATTCCATATACCTGCTGGCCAAAGCTTTGGGAGATACAAACGATGCGCGTTTATTTTATGATCATTCGCAGTATTATCGTAATGTTTGGAATCCCAAAACGCAGTATTTTCAACCGCGTTATGTGGACGGTTCTTTTTTTAAAGAATTCGATCCGCTGAAAATAACCTATTTTGATTTTGACGGAAAATATACTAAGGATTATGTGGAAGGCAGTCCCTTGCAGTGGCGATGGGCTGTTCCGTTCGACAGCGAGGGCTTTATTTTATTATTTAAAAGTAAAACTTATCTTGTCAATGAACTGAATACGTTTTTTGCAAAATCTTACGATAAAATCGGCTGGTGGAATCCAGGCCCCTATTATTGGCATGGCAACGAACCCGATTTGTATACCGCCTACCTTTTTAATGACGCAGGGCGACCCGATTTAACGCAAAAATGGGTGCGCTGGATATTAAAAACAAAATATGCCGATAACGAAACGGGACTAGACGGGAATGACGATAGCGGAACGCTTTCCGCTTGGTATGTATTTAGCGCTTTGGGATTCTATCCCATTGCGGGTACGGATAGTTATGAAATCGGCTCGCCGCTATTTAAGCAAGCTGTTATTACTATGGGTAATAAAAAATTAAGAGTAACGGCCGAAAATTACGATTCCGATAATATCTATGTTGAAAACGTTTTCATTAACAGCAAACGTTTAAAAAAATACCGATTTAAGCATGATTGTATTGCAAACGGCGGAATTATTACGTTTAAAATGCGCGCATCTCCACTCGTCCGGTAAAACGGTTACAAAATCTTTTTAATATTTGCTGCATTTATGATATTCTCGTAATTTTTGCGACCCGCATGCGAATTAAACAAAAAAGTGTATGGTCATCAAATTTATTGGACTATTTTATTGTATCGGAATTCCAAAGTTTACGCTTATTTCATCTATTTTGCAAAACTATGTTCTTTTGATTAAAAAGGCGCTTAAAAATGAGAACAAAATTAAAACGTTATTTTCTATCGGGCATTTTTATTGTAGTTCCGGTTATTATCACTTTCTGGGTGCTAAAAGGGCTGTTCATTTTCTTTGATGAGTTGATTAAGCCGTATCTTGAGCCGCAAATAGGTTTTTGGGTATCGGGTCTTGGTATAATAATCACCTTTTCTTTAATTTTATTGGTGGGCATTGCCGCCAGAAATATTGTGTTCCGCAATACGCTGCTTCTCGGCGAGAAAATTTTGTATAAGCTTCCTATTGTTAAAGTCGTTTACTCATCGGTTAAACAAATTATGGAAACCTTTTCCGGCGGCGATCATCCTTTTCAACGGGTTGTTTTGCTTGAATATCCGAAAGAGGGTGTATGGTCGGTGGGGTTTGTTAACGGCGAAACGACTATCCCCGGAGATAAGGTTAAAAAATTAAATGTTTTAATTTTAGCGGCAATCAATCCTACATCCGGATTTTTTATTATGGTCGAGGAAAACAAGACAATTCCTTTGGATATTAAAGTGGAAGACGGTATAAAATGGGTCGTTTCCGGAGGAATAGTTACGCCGGATGGTATTGATAATATCGATTCAAAATCAATTGCAGATGAATAAAAATAAGGCGTATAAAAGGACTGGAATTTAAAAAAAGTCATAACAAACATTAATGGTCTTAAATGAGGCAATGGGGAGCGAGGATAAAGAGTGTCGTTTCAGCGTCGTCTTTACGCCAAGAACATACGTCTAACAATTACAAAAACTGCAATGAAATGCAACAATATTTTCGTTTTATCCGATAAACGATGACCTCACGCACAGTGCTTTCAATCTTATGTGTTATATTTTACGAAAAAAGATAGCCTGTATTGTTTTGTAACTTATTAATATTTTTTATGTTAAAAGAGTGATCGGAAAGTTTCTAACGGAATTGAATATAAATTATACGGATAAAATATGTCAGCTTCCAGATTATTATTTTACGTAACCGGTGCCTTGATATTGGTTCTTCTTCCTGTTATATATGGTATTATTTATCCATTATTTCCGGCTTATACACAATTTAAAACCGGCTATGATATTATATCATATATTCCTTATTTTTTGATGTTTATGGGGCTTTTGATAGCTGTCAAAATCGAAGATTCGCGCGCATTTTGGAATACTTTTGTATTTTTAGTCATATATATTGTTTTAATAAATTTCCAATATTTTCAATTTGGCGATTTACAACTTTCGGATATTGCACAATCTTTTTCGGTTTTTCTTCCTATAACAATAATTTTTATTACTTTTTTTTCAGAAAAAAAATACTCCGTTAAAGGATTGATAAGTCAATTTTTTATTGTGGCCGGGGTATTCTTTTTAAGCTTTATTCTTCCTATTCATTTCAAAACGTTTTTTGATATTGTTTTTTCTTCGCATATTTTTATAAACCATTCGCATTGGCAGCTTCCTGATTATATTTGGTTCCTTTTAATCATTATGATTTCGGTTTTATATTTGAAAATCAATAAAAATACTCTTCCCCTGTTAATTACTCTTACGGTTTTGGTGTTTTTACTGTTCCAATGTTTTAATCTGTCGGCCATTGTTAATGCCCCTACGCATAAAGTCAAATTATATATAATATTGCTTTATATCAATATGGGCTTTTTCCCATTATATTATATGCTCTTCTCATATAATAAAAAAGAATATTTTGATCCGCTGACCGGATTGAGAAATGAAAAATATTTGCGGAAAGTATTTAGAAAATTTAATAGTGAATTATCTTTGGCAATTATTGAGATCGATCAATCGGAGCTCTTTTTGGATAAATACGGCAAGGAAGAATGGTCGAATTTATTGCGTTTTCTATCCTCCCATTTGACGGCTGAAAGTGATGGGGAGGCTTTTCGTTTGGATGATAGCAAATTCGCATTAATTTATGAGAAAACAAGCGCTTCGGATGTCTTATGGCAATTGAATAGTATCCGTGAGAAGCTATCGCATAAAAAATTCATTATACGTCAACATCCTCAAAAGCGTAAAATATCGGGGATTTCCGAACGGGGTAAATTAGAAACGGCGCCCAACGATACAGTTGTTACAATAAGTGTTGGAATCGCTCATAAAAGCGATGTGATCAATACTTATGAATCGCTCATAAAAGAGGCTCTTTTTGCCTTGAAATCGGCGAAATCAAAAGGCGGCAATCGCTGCATTCGCACCGAAGATATTACCTATTAGGATTCTTTCTTTCTTGCGGAATCATTGTGACGAATGACGAGCGGATGATTTTTCATAATCAATTTCTTAACTATGTTTGAATTTTTATTTGTATTATTTCCCCCTGCTCTAAACTTGTAAAGCCGTTTTTCAAGACCAATTCTTGCAAAAATAGTATTACCATATTTAGCTAAAAGCGCCTTCTTCTAAAAGTATCAACGAATTCCTTTTACAAAGTAAAAGAACGAAAGAAGGTTATTACGATGGCTTTAAAAATATAATTCTGTGACGTTTAATACATTTTTTACCTAATTATTTTGTATATTTAACCGAATATAAATTATGGCAAATATTCGTCAAATCAATATTAATTATCAAATTCCTGAATCGGGAGTTGTGGAACTGGTCATTTTTGATGTATTGGGGAAGAAAGTAAAAACACTGGTAAATCGCTTTCAACCAGCGGGTGAATATAACATTATTTTCAAGGTAAAGGGGCTTTCTAATGGAATATATTTTTATAAATTGACTATGGGTAAATTTGTTCAAACGCGCAAAATGATTCTGATGAAATGAGATTTTATATATTAAACGTTATGCGGACAAATAATGTGTTCGTTGCGTCGATTTTTATAAATAGTGTCGGGAATATTTTTGAAAGGATTAAAATGAAAATAATTTATTTTTTTATTATTGTCGGTTTTTTTATTTCATGCGGTTCAACGAAAAAAATGAGCGATACAAATCCAAATAGCGATAATATGGTAGTGTATAATGAAAACGATTCGGGTAAAAATGTTGAATTGAATCAAAATGTATTTTTTGAAATATCTCTTCCTGCAAATAAGACAACCGGATTTAAATGGGATGTGATAAAAATAGATTCCACCATATTACAAAAGGTTTCAGATAATTATATAGAATCCAACGCTCAAAGTAAGCTCATAGGCGTAGGCGGAATATACATCGTAAAATTTAAAACCATCGCCAAAGGAAAAACCGCGTTAAAGCTTATTTATCACAGACCGTTTGAAAATAGCGGCGGAAAAAGAAATTTTAATCTATCTATAACAATAAAATAAGGAAAGGAATAATCTGATGAAAATCTTTTTAATTGTTATCCTATTGATAATATTTTTTACGGAAAGCACTATGGCTAATAATAAACAATTCAAATCGGCGCCTGTAAATCCTAAGTTAGTTAAATATCTTCAACAAGAAAAAAACGGCGCGTTGAAAAAATTGTCGGCGGAAGGTTATCCGCTTGGTTATATTCCTCATTCCGTTATATATCATTATGCCGACGTTGTTTCTATGAAAAAAAGCGCCGACTTTCCCGTCGTTTACGATCTGCGCGATATTAACGCTTTAACACCCGTCAAAGATCAAAGCACCTGCGGCGCATGCTGGACATTTGCAACATACGGCTCCATAGAATCGAGATGGCTGTTGCTCGGCGCCGGTGAATACGACTTATCCGAACAGAACTTGAAAAACGGTAGCGGATTCGAAATTAACGCCTGCGACGGTGGAAACGCCTCTATTGCAACGGCATATCTCGTACGAGGGGACGGTCCCGTTTCCGAAGAAGACGATCCGTATGATGTTGACAGCGATGAATATGTAACGGGTTTAACGCCCATGGGTTATGTTAGCGATGCGCGCTTTTTACCGAATGATATCAATGTAATCAAAGAGAATCTAATTAATTACGGAGCCATATATACAACGATGTATTGGGATGATCAGTATTATGATGGAAATAACTATACATATTATTGTGATGTGGACAGCAGCAGTAATCATGCCGTTTTAATAGTCGGATGGAACGATACATTACAAACAGCCGGCGGGCAAGGAGCATGGATAATACGTAACAGTTGGAGCGGCGCTTTTGCCGATAGCGGATTCTTTTATATATCCTATAATGATATATGTATTAATTCGGAGTTATCCGTTTGGCCGAATCGTATGGATTATAATGAGGATATTATTATTCATCAATATGATAAACTCGGTTTGCTTAATACGATTGGTTGTAATCAAAATACAGGTTTCGGGCTTGTTAAGTTTTCAATCGATAGCTCACAGAATATAACGAAATTAGGAACTTGGGTTAGTTCGGGAAAAGCGACAGTAAGTTTTGAAATATACGATAATTTTTCTAATGGTAATTTATCCGATCCGCTTGCGGCTATTCAACCCCAACAATGTGATTATCCCGGCTATTATACTTTTGACTTGTCTTCACCGCTCAGGATTGACAGCGGCGATACCATTTATATTAAGGTCGGGTATCAGGATTATAATTCGAGCTATCCTATTCCGGTCGAAGGGCGGATACAAGATTACGCTTTACCTGAAATTGAAGAAGGGAAATGTTGGGCAAGCTGTGACGGGAATCAATGGACAGCCATAGGCGAAAATACGAATCTTGAGTACGATTTATGTATTAAAGCCTATGGCGTTACCCGTGTTACGGCTGTTGAAGAAGATGGAGAAACCTTTGTCCCAAAATCATTTATGATACGGAATTATCCTAATCCTTTTAATCCGTCAACAACAATACATTATACGATCCCCGAGCGTGGAATAGTTAATATTACCGTTTACGATACGCAAGGCAGGGTGGTTAAAGAAGTTGTAAACGGAATAAAAAATGCCGGCGAGTATCGCGTTCGCTTTAACGGAGAAGGGCTGTCCAGCGGTGTCTATTTTTACCGCTTGAAAAGCGGTAGGCATATTGAGGTTAAAAAAATGGTCTATATTAGATAGAATTAAATGACCCGAACTTATGTTGACGAAATATCGCTATTAATACGGAAACGTATAACTTAAGTTAAGATGCGGAGGAAACAAATGATTAAAAACTTATTTTTTTTATTTTTACTATCTGCGGGATTATTAAATGCTCAAGATTTTTGGCAAAAGTTAACCATGCCGATGGAGGGGCTTAATATCTATTCGCTGTCTGCCGATAATAATGGCGCTGTTTATGCCGGCGGTTACGGACAGGGATTATATAAAAGTATTGATAACGGCGCATCCTGGGATAGCAGCGGACTGGCCGGTTATTGGATTAGAGAGATTGATATTAACGCTCAGGGTGATATTTTTGTGGTTGGTATAGGAGCAACCTACGGCAGCGGTATTTTACGTTCGCAGGACGGCGGCGATACATGGGAAAAGGTTTTTGGATGGGAAGATAATTGGGGCGGAATTAATTGCGTTCATGTTGCCGACGACGGCTCAATCTGGACCGGTATGAATTATTCTCCGCAACATAACGGGATATACCGCTCTACGGATAACGGAGCCAGTTGGGATTCGGTGTTCTCGGATACGGAAAATTTTTATACAATTACAAGCAAACCCGACGGTAAAATTTTTGTCGGTTCTTACGATAAGGCCTATCGCTCCTTGGATAACGGTGAAACCTGGGCATATTATGAAACTACGGATGATAACCCGAAGCAATTTAATGATATCACCGATATGGCCGTCAATAAATCGGGACAGATTTTCCTTGTTACGGCGGGATACGGCATTTATCGTTCCGACGATGATGGCGTGAGTTGGATACAAGTAAGAGGAGCCGGTAGCGAGTACAGCGCGATTTTGATTACATCCGCTCAGGAAATCTACGCGGCAACGCTCGGTTCGTGGGTATATAGGTCGCAGGATAACGGAGAAAGCTGGACGTTAT
>CAYRJN010000022.1:19776-30605 GCA_964424545.1 uncultured Calditrichaceae bacterium
AACGGCGGCTTGACCAATGACGGGGATTATGGCAAATATATTAAATCTTTGTGTATAAATAAGGAGGGTTATGTTTTTGCCGGGTCGGACGGCGCCGGCGTCTTTAGAAGCATGGATGTGGTAAGCGATATTCATGCTCCGATAGCAAACCCTTATGAATTTAAATTGGCGCAAAACTATCCTAATCCTTTTAATCCTCTTACGGCAATTAATTTTCAATTGGCGTCATCCTCTAATGTGCGCCTTGTAGTTTATAACTTATTGGGTCAGGAAGTAAAGACCTTATTGAGCGGAAAGTTAAGCGCGGGCAGTCATCAGGTTGTCTTTAACGCGTCAAAATTTTCCAGCGGCGTTTATTTCTATAAATTAATGAGCGATGCCGGTTTTGTTCAAACCCGCAAAATGGTGATTTTGAAATAAAAAAATTTTGAATAAAAAAATGAATATCTTTTGCTCGGTTATTAAAGGACTTTCTATTTTTTATAGTATCGAGATATCTGAAAAGTGACATTATTGTTTTTTCTTCCACGAGATAATGAAAAACCTGTGTGGAAATTTCTCCTTTCTACAACAATTAAGGATTTTTATTCTCGATTCGTCGGAATCGCAATAACAGATAGATATGTTGTTGTTATCAATGGGGTTGCAAAGATGCGTTCTTATTTATATAGTATAGGAATTTCAAAAAATAACAAATTTCAGACAATTTTATTATTTTTTTCTTTTATCCTTTAATAACCGCTAAGGGTTTTAGTTCCGTTTCAATACTAATTAAATCCAGTTGATTTTGAATTACGCGGTAAATATCTTTATAAGCGCCGGCCGCTTCGTCGAGGTCTTTTTTGCTGTGCAACGCGTGAATAATACCGAGTCGTTCCAAACGAGCGCTCTCTTTTTTAAGGTCGAGACGGCGGCGCGCTTCATTGCGTCCCATTTTTCGACCGGCGCCGTGCGAACAGGACATAAATGAATGCGGATTGCCTTTTCCTCTGACGATATAGCTTGGAGAGCCTTGAGAACCGGGAATAATACCGTATTCGTTTTTAATAGCACGAGTGGCGCCCTTGCGATGAACGATTACCTTTTGGCCGAAATGCTTCTCGGCCGCAGCGTAATTATGGGCGATGTTAATCATCTCGGCAAATTGAATAGACGGGAAATAGTCGCTTAGAATCTCTTTGACGCGGTTCATCATCAATTTGCGGTTAGAGAAAGCAAACGCAATGCAATAATTCATTTCCGCCATATAATTTTGTCCTTCTTCGCTTTCCATGGGCAGGTAAGCAAGCTGCCAATTGCGTGGGATAGGCGAGTGCCATTTTTCATTTAGTTTTGCTGCGAGTTTATTATAATGATTGGCTGTTTTATAACCGATATTACGGCTGCCGGAATGAATCATAATCCAAATATAGCCGTTTTCATCTTTTTGTAGTTCTATAAAATGATTGCCGCCTCCGAGCGTGCCGATTTGCCGCAGAGCGTTTTTGTACTCTTGTTCGACAACGGGAAGTTTTCGTTTACCTTCCGCCGGCATTAAATTCCTATTCTGATCTTTTTTATGGTGATCGAAACCGCTTGGAATCGCTCTTTTGATATTCTCGGTAATCTTTTGCAAAATGCGTTTATCCGCTTCTTTTTGCGATGTTTTAAGGGCGCACATACCGCAGCCGATATCGACGCCGACAGCATTGGGTATAATGGTATCTTTTAAAGCTAAGACACCGCCTATGGGCATACCGTATCCCTGATGAGCGTCGGGCATTATAGCCACGTGACTAAACGTAAAAGGCAGCTGAGCCAAATGTTCCGCTTGTTCCAATGCCCCTTTTTCTATATCATCAAGCCAGAGTTTTATGGAGATTTTTCCGTTTTTTATCTCTTTTTCCAT
The DNA here is from genome assembly GCA_964424545.1 of uncultured Calditrichaceae bacterium. Classification (GTDB taxonomy): domain Bacteria; phylum Calditrichota; class Calditrichia; order Calditrichales; family Calditrichaceae; genus JAUVIB01. The sequence goes on from CAYRJN010000022.1 coordinate 21,665, forward strand.
ATACGGAATATACATCAAAAAATGCGCGTCATCAAGGAAAGTAACAAACGTAGCGGCGTTTAAAAATATTCAAAAAACGTACGAGCTTTGCTCTGTTTTACTGCGAAACAGGGTGAATTGAGACCTATTTAGAGAGGAGAGAGATTTTTTTGTATGGTTTAGGGAATGTAAATCTTATCATAGTAAACTTTCGTTTGTTTTATTTAAAGATAAGTAATATATTATAATTCAAAGATTTAATAACCATAATTTATCATTTTGGCAGCCATAATTGAGGGACACAAAATCAAGAACATAACTTCGCAAAGTGATTAAAGGGAGTAATGAAAAAAGTACGGATAGAATCGTCAACGTGTCATTTTTTGATGAATAGGAGAATCGGAATCCTAAATAGGAAGATTTAGATACTCCGATTTATCGGAGAATGCCAAAGGGGGAGAAGAATGTTGGAACGATAATTAAAAAGTCCACCGTTTTCAATCTTCGATTTAATCGGGAACAAGAATATTGTACGTATATAAAAAATATTCTAAAAATTAATGTTTAAAATGTTCCAAATAGATTGGTTCTTGAAATTCCGATAGGATTAAATTTTTTTAAAAGTTTAAGCAAACGATTGCCTTATTCCTGCTGCGATAATATCGGTCTTAATGACAAGATTGAGAGATAATAGACATATAACAGAAATTTGGGAGGTTCTGCTATGTTTAATAAATTATTATTTTTACTATTGTTAACGATTTCACTGCTTTATTCGCAACAAACCATGCGAAATTTGTACCGATTGAATGATCGGGAAACGCGATCGATCAGTCCTGAGAATTTTACGGGTGAAAAAGGTAAAGGCGGAATGGCAACGCTTGAAGATGGGACAGCGGCGCGCGCGGCGCGAAAGCTGGGACAGGGCTGGAAAGTGAATCCGTACATTCATATTAAGAAAGGGGAAACTTTTACCCTTGCCGAAATTAATGGCAGCGGTGTGATAAATCATATCTGGATGACGCCGGTGGGTGATTACCGTTTGATGATATTGCGCTTTTATTGGGATGATGAAAAAGAACCGTCGGTTGAAGTCCCTGTCGGTGATTTTTTTGCCGCAGGCTGGGGGATGATGAACGAGCCGATAATTAGTTCTTTTGCCGTATGCGTTAATCCGAGAAGCGGTTTTAATGCCTACTGGCAGATGCCCTTCCGAAAAAAATGCAAAATTACCATGGAAAATATGGGAGATAAAAAAGCGACGGTATATTATCAAATCGACTATTCACTTGAAAAAGTAGATAAAAAGGCGCCCTATTTTCATGCCCAATTTCGTCGTGTAAACCGTTTGCCCTTTAAAGATGTTTATACCATTGTTGATGGTATTAAAGGCAGTGGCCAATACGTGGGCACATATCTTGCTCACGGCGCCAGACATAAGGGCTGGTGGGGCGAAGGGGAAATCAAATTTTATATTGACGGCGATAGGGATTTTCCCACAATTTGCGGTACGGGGGAAGAAGATTATTTCAACGGTTCTTACGGCTATAATGACCGTGAGATAGATGGAAAAACTTATTATACGCCTTTCAGCGGTATTTACAGCGGTTTTTATCAGGTAAAAAATGCAAAATTCGATGATTTGATCGATGCTTTCGGCCAATATCGCTGGCATATATTGGATCCGGTGCGCTTTAAAAAAGATTTGAAAATAACAATCCAGAGTCTCGGGTGGGGGCCGGATGGCTATTTGCCTTTACAGGATGATCTCGCTTCCGTGGCTTACTGGTATCAAATTGAACCGCATAATCCGTTTCCCGAATTGCCGCCTAAAGAAAAATTAGTTTTAAAAGAGCATAAAAAAAAGAAATAGCATAATCCGGTAAAGAACATAGCTTAATAAATTGATTAATGAAAACCATAGTGATCGCAATGAATATGTCATTCTCCGATAAACCGGAGAGTCTAAATGCAGCAAACGGCAGGATTTAGATTCCTGTTCCGTCTGTATGGGATCCGGAATGGCAGGTTGTGGGGAAATAAACGCCAATGTTTGCCATTCCTTCGAAAGAAGGAATCTAAAATTGTGCGCATACAAAAAGTAAAAAAAATGTTCGAGATATGTTATTTTTTTTAATTCCGATACGTTTAAAATAAATATCGTAAAGTAACTATTATTGCCGGAGGCGTTATGCCAGTGCAAAGAAAACTTAAAATGGGTATAATCGGCGGCGGACCGGGCTCATTTATCGGGCCGGTGCATTATAAGGCGGCTATTCTAGATAATAAGGTGGAATTGGTTGCCGGCGCTTTCAGCCGCGACGAGGTTAAATCAAAAAAAACGGGACGACAATTATTCCTTAATCCTCGGCGCGTATATCACAATTTTGCCGACATGCTGGAAAATGAAAAAATACTTCCAAAAGGCGAACGCATCGATTTTGTAACCATTGCCACACCGAATGATTCCCATTTTGCCATTTCCATAGAGGCGCTAAAGGCCGGATTTCATGTAATGTGCGAAAAACCTATGACGGTGACGGTAGAGGAAGCGCGCGAATTACAGGAGGTTGTCCGTTCAACGGGAAAAATATTTGCTTTGATGCATAATTATACCGGTTATCCTATGGTTAAGCTGGCCAGAGACTTGGTGCGTAAAGGGAAATTGGGCGAAGTTCGTAAAGTCGTTGTACAATATCCGCAGGGTCGTCATAAAAAACCGTTGGAACATTTGAAAAGCAGGAAAAGCGGAGGGATCGAAGATATCGGAACGCACGCGGAAAATTTAGCCGAATATGTAAGCGGTCTTCGTATTTCAGAAGTCTGCGCGGATTTGCAAATATTAGAAGAAGAGCCGAAGCTGGACTATGACGGCAATTGTCTTCTGAGATTTACAAACGGCGCCCACGGCATTATTCATTTTAGTAAAATTGCCATGGGAGAAGAAAATAATCTGGCCATTTGGGTATACGGCAGCAATAAATCCATTGAATGGCGGCAGGAAAGGCCAAATATATTAAAAATATATGAACCCGACAGTCCGGTGCAGATATGGCGGCGGGGTAATGATTATATCTCTAAAATCTCAACAGCCGCTGCGCGTGCAAGCAGGCTTCCCGGCGGTCATCCCGAAGCCTTCCTCGAAGCTTTTGCTAATATTTATCATAATTTTTGCGATACAATTATACAATTGTCCGCCGGTAGAGAAGCAAATGCCGTGACTAATGATTTTCCCAAAGTAAGCGATGGTTTACGCGGGATGCTTTTTGTGGAGACCGTCATAAAAAGCGCTGGGAGCAGTGAAAAATGGACAAAGATGCCGGAAAAATAAAATCACCATAAATGAATGTTTTTATGGAAGATATTAGTTTTGATGAATTGATTAAAAAACGATAATTTTGATACGTATTGATATAGATTTATTAATTTCGAATTTAGAAAAAATATTTTTTCAAGTTAAAAAGTGAAATACATATGGAGAGGAATGGATATGAGTAAGAAATTAAAGATGGGAATGGTTGGCGGGGGGCCCGGAGCCTTCATAGGCGAAGTGCATCGAAAAGCGTCGCGTATTGACGGTTTAATTGAACTGGTCGGCGGAGCCTTTGATATAAATCCGCAGAGAAGCAAAGAGCAGGGAGAAATTTTGGGATTAGATCCCGTTCGCGTTTATGATGATTATAAAGAACTGATCGAAAAGGAAAGCGCTCTTTCCGAAAAGGAGAGAATGGATTTTATTTCGGTTGTAACTCCAAATAACTGGCATTTTCCCATTGCCAGAGATTTGCTTAAAGCGGGCTTTAACGTAATGTGTGAAAAACCGATGACCATGACGGTGGAAGAGGCTAAAGAGCTTAAGAAGATTGTCGAAGAATCCGGTAAGACTTTCGGTTTGATGCATAACTATACAGGTTATCCACTGGTAAAACTTGCCCGCGATATGGTTAAAAACGGCGATATCGGCGAAGTGCGTAAAATTATCGTTCGTTATCCGCAAGGCTGGCTGGCCAAACCCATTGAGCGTGAAGGGCAGATGCAAGCTTCATGGAGAACCGATCCTAAGCAGTCCGGTGCCGCCGGCAGTATCGGCGATATCGGCACTCATGCGGAAAACCTATCCGAATATATAACTGGATTGAAAATTAGTAAAATTTGCGCTCATTTGACTACATTTGTCGATGGACGTCTTTTGGATGACGATGGTAATACGTTGCTGCAATTTGATAACGGCGCCAGTGGGATTCTTCATGTCAGTCAAATCGCCATCGGGGAAGAAAATAATCTCGGTATCTGGATTTACGGTACAAAAAAAGGCTTGGAATGGCATCAAGAACATCCCAATTCATTACTTGTTAAAGAAATCGGAAAACCCGCCCAAGTTTGGACGCGCGGAAATGATTATGTAGCCGAATATTCACCCGCCGCCGCTCGTGCTACCCGACTGCCGAGCGGTCATCCCGAAGCCTTTTTTGAGGCCTTTGCCAATAATTACAGGAATTTTGCCGAGACCATAATGGCTAAGAGAGAGGGGAAAGAGGTTGGTGAGCTGATTGCCGATTTTCCCAACGTTGACGATGGTATTAGGGGGATGGTTTTTATCGACACGGTTATAAAAAGCGCCAAGAGCGATCAAAAATGGACGGATATGCCGAAATAAAACGCCATAACCGCTAATAATTTTTAGGTATGATTAGAAAGAATTTATGAACAGGGAGGAATTATGAGCAGACCCGTAACGCTATGCACAGGTCAATGGGCCGATATGACGATAGATGTTCTGGCTTCCAAAGCGTCTAAATGGGGATACGACGGTTTAGAGCTGGCCTGCTGGGGAGAACATATCGATGTATATAAAGCGGCTGATGATCAACGATATTGCGACGGTATTTTGGAAACCTTAAAAAAATACAACATGAGCTTGTTTGCCATCAGCAATCATCTTGCCGGTCAGTTGGTTTGCGATCTTAACAACGATGAACGTTCGGATGCTTTTGCTCCACCTGAATATGCGGGGGACGCGGAAGCCAAAAGACGTTGGGCGGTGGAAACCATGATTAAAACGGTCCACGCCGCTAAAAATCTCGGCGTGACTATTGTAAACGGTTTTACAGGATCGTCAATTTGGCATCTGTTATATGACTTTCCGCCTACGCCTCGAAAAATGATCGACGACGGTTATGCCTATTTTGCAGAAATGTGGAATCCTATTCTCGATGTTTTTGACGAACTGGGCGTTAAATTTGCATTGGAAGTGCATCCCACGGAAATCGCTTTTGATCTATTCAGCGCAAAACGCGCCTTGGAAGAAATTAATCATCGTCCGGCGTTCGGTTTTAATTTTGATCCGAGTCATCTTATTTGGCAAATGGTTGATCCCGTTGAGTTTATATATGAGTTTTCCGATCGCATCTATCATGTTCACATGAAAGACGCGGCAGTGCAGCTAAACGGACGCAGCGGAATTTTAACGTCCAATTTGCCTTTCGGTCATAAAGACCGCGGTTGGGATTTTCGCTCGCTCGGACACGGCGACGTTGATTTTAAGGAAATAATCCGCGCGTTTAATCATATAGGCTATAACGGTCCTCTCTCCGTCGAATGGGAAGACAGTGGTATGGAGCGTGAGTTTGGCGCAGAGGAAGCCTGCACCTTTGTTAAAAAAATTAATTTCAGTCCCTCCGATGTAAAATTTGATGCGGCTTTTGATAAAGACAATGCTTAGACTTGTAAATAAAAATAATGACTTATATATATAAAAGCATATCAGGACAGAGTATAATGCGCTTGCTCCTGTTTTTCTTCATTACTATTGCCGTCGCTTATGGTAAGGGAAAGGATAGCCTGAAAATATGGAATGCAAAGGCGAGGAAGCTGCATGAACAGCGCAGGTTGCTCGAATCCAGCGTCTATTATGAAAAAATAGTAAAAAGTGATCCGCCTGTTTTATCGGACGAGGCTATAAAAAAACTGGCCTTGCATTTTATTCCCCGTCTTTATACGACGCCTTCCGAATATTTCTCTTTGGAAGATATCGTCGCTGTACTGCATCCAGAACGATCCGTAATTGCATATCATCTTTTTTGGGATGACGATATCGATTTTCCCGAAGATAACGATCCCACGGATCATGAAATCATTTGGATTGAATATGATGAAAAAAGTATGAATGTTACGGATGTAATTACCTATTTTCACGGTAAACGATTAAGAAACGCTGCCGCCGTAAAAGACGCCAATGAGCACGAAGGACGGGCTCGTATTAATATCGAATGGGGGAAACACGGCAGTATTCCGTACTGTTCATCATCCGGTAATTGTAAAAAATTCTATGGACTATTGCAAGATCACTGGAAAAAATTACATGATATCGGTATTCGCAAACCGGATCACTATTTTGCCCTCAACTGGCCACATAAATTTGCCGGGAACTTTTCTGATTATACTGATTTCTCACGCTTTATCGAACCCGTATCAATGTTAAAAACAAATAATACAATAGTAAAAACCGAATGGGCCAACGCGGTTTTAGATCAATATTTTTTGCCGTATAATTTTTATCCGAAAACGGAATGGCCCTGGCAATAAACTGTAAAGGAGTTGTTATGACCCTTAATAATAAAAAACATATTAAACGGCGTGATTTTATAAAAAAAGTCGGCGGCGCTGTAATCGGTGCGAGCGTTGCGCCCTATTTTATTCCCGATAAGGCTCTCGGTAAATCCGGTAATATTGCTCCAAGCAACCGTATTGTAATGGGCAGTATCGGCGTGGGCAGCATGGGCAGTGGAAATTTATCGGGATTTCTTGAAAAAAAAGAAGTGCAAATGGTCGCTGTTTGCGATGTATATAAAGGACATCGCTTACGCGCCAAATCCATGACCGACGCGAAATACGGAAATCGTGATTGTAAAGATTATAATGATTATCGGGAGCTTTTATCGCGAGATGATATTGACGCTGTGATGATTGCTACGCCGGATCATTGGCATGCGTTAATTGCCGTGCTTGCCGCCCAATCGGGAAAGGATATATACGGGGAGAAACCTTTGGCCTATAATGTCGCCGAAGGGCGGGCTATTGTTAACGCCGTGCAACAATACGGACGGGTTTGGCAGACCGGAAGCTGGCAGCGTTCGCAGCGTCATTTTCGTTATGCCTGCGAATTGGTGCGTAACGGACGTATAGGAGAAGTGAAGACCGTTCGCGTTGGTTTGCCTCATGGCAATGGAGCAATTAAAGGTGAAACGGGACCAGAAAAAATACCGCAGGGGTTGGATTTCGATTTTTGGCTGGGTCCGGCGCCAAAGAGGCCGTATAATCATAATTTGCTTCCCGAAAAATGGCGATGGGTGCGCGATTTTTCCAGCGGACAATTAACCGATTGGGCGGGACATCATTGTGATATTGCTTTATGGGGGATGAACGCCGAAAGAAGCGCACCCGTAAAAATTCACGGGCAGGCGGATTTTCCGCAAGCCGAAGACGGTTTATATAACACGCCACCGAGTTATTGGTTTGAGGCTGAATATGCCGAAGGCTTTACAATGATTGTAGCCGACGCCCACCAGCAGCCGATGGGAATGGGTGCGCAGTTTCTTGGAGAAAAAGGATGGATTCATGTTAACCGTAACGGTCTTACAACCTATCCTAAATCAATAATCAATGAAAAAATAAGACCGAGCGAGGTCCATTTATATAAAAGCGACGATCATAAACAAAATTTTCTGGATTGTGTGCGCAGCAGAGCAGAAACAGTAACCCCGGTCGATAAGGCTTATCATTCCATTTTAGTAGCTCATCTCGGAATGGTTGCCATGACCTTGGGAAGAGCAGTTGAATGGAACAAAGATGTAGAGCGATTTGTAAATGATTCCGAAGCCGATCGTCTTTTAAGACGCCCGATGAGAGCTCCATGGAATTTAAAAGTATGATATAAGTAATATAATAACGATAGTAAAATTAATTAGTTATTAATAAAATTGAGGTGTTAATATGTTAAATCTTAGAAAAATAATAATTCCTTTCGTATTGATTGGCGCGCTTTTTTCTCACAGTTTGGCGCAGATACCGGAGGATGAAGTCAAATCTATAGAAAAAGCCATTCCCGCCGCAACAAAGGTAAAGCCTAAAAAGAAAAGGAATTTGCTGGTTTTTACGTTGGCCCTGGGTTATAAGCACTCTTCCATTCCTTATATTACTAAAATGCTGGAACTAATGTCCGAAAAGACAGGGGCGTTCAGCGTAACGATATCGGATGATATGAAGGCTTTCGAAAAGGAGAATCTGAAAAAATTCGACGCCATTTTATTCAATAATACGACCATGTTAACCTTTAATGAACAAAAATATCGTGATAATTTGATGGATTTTGTTAAAAGCGGCAAGGGGATTATAGGCATTCATGCGGCAATCGATAATTTTTATACGTGGTCCGAAGCGGCGGAGATGATGGGCGCTTTGTTTGACGGACATCCATGGGGTTCAAGCGGCCATTGGAAATTTAAGATAACCGATCCGAAAAATATTATCGTCTCTTCTTTCGGCGGAAAAGATTTTGAAGTAAGCGACGAAATTTATCGTCCCAAACAACGCGGCTTACGAGAGCATTATCGTGTTGTTCTCGCTTTAGACACAAAAGATAAACATAATATGAGTGTAAAAGGAGTGCGCGTTACGGACCGGGATATTCCCGTTAGCTGGCTTGGTAAATATAAAGGCGGCAGAGTGTTTTACTGCTCGTTCGGACATAATATTTCTATTTTTTCCAATAAGAAAATTGTTCAGCATTACCTTGACGGAATACAATATGCGCTTGGCGATTTACTTGCCAATGACAAGCCTGTTCCTTTCGATGTATCCAAGGCCGTTAATATTGATGATTTCAAGAAATTGCTTGAAGGGGTTAAAGTATATGATTACGGAAAATCCCGAAAAAGTTTAAGCGACATTAACGATTTACTAC
>CAYRJN010000022.1:30615-30921 GCA_964424545.1 uncultured Calditrichaceae bacterium
ATTCCGATAAAGCTTTAATCGCTCAGCTGGAAACGGAGTTTGATAAATTTCTATCAACTAATAGCACCTTTGCCGCTAAACAATTCATTTGTGAAAAATTGAGTGTAATGGGCACGGATAAATCTATTCCGGCATTGCAAAAATTGCTACAAAATAATAAAACGGTTAATATCGCATTATATGCTCTGGAGCGTATTCCGGGCGAAGCGGTCAATTCAACGTTGATCAATGAACTTAAAAAGGCCAATAAAAAAAATAAAATAGCGATCATAAATGTTCTGGCTCGTCGCGGCGACCGGAAAGTAG
>CAYRJN010000023.1:0-30296 GCA_964424545.1 uncultured Calditrichaceae bacterium
GAGATATAGAATATACAAAAAACTACAAAACTTAACTGACTAAGTAGAATTAAATTACGGACAGTTAATTGAAGAAAATTCTTTTTTAAAAAAACGCCTAAGTGCGTATGAAGGGTTACCCCAAATTATTACCGCTAATCCTGAAATAAAAAGAATCATTTCCTTGATAAAGAAAGTTGCTTTGACCGATGCAACCATTCTTATTGAAGGTGAATCGGGAACGGGAAAATCGCTTTTTGCTCGTTTATCCCATTATTTTAGCCCGCGCAGAAAGGGGCCTTTTGTAGAGATAAATTGCGGAGCCATTCCACATGATTTATTGGAGAGCGAATTATTCGGTCATGAACGCGGCGCTTTTACCGGAGCGGTATCTAATAAAAAAGGGAAATTCGAATTGGCTGACAATGGAACTCTTTTCCTTGATGAAATCGGAGAAATGCCCCAAGATTTACAAGTGAAATTACTTCATATTTTGGAAAATCAAAAATTCAGTCGGCTCGGCGGCACTAAAGCCATTGAAACAAACAGCCGCATCGTCGCCGCCACAAACAGAAAATTAATAGAAGAAGTCAAAAATGGTAATTTCAGAGAAGATCTTTACTATCGCTTACGAGTCGTTTATTTACATATTCCTCCGTTGCGGGATCACAAAGAAGATATACCGCTGCTGATCAATTATTTTCTTAAAAAGCATGAATATGTTATTAAACGAACAATCAATACCGTTGATCCGAAAGCGCTCGATATCTTAAAATCATTCTCATGGCCGGGCAATATAAGAGAACTTGAAAATGTCGTCTTACAATCTATGATCTTTTCAACATCGGAAAGCCTAAAAGCGGGAGATCTTCCGCAAGAACTTCGCGAAGCTCAAGAAATTCAATCAATTGATATTCCGGAAACTAAAGCGGAGCTTCAAAATGCAAAATCCAAAGAGGTCGAGAAAATAAGCGGCGCTCTCGAATACCGTTTTTTAGATCATTTATTGACAAAAACCAAAGGCAATATATCGGAAGCAGCGCGAATTAGTGGCTACGATCGTAGACAAATTCAAAATTTGGTCAAAAAACACAGGGTTAATACGGAGAATTACAAATAGACCTTATAGAAAAATTCGTAGACTTCCCAAAGACGCGCCACGTCAACAACGATTTTTAATCACAATAGACCTTATAAATTGCACTTCAACAATAAAAAAAAGAAAGAGCGTTAATTATTTTTCAACATGTGTATTCTACATATTTTCGGAAACGCGAAATCTAATTTCGCAGGCTATATAACCTATTATTCTCCTGTAAATGTTCCAAATTATAAATATCCACAATATCGCGAAAAAAACAAACCATTCTAACTCCAATAAAAACAATTGACGATACAATTATTTCCTGTCATAGATCCTTTTTACCCGTAAATGAGAATTAATAATAAATGAAATTTAAATTAAAGGACTTATAAAACGTGTGAAATAAGACTTCTCAATAGTATAAAAAGGTATCTATTAGTATTCTAAAGACGAACCAATATCTTATTGTTTTTATATAAGTTATATTTTTAAATACAACTTGGCATACTATCTGCTGTATATAACAATGAGTGCGAAAATAACAACAACCGTTAAACCAAAAAAGGAGGATTTAAAAATGTGGCAAGCATGGACAAACGCAATCTTAGGACTCTGGCTAATAATAGCGGCTTTTTTATCTTTTTCACCCATCGGCAATCTCTGGGATAATCTGCTGGTGGGCGTTATCGTCGCCATAGCCGGATTTGCTATGATTAAAGAAAAATCATGGCAGGGATGGCTTTCCGCAATAATGGGTATATGGCTAATCATTGCCGCTTTCATTCCTCTATTGCAAGCCCACACCGGAAATCTCTGGAATGATTTGCTCAGCGGTATTTTAGTAACCATTGCCGGATTCGGCGCTATGGACAGTTCCACTTCGAGCCATCAAGTTGCCCATTAAGTTAAAACGGCAATACGATGAATATAAACCGGGTCCTTAGCCCGGTTTTTTTTGATAAGGGATTATGGTTGATGTAAACAAGTACCAATTATTATGCGATATTATGTATCGGCATACCGTTTCAATCGTTATACTTGTATTTCAAAATTATTTTCCGATTTACGGAATACCTTTAAATATAGAATTATCCAAATTCTTAATAATCGACTACGCCGTTCAATTTAAATGGTCTAACATACAATCCAGCCTATACAAATATATTGGTTATATAGTAATTTTTTTTTATATTGCCATGTATTTATTGTTATCAATCTTTCGATTCTAAAAATTTCTTTTCTTATCGTGCGTTTTTTTGGCTAATCAATCGTTACGATTTGCGAAAATTTTTCATTCATTATTAATACAAAAATGTATTTTAAATCTATTGTCAAACATATCGGTCACAAAACCATCGCCTTTTTTGAAGGATATGGAAAGCTTGTTATAATGGCCATAGAAGCGCTATGGGCTTTCCGCAAGATTCCTCAATACGTACAACAGATTATAGAGCAATTTGTATATATCGGCAGGCGTTCCTTACCGCTCGTTATTTTAACCTCTATTTTTATTGGTTTAGCGCTCGGCGTTCAAATTGGCACGCAAATGAGTCCTTCCACACCGGCTTGGATCGAAGGCGGGCTTATCTTGAGATCAATGCTTTTAGAAATGGGGCCGATAATCATTGGCTTAATATTATCCGGTCGTATCGCGTCAGGCATCGCTTCGGAACTGGGCGCAATGAAAGTAACCGAACAAATCGACGCCCTACGCGTATTGGCAATTGATCCGATTGAATATCTTGTAATGCCGCGAATGGCGGCGGCGTTAATCGCCATCCCGGTTTTGATTGTTTTTGCCAATACTACCGGTATTTTATCGGGATACTTATCTTCTCATTTTACAATTCATTTAACATGGGAAGGTTTTATTAAAGGGATGCGCCATGTTTTTAATGAACGCGACGTATATACCAGCTTGATTAAAGCGCTTATTTTCGGTCAAGTTATTATTCTGTTCGGCTCATTTTTCGGAATGAATTCCAAAAGAGGCGCAAAAGGCGTGGGAAACGCCACCACCCATGCCGTAGTTTGGTCGTCTTTGGAAATTTTGGCACTCGATTATATCATATCGGCAATTTTATTCTTTATATGGTAACTATCAATGTTAGAAATTAAACAATTATATAAATCTTTTGACAATAAGAATATTTTAAACGGTGTAAATCTTAGCGTTTCGGATCGAGAAATTGTCAGCGTCATCGGCTTAAGCGGCACGGGGAAATCGGTTTTATTAAAAACCATTATCGGGCTTATAATTCCCGATAAAGGCGCAATTATTTTAGACGGCCGAGATATTACCGATTATACGGAACAGCAATATAATCAGTTTGTACGTCCGATTATGAGTATGGTTTTTCAGGAGGGCGCTCTTTGGGATTCCATGACCGTCGGACAAAATATCGATTTAGCCTTAAAAATACAAAAACGTCTCTCCATGGAAGAACGGAGCATTCGTATTGAAAAGAGCTTGGAAATGGTTGGACTGCCACCAATTCAAAACCAATATCCTGATGAGTTAAGCGGAGGAATGATAAAACGGGTAGCTATTGCCAGAGCCATCGCCACTCAACCGAAATATCTATTATACGACGAGCCCACAACCGGATTGGACCCTGTTCTTTCAAATATGATTAACGACCTAATCGTTGAGCTCAACCGGCGACTTGGAACGACATCTTTAATAATAAGCCATGATATTTCCGGAGTGGAACGAATTTCAAACCGCGTGGCCATGCTTTACAAAGGAAAAATTATCCATAGCTGCGTCGCCAAAGATTTATGGAAGCAGGATAATAAAATATTTAATAAATTTATTCATGGAAAGGCATAGCCCAAATGAAAACAAGAAAGAATGAATTTGCCATAGGTTTATCCGTAACTATCGCCACTGTTATTGTGATTTTTACCATTTTATGGCTGGGTAAATCGAATTTCCTCGTTAAGGGATTACATTTAAATATGATTGTGCAGGATGCACACGGACTTAGCATAGGCGATGAAATATTATATAAAGGAATGGCGGTAGGCGCCGTACAAGATGCTGTAATCGAAACTAATGATATATTGATACGCTTAAAAATAGAAAAAGCGCCGCCTCTGCCCAAAGATTCGCGATTTATCATCAAAAGTATAAATCTATTGGGCGAAATGGCGGTTGAAATTATTCCGGGCAAATCAAGCGATTTTCTCAATTTCGGCGAAACCGTTAACGGAGAAACGGAGCAGGGTATTTCCGAACTTGTTAGTCAGGGTAAACATTTAAAAACACAATTAGATAGCATTTTGCAAAATATAAACACCCTTTCCGGCAAAAATACCTCCCAAAATATTAACCGGCTTATCAACGCATGGATAATGACTTCACAAAATTTAAATGAAATCATAAACGGCGACCTAAAAATGACCATCGCAAATATTAAAGAGATAAGTGAACAGAACAAACAGCCCATCCACTCTATTTTGGATACCCTTGGTCGAAACTCGGAAGCAATCGGCGCAACAATCAGAAATTTACAGGCAGTAACCCAAAAATTAAATATACTGTTATCAAAAATTCAAAACGGAGTGGGAACGCTTGGCAAACTATCTTCCGAAGATACACTTTATCGGCATTTCGACAGTACCGTTAAACATTTGGATTCGCTGATTATCGATATCAAGAAAAATCCCAATCGTTACTTTGAAGTAAAGGTATTTTGATATAATTACTCTGTTTTCTGCGTTTGCAAAAAGGCGGATCAATAAACTTATTATAAAAAGTTCGCACAAAGCTCTTTTAAGATTAGCGGTTCGTTAAGTAATAAAACACAGGAGATAATTTAAATTATTTCGTCATTTATTTTAAAAAGATGATGAAAAGTCGCGCGCTTTGTCGCCTCGTAAATAATCGACCAAACCCAACATCCCCTCTACCAAATATTTACAATTATAACCGTTCAGCGTTAAATAATGGCGTGCAAGCGAGGCACGGTCATAATGCGGGCAAAGCGTAACGATTACTTTATCTTTATCAAGCTCATCCAATCGCTGCGGCAGCTCATTTATGGGAATGTTTTTGGCAAATTCCAGCTTCCACGCTTTAACCTCTTCCGGGAAACGAATATCAATAAGCTGAACATCTCCTTTTTTATACAAAGATAACATGGTTTTGATATTTATTTTCATTCTGATGCGTTCATCATAATCGAAATTTTTCAAATATTCATCGAAATTCATATCCAACTCCTCATTATTGGTTATGCAACAAATCTTTTACTTGGCATGTATCGCACTCAAACTGAATGGTTACATGATTTATCTCATAGTCCTTATGTAAGATTTTTTCAATTTCTTCCAGTAATAATACCGTTTCGCTTACCGGGCGATCTTCAATATCCGCATGGGCCTCAAAATGGATATGATTTTCATCCATCTGCCATAAATGCACATGATGGATATTTTTTATCCCGTCAATAGCCGTCAATTTATCGTTGATATCTTCAATGGATATATTTCCAGGGCTAGCCATTAAAACAATATCCAAAGCCTCTTTCAAAATATGATAGCTTTCTTTGGTAATATAGAGGGAAATCAATACCGTAAGCAGCGGATCAACCCAATAAACGCCCCATAACCAAATGGCCAATCCCCCGATTATAACGCCCATACTGGAAACCGCATCGCTAAGCAAATGCAAATAGGCGGAACGAATATTCATATTATTTTTGGATCCGGCGCGCAAAAGCAACGTTCCGATGGTATTGGCCAGTAACCCGACCAGAGCAACGACAATCATTAGTCCTCCATTTATGGGCTCCGGAGCAATAAAACGGTTATAAGCCTCATAAAAAAGATATAAACTGATGACGACCAGTACCGATGCGTTAATAATAGCGGCGACAATCTGCGCGCGTTTTAAACCGAAGGTATAACGAGGACTCTTCGGCCTCTCGTTCAATTGGATAGCGATATAACTAATGACTACGGCGATACCATCGCTAAAATTATGCAACGCGTCGGAAATAAGCGACAAACTACCCGAAATAACGCCACCGATAATCTCAGCCGCAGTGATTATCAGATTCAATATTAACGTTATCAATAAACGCATACTCGAAACAGGCGGTTTATGATTATGATCGTGCCCCATTATTTCATTTACCTTAAATAATATTCGTTTCGGAATTTAAACAAATTTTCTTTTTTTATATAATAATAATTTAGAAAACTTTTTTCCAATTTAAAAATTTATGGTGCGAAACGCATTAAAGAGAACAAGCGCCGGCGCTTAAACAATATTGTAACCGTTCACCGGAAACATGGCAGCGGAATTGGTGACTAAAATTCATCACTTTAAGACGCTGATTTTTGGACGATCCAACCAATTATCAATGAAAACAAAATGGTTAGAATGGTTAATGCAATTGAAAATTTCACGCCGAAATATAGAATCAACACCGGAAGCAGATGCAATTTTATTGATCTGTTATAGATGAAAATGGCGATTAACTTATTTGACATACCGTTTTTTTTTAAATCTTTCAATAACGGATACCACATATAAACCGAACCGACGGAAATTATACCGACTAATATTGCCAAAAGATAACCCTTAAAGCCGGCTTGTTTGCCAAGATGTTTTTTTACGATTTCCGGTTTGATAAACCAAAAGTTAAGACACATAACAATAAAAACAATCAACAAAAAAGGCGCAATTTGAATAATCAGCGCAATAAATATGCCAAACGATTTACGGAATAACGCGCCATTAATAAAATATAGGATAATATATGCGCTTGAAAGTACGCTTAATGCAAGCCATGATCTATTCCTTTTTGATTTGCCAGCCAAGGATTTCATAATATATATCCCATTATTATTCCGATTGCTATGGCGCTTATAAAGGATGTTGCGCTTCTAACTATCGCAAAACGCTTCCCGAAATAAAAGACTTCGGCAGGCAGTTGAATTACGCCTACCGTTACCCACGACACGATAAAAGCGGTAACGGCGACAAGGCCGACACCGTTTGCCAGTAAACCAGCGCCTATTACATAACTTACAATCGGATTGCCAAGAGATAGACCTCCGAAAATAGCGGCGATCAAAGGATCTAATAATACATTCCCTGAAAAAAGTTTTTTATACGATTCGGAAGGAACTACCGCCTGAATTAAAGCGACAACCATCAAAACGGAAAGGATTATGGGAATAACCGATCGAAACGCTTTCCACGATTTGTCGATTACAATTTTAAATTTATCATTATTATTCATTTTTGTTCCTATCATTTTTAACAAGCTGCCCTATGCTTTAACTTGAAGACAAAAATCTACTCGATTTTTTCTCCCGAAATCGGATAATATGGGATACATTCCATAAAAACTTACCTGTTCTTTAAGTTGATTTATAACTAATTCCCATACACCACCCGACCGATAGAGATAATATACATAAATACAATTCGTTAACGAATAAAAAATAAAATTGGCTATACGACGCTTTTCCGTGTGAAATATCTTTTGCGCAACCAAAGCGCGGCATTTACTAAAACGATCAAAACGGGCACTTCAACCAACGGACCGATGACGGCGGCAAACGCTTCACCCGAATTGATGCCGAAAACAGCTATGGCCACGGCTATAGCAAGTTCAAAGTTATTGCTCGCCGCCGTGAAAGACAGCGTCGCCGATTTGGCATAATCCGCACCCGCTTTTCGGCTCATATAAAAAGAAGAAAAAAACATAATCACAAAATAAATAAGCAGAGGAACGGCAATACGTATCACATCCAAAGGTATTTTGACAATATATTCGCCCTTTAAAGAAAACATTACCAGTATAGTAAATAGTAGTGCGATTAAAGTGATCGGACTTATTTTAGGAACAAATTTTTTATGATACCACTTTTTATTTTTGATTCTGATTAATGTAAAGCGCGTAATAAAACCGGCAATGAAAGGAATTCCCAGATAAATTAAAACGCTTTTGGCAATCTGACCGATGGTTACATCGACCACCGTTCCTTTCAAGCCGAACCAAGTAGGTAAAATCGTAATAAACAGATAAGCGTAAATAGAAAAAAACATGACCTGAAAAATGGAATTAAAGGCCACTAACCCGGCCGCATATTCCGTATCGCCCTCCGCTAAGTCATTCCATACGATTACCATAGCGATACAGCGCGCCAAACCGATCATAATCAGCCCATACATATATTCAGGATAATCCCGCAGAAAAATAATAGCTAAAAAAAACATGAGTATTGGCCCGATAACCCAATTTTGAAACAACGAAAGCGATAATATCTTTTTATTACGGAAAACCTGACCAAGTTCTTCATAGCGTACTTTGGCCAGCGGAGGATACATCATTAATATCAGTCCGGCGGCGATGGGAATATTGGTCGTTCCCACTTGAAAATAATTCCAAAAGCCAACAATCCATGGGAAAATATACCCTGAAAAAACTCCTATAAACATGGCAAAAAATATCCACAATGTTAAATATCGATCAAGGAAAGAAAGCCGTTTTGTTATTTTATCCATTATTTTGGTCCCCCATTGATAAATGACTGCTAACGAGATTTATTTTTATTATTTCTTTTATCGCTTATTCAATAATCGCATTATTCCAAATATTAGAAAATATTATTAAGCACAATCCATACAAACTTTCTTATTGTTTTTTATTTTTGAATACTTTTCGACAACCATTTCACCGCACTCTTCACAGGGAAAACTGACAAAAGTATGTTCCGGTTCTCTCCATTCATAATCAAATATATCGGAAATTCTCATTATCATTTCTACCGGCGCATTCATCGCTTTATCCACAAGCGGCTGGACCACATCATCAGGAACTTGTGTCGGCGGAACACCTTTTTCACGAAAAT
This sequence comes from uncultured Calditrichaceae bacterium, assembly GCA_964424545.1. GTDB lineage: Bacteria > Calditrichota > Calditrichia > Calditrichales > Calditrichaceae > JAUVIB01. Next base: position 8,939 of record CAYRJN010000023.1, read on the forward strand.
CTTTAAAAAAGGATGTTTTTTTTGTTTGCAGCATTGTTTCGGCTTTAGGCACGACCCGAACAGCCCTATTTGTTCGTTTATCTATGAGCGTCAATCCCCATTTACCTTTATGAGATTTTTCAATATTTCCTTTTCCGAAAGTACAGCCTGTTATTACCTGAACGCCATCAGCAAAACAAGTAGCACAATGATTATCCCCTAATTCGATTATCGCATGTAAGAAACTATCGCCCGTGCGTTCCACACCCAGTTTATTCATTGCTGCTTCGGCCACGCGCAAGCCATTAGGCATCGCAGGACATTTGTGCCCGTGAAATTTTTGTCCGAATTCAAGCCACTCTTTTGCCTTAATCATTGTAATCACTCCTTTATGTTAGTTTAAAAATAGTTGTAATTGAATCGTTGTAAAATAATTTTCAATATGTTCTTTATTAATTTGAAAATAATTATCTAACCAAAACTTTATTTTATTATTTTTTATCAGATAAGTATAAGCTACCCTAAAATAGGGCTTGTCAATCGTTTCCTTAATCAAATCATAATAATTTTCAACCGAAAATATGAGTTGATTTTTATGATAATTGATTGTAGAAAGAATATAATATCCGTATGCTTGTTGACCGTTAAAATCTGCAGTCAAAAATTCAGCCTGTAAGTCAAAATATTTACTATTATACATAGCGAAGAGATTATATCTAAAATCATTCCCACTAAATTTAACGGTGTCCGGAAAAATAAATTTTAACGGTAAGTCTTGCGCGTCTCTGTATTGTAAAGAATAGCCGATGGAAACAACATCACTTTGCGTTTCATGTATTTTAATTCCGGTTTTATGAGTGAGCATATACCCCTGATTTTTGAAGCGATATTCTTTAATACCATAACCGTTAAAGATTCCGAGATGGGTATCAAACAATTTGTTCTTTGGCTGATAACTTGCCTGAATCCCGATATCCCTGACGCCTAAAGTTCCATCCGGGATAAGAATATTTATAACTTTTGCTCTTTCGATAACCGCAAGTTCATAATCATGCTGAAAACGCTGTAAACTATATTGCGGTACAAATTGGCCCATATCAAATTTAAATTGCCCCGTTTTGTAAGCGAGTTTCACATCCTGCAAAAAGAATTTTTCCTGCAAAAAACTTGAAAAAGTTACCTGAACTTTATATGACCAGTGTTCTAAAAAACAGGGTTTTGACTTTATCCATAATTTTAGTCTTCGCAGTGAAAACCCGGTATTATCATCAAAATTAGTTGTTCCTCTAACTTGAATATATCCGGTGAAATCCATATTATTTATCGTTTCATTATCAAATGCAAATCCACTACCGGCTATATTCAAAATTAACAGGAATAAAATAATTTTTCTCATTTAACTGCCTTGTAAATCTTTCCCGGTTTTAACAATTTGGCCAAATCTTCGTTAGATGCTTCTAACCATTTTGTTTGGTAACCTTTCGAAAATAAATAGATATATGCCCATGCTGAACGAGTCCCCGACGAACAGAAACAAACAATCAATTTGTCTTTCGGTAATTCAGAGAGCCGTTCCGGCAGTTCATCAATAGGCATATTGACTGTGCTGATATTAAATAGTTCGAAATTAAAGCTTAGAGTCTTTACTTCTGCTTTATTCCTTACATCAAGGAATAAAACATTTTCCGTTTCAAACATTTTTTCAGCGGTCATTTTATGCTTTGCAGTACCGCAAAACTCCAAGGTCATTGCTTTTAATGCTTTTTCCATAATAAATCCTCCTTAGATCACCTTAAAAATTAACTTTATGGCCATTATCAATAATATTACCGCCAATATTTTTTTAACAGTATTGGCATTAAGTTTTTTCTGCATAAACATTGTACCAAGCGTTGCTCCCGCTAATCCCGCAACAGAAGCAATGATAAGAATATGCCAATTTATATTTCCCATAGCCCAATACGTTAAAAACCCGGAAAACGATGAAAAGGGTACGACAAAAGCGGTTATCGCTGTTATTTTTTTCGGATTAAATCCGAGAAGCAGCATTAGCGGTGAAATAATTCCACCGCCGCCGATACCGAGCATTCCGGACAATAAACCGGCAAAGGTTCCAATCAGAATTAATTTTAAATAGGGTGTATCTTCCCTGTAACTATTTTGTTCTTTCTTTTTATGAAATAGAAACATAAATCCGGAAAATAGTAAAAAGGCAATAAACAATATTAAAATTGTTTTATTCGGAATAAATTTAGAAATATAAGCGCCGACAATGGCAAATAGAAACGATGAAATAATAATCGGAATACCTATCTTAAAATCTAATCTTTTATTTTTTATATTGTTAATACTTGCCCCTGTCAAACTGACCGTATTATAAAAAAGTCCGACGGGTTTGGCCATATTTATCGGTATTCCGAGCGATACAAGTATCGGTATTAAAATTATCGCAGCGCCTATTCCGCCTAAGGAGAAAATAAATGCAGCTATAAATGAAATTAGAGCTATTGCCATATCCATAATAAAAAACCTCTGAAATAAGTTCTAAAACAATATTTTTACTAACGTTTACTTCCAACCTCTTTCATAAAACTTTGTAAACTCATACTTAATCTTATCCCGTACTCTTCTGAAAACAGCCAGCAGCTCCTCTTCCGTTCCCTGTGCTTCGGCAGGGTCGTCAAACCCGATATGCAAACGTTGTCCCACTTTGCCCATAAAAACAGGGCAAGTCTCCTTTGCATGATCGCATACCGTAATCACATAATCGAAAGATTGATTGAGAAATTGATCAACTGATTGGGGAGCGCCTTTGCCGATATCGATACCCTCCTCTGCCATAACTTTCACCGCAAGGGGATGCACCGCGGCAGAGGGTGTGGTACCGGCGGAATAGACCTCCATTTTAGAATTAAAAGATTTAAGAAATCCCTCCGCCATCTGACTGCGGCACGAATTACCGGTACAAAGTATTAGAATACGCATACTTTTGGTTTTTTTATCATTCATACAAAAATTCCTTTTTTCTTACGTAACGCTTATATGATTTTGCAAATCTCATGACGGTCAATGGATTTAAGCTTGAGAGAGTCGTCTTGAATTATGGGGTTATCGTGTAAAAAAGCGTTTATAAGCGGACGCAATCTTTTTTTGTATTCTGCGTTATTCAAATTCAAACTGTAATTTACCCACTTACCTTCTTTCTTATCCAATATCAAATCTATATCGCGCAAAATAGACAGATGCTTGGATACCGTAGAATTGGCCAATTGTAAAACATCCGCTATTTCGCACACACACAACGCTTTTATCTCAAGCATCTTTAAAATGCGAATACGCTGCGGATCGGATAAGGCCTTAAAAATTTTTACGAGATTTCGCATAAGTCTGTACCTCATTTCGTTATTTGGCGAAATATAATAACAATAATTAATATTTACAATTATATTTTCATTTTATCGATATAATATTAAAAATATGAAAATGCTATCCGGTCGATAAATATAAATTTATGCACGGCGATTTGATATAATATACTTCTTTTTAGTACATTAGGGCATAAAGAAATAAGTTTAAATTCGGTTATATAGCGAATAGCGTATATCTTTACTATCGAGGATAGTTCCATGCCACAAAATTTAATAGAAAAAATCACGCAGCGATTTACGGTCGACAATAACGGAGGCCGTGAAATTCATGGCGGTGATTATATTTTCATACGGCCATCCTATGTAATGACCCACGATAATACGGGCGCTGTTATCCCGAAGTTCCGCAGTATCGGCGCCAAAAAATTTGCCAATCCGCGGCAAGTTATTTTTACCCTGGATCACAACATCCAGGATAAAAGTGAAAAAAATATACAAAAATATAAAAAGATTGAATATTTTGCCAAAGAGATGGGTAATGATTTTTATCCTGCAGGCCGCGGAATCGGACATCAAATTATGATTGAAGAAGGATACGCATTTCCACAAACGCTAGTCGTGGCGTCCGACAGTCATTCCAATATGTACGGGGGATTGGGATGTCTCGGCACACCGATTGTACGCACCGACGCGGCGGCCATTTGGGCTACGGGAAAAACTTGGTGGCAGGTACCGCCGACAGCCAAAATCATACTAAAAGGACGTTTGATGCCAGGCGTCAGCGGTAAAGATTTAATCCTTACTCTTGCCGGATATTTTAAAAATGACGAAGTGCTGAACCATGCTCTGGAATTTTACGGTGAAGGGCTATCCAACCTCAGTATAGATCAACGTTTAACGATTGCTAATATGACCACGGAATGGGGCGCCCTGGCCGGCGTTTTTCCGGTGGACAATATCACCATCCGCTGGTTAGAGAAGCGTTTGCAATTTATCTCTAAGCGCGGCAAGGAGGGCGTACCCTCCGATGCGGACGAACCGCGTCTTAGCGCAGATAGAATAGACAAATTGAAAAAACATAATCTGCAAGCGGATGAAGACGCCTATTACAGCAAAATTATCACTGTCGATATGAGCAGTATCACACCCTCCGTTTCCGGCCCTCATAATGTAAAAACGCTACATTCCGCGGCAGGCATTGACAAAGAGAATATTATAATTAATAAAGCCTATTTGCTCTCCTGTGTAAACAGCCGTTTGGAAGACATAGCCGAAGCGGCAAAAATCGTAAAGGGTAAAAAAGTCGCCTCACACGTTAAATTTTATCTTGCCGCAGCATCGCGTGACGTTCAGCGGGAAAGCGAGGAATCCGGTTATTGGCAAACCTTGATAGAGGCCGGCGCTATCCCCCTGCCGCCGGGATGCGGCCCTTGCATCGGTCTCGGCAAGGGTCTGCTCGAAGACGGCGAAATCGGCATCTCCGCAACCAACCGTAATTTCAAAGGACGTATGGGTTCAAAAAATGCCGAGGCCTATCTTGCATCTCCGGCCGTAGTCGCCGCATCCGCCATCGCCGGTAAAATCACTTCTCCGTATGATTTTAACGACCGCAAGCCCATAACGAAAATAGAATCGTATAACAAAAGCAGCGAAACAAAAAAAGTTGAACTGCTCGAAGGATTTCCCAGACGTATTAACGGAGAGCTTATTTTTTGTAATCAGGACAACTTGAATACGGATGGCATTTACCCGGGAAAATATACTTATCTTGACGACATTACCCCCGAACAGCAGGCCGAAGTGGCAATGGAAAACTACGATCCCGAATTTGTTAAAATTATTCAAAAAGGCGATATTCTTGTAGGAGGATATAATTTCGGTACAGGCAGTTCGCGCGAGCAAGCGGCTACCGCCTTGAAATATGCCGGTATTAAATTGGTTGTTGCCGGTTCTTTTAGCGAAACCTACAAACGAAATGCGCTGAATAACGGTTTATTGCTACTTGAAATACCTAAACTCATAAACGATTTGCGCAACCGATTCACGAATACGGCCCTAACTTTGCGTACAAAGATGAACATCCTTATCGATTTTACAAACTCTACAGCAACGGTTGAACACAAATTATATAAAATTCCTGTTATCGGCAATGCGGCGCAGGAATTAATTATTGAAGGCGGACTTGAAAACTGGGTGCGCAATTTAATCGGCTCCTGAACCGATTAAGCTTGTTATTTTTACTTAGCTTTAAATTAAGCGATTCCTTGTGTAAGGATTGCAACTTCGATTCGATATCGCATAATCTTTCTAACAAGGCTGTGTTTTCTATTTATGCGGAATAATCACGGTGGTATTCAGAATATCGCTTGTTTTGGATTAATGTTAATTAACGACTTTGTTTATCATACTATTATGGGGTTTAACCATGAAAACAAAAATATCCCTGTCAACTTTTTCACTAATCTTACTGAGCGCACATTTTTCCCGTATGAATTTTCCGATTATTCTTTCTGTTATTGCGTTGCTGGCGCCTTTATTATTCTTTTATAAAAAAAAATTCAGCGTTACTCTTATCCAGATCATTCTTTTCCTCGGAACTTTAGAATGGCTGCGAGCGGCCGTCTTTTACATTCGGCAACGTATGGAAGCCAATATTCCATGGCTACGTCTTGCCGTTATTTTGGGCATGATTATCATTTTAACGACGTATTCGGCATGGAGTTTATCAACAAGTGAGGTAAAAAAGCGCTATTTATGATAATATCTGCCGTATATATGTGAAAAAAAGTAATATATATTTGCATATTTAAAATTGATACCTTAATTTAGGGCTTTAATTGTGTTGTACATGTTTTTTCGCCTTTCAAGATTGTAGCGACAAGGCTCTTTTGTGGTGCTGGTAGTACGAGAAAAAAAACGTAAAGTTTTTTTGTAGTGAACAGGCTGGAAAAATACAGATGTACGTTGTATGTATTTATTAAATGAGGATTTTTTCAATGGAAAAAGGAACAGTCAAATGGTTTAACAACTCTAAGGGCTATGGATTTATCAGCCGTGAAGAGGGAGATGATGTATTTGTTCACTATAATGCGATCCAGACGGATGGCTTTAAGACGCTTGAGGAAGGCGACAAAGTGGAATTTGAAATCGAGCAAAGCCCTAAAGGTTTACAGGCCACCAACGTAACCAAAGTTTGATCATAATATATGTAAAACTAAAAAACCCGTTCTAATAGAACGGGTTTTTTTATTTATAAGTCATTATTGATATTCAAGAAAAAACAGGCGCGAACAGTCTAAATTATCGTTGCGATCCTGCGTTAACGCTACAATATAAAAAATCAAACGAGCGCTTTTTAACGCTTTTCGTATTGCGTTTTATAAAACCGTTTATACTCATCTTGTTTTTCTTTAATCTTTCGCCACCACGTTTCATTATTCCTATACCACTCAACCGTTTTCTGCAATCCTTCTTCAAGATTAACCTGCGGTTTCCAACCGAGCCCTTCAATTTTTTTAGTTTCTATTGAATAGCGACGATCGTGACCCGGTCTATCTTTAACAGGTTGTATTAAACTTTGCGGTTTATGTAATAAATTTAATATGGTTTCGGTTATAAAGATATTTTCCCGCTCATTGCCGCCGCCGATATTATAAATTTGCCCGATTTCGCCGTTATGCAAAACCGTATCCACGCCGGCGCAATTGTCTTCCACATAAATCCAATCGCGGACATTTTTTCCGTCGCCGTACAATGGCAGCGGTTTATCGTCAATAGCATTAGTAACAAATAACGGGATTAATTTCTCCGGATATTGATAGGGTCCGTAATTATTGGAACTGCGCGTAATGAGCGTCGGCACGCCGTAAGTAATGTTATAAGAACGCACCAGCAGGTCGGCGCCGGCTTTACTGGAGGAATAAGGACTATTGGGCATTAACGGAGCTTCTTCATTGAAAGAGCGGCTACCATCGGCTGATCCGTAAACTTCATCGGTTGAAATATGTAAAAACCGTTCGACGCCGTACTTCTTTGCCGCTTCAAGCAAGACAAAAGTACCGCGGATATCCGTATCGATAAAATCGCCCGCTTTGTGAATGGAACGGTCTACATGGGTTTCCGCCGCAAAATTGACCACAGCATCCACATTACTCATCAAATTATCCACAATTTTTTCATCTTGAATATTACCGTGAATAAATAAAAAGCGATTATCCTCCTCCAAATCGTTTAAATTCTCCCTATTGCCGGCATAGGTCAGAGCATCAAGAACAATGATACGATAATCCGCATATTTTTTAAGCATATAGCGCACAAAATTGGAGCCGATAAAACCGGCGCCACCTGTTATTAGAATCGATTTCAACTGAAAACTCCCGTTAAGTAATGAATTTTATTGCCAATAAACTAATTTAGTAAAATGAAAGCAATTCTTACAAATAAAAAAACGCGCCCCAAACGGAACGCGCTTAATAAGATGAACGTTGAATCTATGAATCATTATCTTTTAAATTTCCGGAATCGCAATCGTCAAAACTGTTTCCTGTAATCACAGGATTTTTACTTGAATAATAGGTAATTCCCCAGCCTTTGCTGTGCTGAACGGTATTATTGGTCACCGTAGCGCCGCTGTTAATTTCGATTATACCGGTAAATGTAGCATAGCCCCCGCCATATTCCAAAATGCAATTATTTATTTTACTATTGGCATTATCGGCGTCGCCGGCAAATTCAATATAATACCAGTAGCCTTTTTGTTTAATATATCCGCTGATGGTAATCGTTTCCGTAGAACCGTCCGCCACAAAACCGCCGTTTGTGCTAACATAAAGTCGTGCATTGGCATGCATATCTATTTCGGTCCCCGGCTCTACCGTCAATGTTCCGTTTTCAATTGTACAATATCCGTCTAACAAATAAGGAACCGTTTGTTTCAATAGAGTGCCTACGCTTTTATAAGTTCCTGAATTGATAAATATATAATCATGACCCGAAGTATTTCCCGTATAATTGCCAACGCCCATATTGGTAATATTATCCATTGAAGCTTCTACCGGAAATAACTCATTTAAGGTAACCGTATTATTATTAAAAACCGGCTTTGAATCCTCATGAAAAATGATTCCGTTTGAGACGCTGTTTTGAATAATGCAATTGGTAATCGAAGCATTATTATAAACTTCAATATTAGCCGAGCAGTCGGCGTAACCGCCGCCGTATTCGATTTTACAATAGTCCAGAACCGAATTATCAGAAACAGCGCTCGACGCAAACTCAATAAAATACCAATACCCTTTCTGTTTGATTTTACCGCTAAAAGTAATCATATCCTGCGCCGTGCCTTTGGCGATCAAACCGCCGTTTTCATCAATATAAAGACGACTATTAGCGTCAAACCAAATATCACTGCCCGCTTCCACGGTCAATGTCGCGTTCTTGATTGAAGCGTAACCGTCAATCACATAAGGGACATCTTGCTTTTTAATCGTTGAATTTTTGGAAATTTCGTTGGCGTCAAGATCAATATAATCCAAAGCGTTGCCTGTATAGGTTCCGTATCCTATAAAGTTGGCGCTGCTGAAATAAGCCTTAATCGGACTTTTATCGCAACCTGTAATGGTATTATCGGTAAAAACCGGAGCCGCGTTAGCATTAATAATTACTCCGCTTGACTCGCTGTTTTTAATGGTACAATTTTTAACCGTGGCGTTGTTGTTAATAATCAAACTTGCCGAATAATCGGCATATCCGCCGCCGTCCTCAATGGTACAATTAATCATTTTACTATCGGCGTTATTGGCGGTAGCCGCAAATTCGATATAATACCAATAGCCGTTTTGATTAACTTTACCCGTAAACCTAATCGCCTCGCTTGAACCGTCGGCAATCAAACCGCCCGCTTCGCTCACATAAATACGAGAGTTTTCTGTAAATTGCACAATAGAACCCGGTTCTATGGTTAAGGTCGCATTTTCTATAGTCAAATAACCGTCGATAATATGCAGTTTATCCTTTGTCCACGTTTCATCTTTGGATATCGTGCCACTATGCTCCAAATCACCGCCGCTGCCCGGATCGCCTCCGGTTCCGGTATCGGTCGTCTCGCAGCCGTTAAAAATAAGAGCCAATGCCAATACCAATAAAAAAATAATTTTGCTTAACTTCATAATTACCCCACCTTTATAATAATAAAACATACATACATTAATTTAAATTTAATATAGCAATAAGGTATACCTTTTTGTATGACAATTATCACATATCCATAATTATATAAAAGTTCACTCCTATTCCACCTATTTTGCAAGACGGAAAAATAATTGTTCACATAAACAATAGATTAAAGAGTTGTGACAAATATCGGAATTATTGAATATCGGAAAATCCAGCTCTCTCATAGCCCTCTGTTTTAAGACGACCGTTTTAATCTATTTTTTAATTGCCCATTCAATATTAATCAATCTATAAAACTCAAAGTTTCGGAGAATTAAAGACTATTGGAAATGTCAATCATCATAGTTATGCAATCACCCAGGGCATCTACTTCTTCCTCCATACTTATAAGAAAATAAATTTATTTTCAAAAAATCAAAATACCATAAATATGGGATATTTAACAAAAAAGAGACCAAAGTAGTTTTTTATGCCAGTTGAGATGGAAATAGATAGTTCAAAGCTATAAACAAGCGCTTTTAAAAATCAATCATATATTTTTGTGAAACTATATACATTACTTTTTGCCTCTTACTTCCTACTTCTTGATATCCACGCGTTTAATGCGCTTCTAACCAGTTCTCCCCCTCGCCGATATCCACGATAAGCGGAATGCTTAAGGGTAAGGCGTTTTCCATGACATCGCGCAATTTATTCTTAAAAGAATCAACCGCTTCTTTTTCAATATCGAAAATCAACTCATCATGTACCTGCAAAATCATGTGCGCCGCAATCTTTTCGCGTCGGATGAGCTCGTCAATTTCTATCATGGCGAGTTTGATCATATCAGCCGCCGAGCCTTGAATAGGCGTATTGATAGCCGTGCGTTCGCCGAATTCTCGAATTTGCCGGTTGCTGTTGCGAAGTTCCGGCACATAACGTCGGCGATGCATAATTGTCTCCACATAGCCGTGTTCTTTGGCAAATTTAACAATATCTTCCATATATCGCGCAACGCCGGCATAAGTGGCCATATAATTATCGATAAAATCCTGCGCTTCATCCACGCCAATATGCAGCCGGTCGGCCAATCCGTAACGACTCATTCCGTAAATAATACCGAAATTAATCTCCTTAGCTTTACGGCGCATATCGGCGTCCACGTCCTCTACTTCTACGTCGAATATCAAAGCCGCCGTAGCCGTATGAATATCGAGATTATTTTTAAAGGCAGCCTTCATGGCTTCATCGCCCGAAAGATGAGCCATAATGCGCAATTCAATTTGGGAATAATCGGCGCTGAGAATCAAATTACCCGCCTTTGACGGAATAAAAGCCCGTCGGATTTCCCTGCCGATTTCGGTACGGATGGGTATATTTTGAAAATTGGGATTGCTGCTCGAAAGCCGTCCTGTTGCCGCAACGGTTTGGTTAAAGGATGTATGCACCCTGCCCGTCCGTGGATTGACAAGCTGCGGAATAGCGTCAAGATACGTATTTTTTAATTTGCTGAGTTTGCGTATTTCCAAAATGTTATTAATAATGGGGTGTTCGGCATAGCGTTCCAACGTCTTTTCCGAAGTGGAAAATTGTCCCGTTTTGGTCTTTTTGGGTTTGCGATAACCAAGCTCTTCATGGATTTTCAGGTTCTGAAAGAGCACGACGCCCAATTGCTGTGGCGAGTTGATATTAAATATCTCGCCGGCCTTTTTATAAATATCGTTTTCCAGTTTTTCCAAAACGGCGGATATCTCATCGGAAATTTTCTTCAGCAGTTCAACGTCAATGGTAACACCGTAACCTTCCATGGACATCAAAACGCGCACCAAAGGCATTTCCAAATCATAAAAAAGCTCTTCCATATTCAATTCTTTAAGCCGCGGTTTGAACAATTCATACAGCTGCCATGTAATATCGGCGTCCTCCGCCGCATAATTATATACCTCTTTGGCCGCTATATGCGTCATCAATTTTTGTTTTTTACCGCTACCGATCAGCTCTTCAATATGAATCATTTCATAGTTAAGGTATTTTTCCGATAGTTTATCCAACTTAACCTGATCGCCCGGATTTAAAAGATAAGCGGCTATCATGGTGTCAAAATAGAGGCTTTCTACTTTTATTCCGTGCTGTTCAAGAATACCGGCGTCAAACTTAATGTTATGAGCGATTTTATAACTTATAGGATCCGCGAAAATCGCTTTTAGAGCCTTATAAACTTCTTTTTCATCGAGCGAGATATCGGGATGATGCAGCGGCACATAATAGCCCTCGTCTTTTTCCCACGAGAAGGCGATTCCGGCGATTTCCGCTTCAAGGATATCTAACGAATCGGTTTCCAGATCAAACACAAAATACTCTTGTTTCTCTAAATTCTTAATAAATTGGTCAAACATGTGCGCCGAATCTATCAATGTGTAATTAACTTTTTTCTCTTCGTGCGTATCAAACATATCCGCCGTACCGGAATTATGCACAAAATGCTGCATACGTTCATGCAGACGGCGAAACTCCAACTCTTTCAAAAGTTCGCGGACGGCATCCAAATCCCACATTTTAAATTTCATATCGTCCAATTTATATTCCACGGGCATATCGGTTTCAATCGTCGCCAGTTTTTGCGACAGCAGCGCTTTATCTTTATTCTCGATTAAAGACTGCCGAACGGACGGTTTGTCCACCTCGTCTATATGCCGGTATACACCTTCCAAATCGTTAAATTTATTCAACAATTTTACGGCCGTAACTTTACCCACTTTTGGTACGCCTGGAATATTATCAGAGCTGTCGCCCATCAAAGCAAGATAATCGACGACCTGAGACGGCGTCACGCCCATTTTTTCTTTGATGCCTTTCGCATCCAAAATGTCGGGTTTGGCCGCGCCTTTTGCCGGCGTATACAACAGCACGCAATTGTTTACCAACTGCGCCATATCCTTATCGCCCGAGACGATGTACACGTGCAGAGCGTCGGAGGCAAAACGTTTAGCCAGCGTTCCGATAATGTCGTCGGCTTCATACCCCTCTTTTTCTAATAATAAAAAGTCCAATCGTTTAAGCGAATCCACCAAGCGAGGAAATTGCGCCGACATCTCTTCCGGCATACGTTCGCGCGTCGCTTTATATTCTTCGTACATTTTATGGCGAAAAGTCGGTTCTTTCGTATCGAAAACCACAGCGATATATTCCGGTTTCTCATCCTCAATTATCTTTACCAGCGAATTAAGGAAACCAAACGTTGCGGAAGTATCCTCGCCCTTGGAATTAATTAGCGGATTGCGACTGAAAGCGAAATAGCTGCGATAAAAAAGCGCCGAACCGTCTATTAAAAATAATTTTTCCATGGAAATGACCTATGTTTTGTGGAATCGAAATAATACGTAGTAATTAATAGGATTAAATTAAAGTTTATGACGCAGCAAATCAAAAATATTTAAGGGAAAAGTTTGCACGCGGTATCTTTAGACCGCCTCCTACTTCCTGCTTTTAACCATGCGCATCCAAAACGCGGTTACGTCCTTCTCTTTTTGCACGATAAAGGGCTTCATCCGCGCTTTTAATAAGACTGTTGAGCGATTTAAAAAAACGAACTTGAGCCACGCCGGCGCTAAAAGTAACTTTTATCGTTCCCAGTTCGCTCTCGATCTCCATTTGACGCACGGCTGCCAAAATACGATTCAAATATAAAGTCATATTATGATGATCGGTATGGGAAGAGATAATGGCAAACTCTTCGCCTCCGTAGCGAAAACCGTGATCTACGCCGATACGTAAATTTCCAAGAATAATTTCCCCGATCTTCCGTAAAACCGTATCGCCCGCCGAATGACCGAATGTATCATTCACATTTTTAAAATGATCCAGATCCAATATAGCCAAAGAGAATGAAGTTTCGTTTTCTTTATAACGCCGCCACAAACGGACGCTCAAATTGTCAAAGGCCCGACGGTTCATTAATCGTGTTAAAGAATCCGTAGAAGCTTCGTGACGGTATTTTTCAATATTTTCCCGAAGATCTTGCGTATAATGAACAAGATACTCATAATTAAGGATAGGCTTGGTCAGTTCGTGGAAACGCTGTGTGGCCTTTTTTAATATCTTAACAAATTTCTTTTCATCAAAAGGGAAAAAGAGCAGATAATTAACATGCGCTTTGTTGACCGCTTGTTCCAATTCCCTGTGACTAAGCTCGTCTATAAAAAGAATTCTTTGCGCCATAGGATCGATATGCAAAACGGAACGTAAAAATTCCATTCCGGTATTCTTTACGGAAGAATCCGATACGGAGATAACAATTTGAAATCGGTTTAATAATTTACGATCGTGTATTTCGGCAAGATAGGAGACGACAAAAACATCATAACCATTGTTTACAAGCGATTGATAAATCTGCGGATATCTCTTTTCAGAGGCGCTGTGCAGCAGAACTTTAACTTTTTCGTTTTTCACCATGACGTTAAATTAACCGTAATATGCTTTTAAATAGGCGTCTCTGCATAGATAACGAGCATTTATTCGGAGCTGTAAAAATAGCGCAGGGACGCTGCAACAAATTCTCTGAAAAGCGGATGAGCCTTTTTGAGGCGCGATTTTAATTCCGGATGAAACTGACAGCCGAGAAACCAAGGATGATCTTTTAATTCGATTATTTCCACAAGACTGCCGTCGGGTGACTGCCCGCTGAATATCATACCCTTTTCTTCAAGGGCTTTTTTATATGTATTATTAAATTCATAGCGATGCCGATGCCGTTCGTGAATCGGCTTATCGGTTTGATAAGCCTGTTGAGCTTTTGAGTTTTTGGATAAAACGCAAGGGTAGCTGCCGAGACGCATAGTGCCGCCCATATTTTTAACGGATTTTTGCGTTTCCATCAAATCGATCACGGGATGCGGCGTATTTTTGTTAAATTCCGTGCTGTCGGCCTCTTTTAAATTTAATACATTGCGCGCAAACTCAATAACGGCCGTCTGTAACCCGAGACAAATCCCGAAAAAGGGAATATTGTTCTCCCTTGCAAAACGAATCGCTTCCAATTTTCCGTTTATTCCCCGTTCGCCAAACCCTCCGGGCACCAGAATACCGCTTACGTTTCCAAGATATTTTTTAACATTTTCACGGTTTAATTTTTCAGTATTAATCCATTTTAATGAGACGCGTACGTCGTTTTCCATGCCGGCATGCACAAAAGCCTCCGTAATACTTTTATAAGCGTCCGGTAGAGCGACATATTTACCGCAAATGGCAATGGTTACTTTTTGTTTTACTTTTTCATATCGTTCAACTTTTTTGCGCCATGCCTTAAAATTCAGTTCTCCGAGTTTAAGATTGAGTTTTGATAACACCAGTTCATCAAATTTCGTTTCGATATATTGAACGGGTACCTCATAAATCGTCTTTACATCAAGCGCGTCAATAACCGCCTCTGAAGAAACATTACAAAAAAGAGCGATTTTACTTTTTACGCCCTTAGGTAATTCACGATCGGTACGACATAATAAAACATCCGGTTGTAAACCGATTTCTCGCAATCGCATAACCGAATGCTGGGTCGGCTTAGTCTTTAATTCATCGGCGCCGGCTACATACGGCACCAAAGTGAGATGCACAACAATGGTATCGCTGACATCATTTTGCAAGCGAAATTGACGCAATGCTTCCAAAAACGGCAAACTTTCAATATCGCCTACGGTTCCGCCGATCTCCACAATCACAATATCGGAACCCGTTTTATCCCCAACCGTTTTAAATTTATCAATAATGGCGTCAGTAATATGAGGAATAACCTGTACGGTAGCGCCGAGATAATCGCCGCGCCGCTCCTTCTTAATCACTTCATAATATATCTGCCCCGCCGTAGCGTTGTTTAATCGGGACATATCCACATCGATAAAGCGTTCATAATGCCCGAGATCAAGATCGGTTTCGGCGCCGTCATCGGTAACGTAAACCTCGCCGTGCTGATAAGGGCTCATGGTGCCCGGATCAACATTAATATAAGGATCGAGCTTAAGGATGGTTACTTTATAACCGCGCGCCTGTAATAATGCCCCCAACGAAGAACAGGCGATTCCTTTCCCCAAAGAGGAGACAACCCCGCCCGTCATAAAAATATACTTTGCTTTTTTCATAATTATCTTGTTATCACTTTCGGAACTTTAAAAAATTTATCGGTTTTACTCGGAGCATTTTCCAGAGCTTTTTCTTGGGGCAGAGATTCTTTTAATTCATCTTCTCTAAAAACATTTTTCAAATCCAAAGGATGGGACATGGGTTCAATATTATCGGTATCCAGCTCATTTAACTTATCAATATAAGCTAAAATTTCGTTCATCTGTCCCGTTAACTCCTCTTTTTCCCTGTCGTCAAGAACGATACGGGCTAATTTGGCAATTTTCTCTACTTCGCTTATCGTTACGGACAAAACAAGCCTCCAAGCGGGTTTTTTTATATAATGGTCTTTGATGATTTTGAACAAAGAACGAAATTAAGGATTCTTATATATAATTTCAACTTAATAAAACCAAAAAATACCCATAACGGCCATCCGTTAATCGTAAATTATCGGAAATTGGCCGTAAATAATGCAAAGTACGGGCATATCCGAATTGTATCGAAACTAAGGAGAATAATAAAGCCTCAATCGCACGGTAAAAAAAACCGATAATATTTTTATGTTAGAATCTTCAAGATTTATCTTTCCCCTATGTAAAATCAAAATGACAATTGGATGAACCGAATTTTTAATTGGCGAATTAGAAAACTTTGTCATAACAAAAATCTGTTACCTAATCAAAGTACGAAAGAACAATGATAAATAGTATCGAAATTTGATAACACAATATATTTATTTATTTCTGCACAGACCAATGAAAAACCTATTCATCCGTGTAATTCGGGAATCACTTTCTACCACTGCAATAAGAAGAACCGTACTCTATTCGATGAGAAAGAAATGACAAATTCTTATTATAATCAAGAACATAGCTTCGAAAAGTGATTAATGAAAATTGTGCGAGTAGAATCATCAATGTGTCATTTTACGATGAATCGGAGAATTCTAATCATGAATAGGAAGATTTAGATTCCCGTTTAAAACACAATGGGGACGCATATATTGAAATAATCGTATGTTATACTATTATTTTTCATTGTCGATTTAATCGGACAATCTAAAATTGTACGTATACAAAAAATATTCTAAAAATAATGTTGAAAATGTTCCAAATAGATTGTTTTTTGAAATTTCGATATTATAAATTTGCGAGGCTATGCTTTTTTTTATTCAAACGCTAATTATAATTTTCAAAAATCATTTTTTCTACAAAAATATCTTGGAAATCACTATCGGCATCAAGGGAAATATGCTCAATTTTGGGTATTACTTCATCTAAAGAATAATCATCGCTAAAGAGCAACATTTTCGCGCCGATCAGCGCCGAATTGCCAAGCTTTTTAATTTTATACTCGTCGACTTCTATCATGCCGAGACGCACCGCATTTTCAAGATTTATAAAATGTCCAAATGCCCCGGAAATAAATAGGCGCCTTATATCATCCAAACTCTTTCCAAGCTTACGAACAAGTATTTGAAGGCCTGCGGCTAACGCGCCTTTCGCCAGTTGAAATTCTCTGACATCTTTTTGAGTAAGATAGACTTTGCCGCCGATTTTTAAGCGTTCCAAATGGTTGGCAAAAGCGCCGCCGACATCAATCGATTTATTTGTAAGCGACACCGCCACAGCATCTATAAGACCGCTGCCGCAAATGCCGAGAGGTTCATAATTTCCGATAACATGATATTTGATTTTTTCAGCGGATAACGATACGGATGAAATAGCGCCGGACCTTGCGGACATACCCATGTGAATATTTGCGCCCTCAAAAGCCGGACCGGCGGCCGTTGAAGCGCAAACCATTCCATCTTTATTGCCCACAACCATTTCTCCATTGGTTCCAAGATCGATTAAAGCGCTCAAATGCGGATTGGTATTCATTTCAGCCGCAATTATTCCGGCATAAACATCACTGCCCACAAAACCGGCGATTGGACGAATAAAAACTATTTGCACGGTTTCGGGTAAGTCCCAATGTAAATCTTCTGCGGAAAATATTACGGAAATATTATTAACCGTTTCAAAGGGATACATAGATAAGGGCTGTACGTCAAAGTCACAAAACAAATGATGCATTACCGTATTGCCAACGAGCACAATTTTTTTAAGGTCTATACTTTTTTTGTGTAAGAGCATCTTAATCAAACGGAATATTTCGTTTCGTATCAACTCTTTAAGGTTCTTTCGCCCTTCGGTAGTAAGAGCATATAATATGCGGTTCATAATATCCGCGCCATATTGCGATTGGGGATTACGGCATGTCTGAGCGCTTATCACCTTACTGCTTTTCATATCGACTAATTGCGCCACAATTGTCGTTGTGCCGACATCAATCGCTATACCATACCCCTCGCGAGGCCTAAAAGAAAAATAACTATCGTCGACAAGTATTAACGTATCGAGCTGCGGAATTTCAATTGTCATATCTTCAACAACTTCGCTTATACAAGCCAGACGATATTCCAGACCCAAGCCAAGCTTATAGACTATTTCTTTATGCTTTTCGGGGTCTTTAACATCGCCGGAAAGTGGCTTAATCTTGCATCCCCCGCAATGGCCTTTGCCTCCGCAAGGAAATTCAATGCCATACTCAAAAATAATATCTTTCAGAGGCGTTCCTTTTAATACGGTAAGTTCTTTACCAAGCGGTTCTATTTTTATTTTAATTTGTTCGTTCTCTTTCATGATATTGCGGCGTAATCTATTTATTTATGCACTATGGCTGTGAATACCTTCAAATGAAAAGTAGTCCGTCGTCGTCTAAGATAAACGGCCGTTCTTTATTCGTATCGGAATTCCAAGAAACAATCGTTTTGTTGTTTTTTATTAATCGACCTGCACAGCTTAATTCTTGCTAAGGAATTTAAAAAAATAACAAATTTCAGACTTTTTCAATATTATTTTTGTAATTTCAATCCCGCAAAGGCGAATGAGAAATCTTAAAAGTAAAATATAGCTTAAATCTACCACTATAAGGGAATACTATAGCTTTAAGATTTCTCCACTCCATCACAACAAAAAACATCGTGATTACGGTTGAAATGACAAAAAGTTATTAATTATTAATAATCACAATCCTTTACTTTATTAATTCAAAATCGATAAAATCCACATGATGAAAAATAATGGCTTCCGGCGAGCGTTTTTCGCCCGCGCCCTCTTTGGAATGAACGGCGATGATATGCATTACTTCCGGCGGGAGACCATATTTAAAAGCCAACCCGACGCCGCTAAAGGGATGGCGCAGCTTTGCGCCGAAGTCGCTTTTGATAATTTCGCCGTTTTTTTTCTCATATTCAAAGAGCTTGCCCACATCGGCTAATAATGAACCGGCAATTAAATAATCACGATTTACCGGGGTTTTCCGATCTCCGTAAGCGTCGTCCAAAACATCATTGCAGGCCAGCGCCATGTGGCAGCAAGTGCGCACATGCTCGATAAAACCGATATTAACGTTTTCCGCCAAAAGCGTAAAAGGGATTTTTTTCAGCTCTTCGATTGTCCAGCCGCGATAAGCCACGGCTTCTTCCCAGCAGGCGATAACTTTATCTTGTATTTCGGAATCCCGAATTTCAGCTATTTCGGGGAATAATTCAAATATCTTTTCTCTCATTTTTTAAAATCCTGGTATTTTTTTGTAATGAAATTCCAAAGCTGTCCAACTTTGCCACTTAATTTTCTCAGAGCGTTCTCTCCTCGACGCCGTCATACTCCACATCCGTGGGATGGATTTTACGCATGGGTTTATAGCGCGTTTTCTCTTCATAAACATGGGCGACCAATCCCGGCATACGCGCCATCATAAAAAAAGCGTTGGCCAGCATGGGATCAAAATCCATTTCGCAAAGCAGAGCGGCAATGGCGCCGTCCACATTAAGAGGCAAATTTTTTCCCATCGCTTTAAACTCCTCCACAAAAGCCTGCGCCAAGTCCATATATTCACCGGCGATACCCAGTTCAGCGGCCAAATCAAAAAGCCGTTTGCTGCGCGGATCGTTATTATGAATTCGATGCCCGAATCCCGCGATGCGTTTGCCGGTCTTTTTATAGTTATCAATCTGCTCCTTCACCGCTTCTTTTTGCGTTATATTTTTAACCCCGGCGATTTTCAAAGTATCGATTAAAACGCGCATACAATCCTCAATCGCTCCGCCGTGGAATTTGGATATGGATAGAATACCGGCGGCTACGGCGGCGTTTAGCGGCGCGCCCGTGGAGGCCACGGTGATAGCGCTCAATACCGAGGGCGGCGTTGTGCCGTGATCAACGGAGGATACGAGAATAGCCTCCAACATTTTTGCCCTGTTTTCATCGGGCAGCTCCCCTTTAAAAAGAAGATAAACCATAGATCCGTAACTTACGCGGCCGATCAGCTCCTCAAGCCGGTAACCGCGCACGGTTAATTTATTCGGCTCTACTTTTGTAATGGCCGATTTCCAATGTAAATCCGACATTATTTTACTCCCTGCTTAAAATTCTTTTAAAATCCCCTCGGCTTCTTTACCGAATTTTTCGATCATTCGTATGGAATAGATATCATGAATAATGTAATCTTTAGCGAGCAAAACCAGACCGCTGTTACTGGTCCAGGCGGCGCTGCTTTTTTCATTTCCGGAAAAATGGCCGAGAATCACCTGCTTATCATCCACCACCAGCGCAATACGCCGTCCACCCCGCTTAATGCGGATTTCATGCTCGCGGCCGTGACGATATTCTTTGCCGAAACCCAATTTCTTTTTACCGAAATGGACAATATTCAATTCCACGCCTTTATGATTAAGCGTTTTTAATGTTTCGCTAAGCAAATCGATCTCTTCATCCCAAATCGAAAGGAATATCTGCTTTTCCCCTTTTAAAAGGAATTCGATTATCCGTTCCATTATGGCCGTTCGACCGCTGATATTCCATATATATTGATCGGAGAAATCATGCCGGGTATAGAGATTCTGCAACTCTTCGCCAAGCAAATCGATAGCATTTACATAACTTTTTTTCAAATGGGCCAGAATTTCGTCGGGCGGTTTAGGGACATATTTTAGCGGTTCTTCGTCGATTGACAAGATGGCTTCTTTGTTGATTAATTTGGATAAGACGCCGTAAACTTTTGATGCCGGCACCCCGGATATTTTTGCCAGTTCATAACCGCTGACCCGCGGCTGCTGCAACAGCGCCAAATAGACCCGCGCTTCATACTGACCGAAACCGATATTTTGCATAAGCGATACAATATTATGCATAAAAAGATTTTCCAATATACTTATTAACCACCTAAGTAGTTAATATAAGATAATACGGATAAAATTGCAACGCATAGCGGAATAATTTTTAAAGATATGCATTTTCCGTAAATATTAACTATCAATTTATATGATCGTTTTCCGTTTTATAAATAGAACTTTTATGTAAAAAAAGCGTCCCTTTAACGTTTTAATCGGGCAACCGCTTTTTACCATAGTAAAAACCGGCTCGATCCCAAGTCGCTCATTATAGAGCTATCGACAATTTTAAAATATCTATTTGTTTATTTATTATTCTAAATCAAATTTTTCGATCAACCCAAACCCATAAGCCTACGATTAAGCCCTACAAGATGTGATAGATTCAAAATAATAATATCCTCTCTATTTCTTCAATATCTTATAAATGTTTGGATTATAATTGTTTTTTATGATTTTAGAATTTATATTAATGATTAAGCATTTTACTCCGTAAAAATTGGTTTAAGAACATGAAGAACATTGA
>CAYRJN010000024.1:0-15513 GCA_964424545.1 uncultured Calditrichaceae bacterium
GCGTTGATAATGCCCTATTATACACCCAGCCCGAAGACGTGGCTTTCGCCTATGAGACGTTAAAGAAAATCAGCGATAATTTTACTGTCGCGGCTTCTTTCGGTAATGTTCATGGCGTTTATAAACCGGGCAATGTTGTTTTAAAGCCTATAATTCTGAAAAATTCGCAGGATTATATTAAAGAGAAATACAGTACGGAGGATAAACCGGTCAATTTTGTATTCCATGGAGGCTCGGGTTCCAGTCACGAAGAGATACGCGAAGCAATTTCTTACGGTGTTATTAAAATGAATATTGATACCGATACTCAATGGGCGGCATGGAAAGGCGTAATGGAATATTATAAGAAAAACGAAGCCTATTTACAGGGACAGATCGGTAATCCCGAAGGAGCCGACAAACCCAATAAAAAATATTATGATCCTCGTAAATGGTTGCGGGAAGCGGAACTTTCCATTATTGAGCGTCTAAAACAAGCGTACGATGATTTGAACAGCCTGAATAGAAATTAATATAAGGGCTCTTACGAGCCCTTTCTTTTCTCATATATATCTTAAAAATTTACATTCGCATGGGATATAAAAATTAACCATCGGGAAATGTTATGTTATTTAATTTTAAACAATTCAAAATTTCACACTATGCAGAAAGATTAAAAGCAGATGAGTTGGAAGATCTTGAGATTTTGACTAAAATATTTCCTTTCAAGGTCAGTCGTTATGTTCTTGATGAATTAATTGACTGGGATAACCGCCATATCGACCCGATTTACCGTTTGGTTTTTCCGCAGCGCGCTATGCTGAAATCAAAGCATTGGCAATCGATTACCTCCGCCCGAAATAGGGAAGAGCAGAGAATAGCAGTGCAGACAATCCGTCGTGAATTAAACCCGCATCCTGACGGGCAAAAATCAAATATACCGAGAATCGGCAATAGACGATTTGGCGGATTGCAGCATAAATATAAAGAAACCGTACTGTTTTTCCCTGCTCAAGGACAGAGTTGCCACTCTTTTTGTACCTATTGTTTTCGTTGGGCGCAATTTGTCAGCCTCGAGGATGAACATAAATTTAAAAGCAAAGATCATTCCGATCTTTTTGATTATTTGTCGGAGCATGAAGAGGTGAGCGATATTCTGTTCTCCGGCGGCGATCCTATGTTTATGACCAACGAACAATTATCCTCCTATCTCGATATTATACTAACGCCGGAATTGGATCACGTTACTAATATACGTATAGGCACTAAAGCGCTCTCTTTTTATCCGCAGCGATTTATAGGCGTTAAACATGATCCTTTATTTAGAAAAATAGATAATTTAATTAAAAACGGGAAACATATTGCTTTGATGGCTCATTTTAGTCATCCGAGAGAACTTAAAACGGAAAAAGTTGTGCAAGCCATTTCCCGTTTACGAAATGCTGGAGTAGAAATCAGAACACAAGCTCCTTTGATTAGAGGAATCAATAATTCTGCTTCGATCTGGCGTAAAATGTGGAATAAATCGGTTCGTCTCGGAATGATACCTTATTATATGTTTGTCGAGCGCGATACAGGCGCGCATCACTATTTTTCCGTTCCCTTAACCGAAGCCTATACAATTTTTACCGATGCATATTCCAAAGTATCGGGGCTGGCTAAAACCGTTCGCGGACCGTCTATGTCCGCTGATCCTGGTAAAGTGCTGATTGACGGTATAATCGACATTAGTGGCGAGAAAAAATTCGTGCTAAAATTTTTACAAGCCCGAAATCCCAAATTGGTTAATAAAACCTTTCTTGCAAAATATGACGCACAGGCAACATGGTTTAATGAACTGGAATTGGATTCTCAGACATTTTCATTTAGCGATGAGTTGTCGAATAGTTATGAAGAAAACTTACTCCCCATATTGAAAAATCAATAAATAAGGAAAATGAAAATTTACAGCGGGAATTATTGATGAAAAAGAAAATATTATTTGGTATGGATATCGGCGGTACGAATACGGTTTACGGGCTTGTAGACGAAAACGGGATGTTGATTGATCATTCCGGTTTTAAGACAAATAAAAAGCCGCAAATAGACGCTTACGTGAAAATAATCGTCGAAGAATTAACGGCAATGTATAAAAAATATTCCGCGGACTATGAACTTGTCGGTATAGGCATCGGTGCGCCAAACGGTAATTATTTTACGGGCTCCATTAAATTACCGCCTAATATTCCATGGATAAAAGATTTGAATCTTGTGCGGGAATTAAAGAAATATTTTGACGTGCCCATTGTTCTTACTAACGACGCCAATGCCATGGCCTACGGCGAAATGATTTTCGGCGCCGCCAAAGGCGCGAAAGATATTATCGTTATTACGCTTGGCACCGGTCTCGGCAGCGGCATTATTGTGAATGGCAAAATAGTTTACGGTTACGAAGGTATTGCCGGTGAGTTAGGGCATGTGTGCGTAGTACCGTATGGTCGTCATTGCGCTTGTGGAAAAGACGGCTGCTTGGAGACGTATGCCTCCGCCAGCGGCATTAAACGCACCGTGTTTCAATTGATTGCCGAACATGACGGAAAAAGCGTTTTTAACAAGATCACATTTGATCGACTTACTTCAAAGATGATTAGCGAGGCGGCTTTGGACGGCGATAAAATAGCGTTCGAAGCGTTTGAATATACCGGTAATCTTCTTGGTTTGGCCCTTGCTAACGCCTCTTTAATAACGCAGCCGGAGGTGATTGTTTTATTGGGCGGTTTGGCCAAGGCCGGCGATTTGATTTTTAGGCCGACGATAAAATCTTTTGAAGAGTATTTATTACCGTTGTATCGCAATAAAATAAAAATAATAGCTTCCACATTAAAAAATGACAGCGCGGCGATTATGGGAGCGGCCGCATTGGTTTGGAACGAAATGGATCGCAAATAACAACAAGTTAAAAATAACAGGTGATAAATTGGATACAAGCAGAGTTTTAAAGATTGGGTTTCAAGGAGAAAAGGGCGCATATAGTGATAAAGCGGTATCGCGTCTTTATGGCGAGCGCCAAGTTGAAAAAATACAATTTCATACATCTTACGATGTCGTAGAAGCGTTAAAAACGGGTGAAATTGATTTCGGATTATTACCGATTGAAAATTCCATAATGGGCAATATTACGCATACATACGATTTGTTAATGGAAAATAAACTACGTATTATCAATGAAGTGGTTATTCCCATTCATCACAGTCTTTTGGCCGCTAAGGGGAGTAAAACGGAAGATATAAAGAAAATTTACTCACATCCTGCGGCGATTTCGCAATGTGAAGTATTTTTGCGCACAATGAACAACGCCGATATTTTACCTACTTATGATACGGCCGGAAGCGCCAAAA
Organism: uncultured Calditrichaceae bacterium; assembly: GCA_964424545.1. Taxonomy (GTDB): domain Bacteria; phylum Calditrichota; class Calditrichia; order Calditrichales; family Calditrichaceae; genus JAUVIB01. The sequence goes on from CAYRJN010000024.1 coordinate 3,357, forward strand.
TGATCGCCGAACAAGGGCTGACGGAAACGGCCGCTATCGCCAGCGAGGAAGCGGCCGAACTATACGGTTTGGAAATATTACGCAAAAATATTGAAGATTATCCGCATAATCAAACGCGATTTCTTTTGTTGGCGCATGAATTTACGCCGAGCGAAAATAGACGTTATATGGCCTGTAAAGTGTCGGCTGTTTTTGATACGCTTAATCAACCGGGTATGCTTTACAAGTGTCTCGGTATTTTTGAAAAATACGATGTAAACTTAAGCTTGTTAAATTCGCGTCCTCATAAAACGGAGCCGTGGAAATATCATTTTTTCGTTGATCTAATCGGACACGAAGAAGATGATAATATCGCTTCGGCATTCGATGAAATTAAAAAACTGACCGGTTTTTTGCATATTTTCGGCAGTTATCCGCGTTTTGAGGACGACGGGATAGAAAACAGCGCTGCAAAATCTAAAAGCAAACGGACAAAAAATGCGCCCTTATATAGTATAGAGTATAAAAACGAGCCCACCATCGTTGATGTAAGGAGCATAAAAATAGGCGGAAGCGGGTTTACCATAATCGCCGGGCCATGCAGCGTTGAAGGCCGCCAGCAAATGATTGAATCGGCAAAAATTGTGCATAAATACGGCGCGCAGATATTGCGGGGAGGAGCGTTTAAGCCGCGTTCCAGTCCATATAGCTTTCAAGGCCTCGGCGAAGAGGGATTGAAACTGTTGAAAGAGGCCGGCGAGCAGTTTAACATGCCCATTATAACGGAAGTGATTTCCGTTGAAGATGTGCCCTTGGTAGCCGAATATGCCGATATTTTACAAATCGGGGCGCGCAATATGCAAAATTTTGTATTGCTCAATGAAGTCGGAAAAACGCGCAAACCGATTTTACTTAAACGCGGTATGATGGCAACCATAAAAGAATTGCTGCTATCGGCGGAATATATTCTTGCGCAGGGCAATCAGGATGTGATTCTTTGCGAACGAGGCATTCGTACTTTTGAAACGGCTACGAGAAACACGCTCGATATTAGCGCCGTTCCCTTATTAAAAGAATTAACTCATTTGCCCGTTATTGTCGATCCCAGTCATGCGGTAGGAATCGCCTCTCTAATTGAACCCGTTTCCAAGGCTTCTGTGGCGGTCGGCGCCGACGGCATTATGGTAGAAGTGCATTTTAATCCTTCAACGGCTTTAAGCGATGGAATGCAATCTCTCGATGAAAAACAATTCAAGAGCTTGATGAAGGCCGTGAACGGCTTGTTGAAGCCTTGAATATTTGACAGATAAATGATATCGGCTGTTTTTTAAGTTTATGCCCTATTTTCGTCCGGATTGTTTGGCATACCGTATAAACGCATGAACAGACGAACAAATGACAAACTATCAGTGCGAAATAAAGCTGTGGGACGCACAATTTTTTGAAGCGCTGTAAAATAGAAAAGCGTTTCTTTTTCAAAAAGAGACAGGTTTTTTATTGAGAGAGTAAAATCTATAAGAGTGAAGACTAATATTTTTCCAGTTCTTCGTTCACTTTTTTAAGCAGCAGCGCTTTTTCACGCATAGGCATGAAGGCGCTCTTAAATCCGGAAATGACCACATTTTTTAAATCGTCCATTGTCCAATTTGCATATTTTGCGGCAAGGTACAATTCATTGGTCATGGTAGTACCGGAAATGAGGCGGTTGTCTGTGTTGATGGTAACCCGCAGGCCGTAATCATAATAAAATCGGTAAGGATGCGTTTCAAAACTTGCAGCCGCTTTAGTTTGAATATTACTGGTCAGGCATATTTCCAGCGGAATGCGATGATCGTTTACATAATTAAGCAGATCCCCATCTTCTCTCAGACGGGTGCCGTGGCCGATGCGGTGCGCGCCGCAATAATGAATGGCTTGATGGATGCTTTCCGGCCCGTAGGCCTCGCCGGCATGAGCCGTGCAATTAATATTATTGTTTAAAATTTGATAAAAAGCCTCCTTATGGTGCTTTGCCGGATAGTTTTCCTCGGCTCCGGCCAGATCAAAAGCCACTACACCCTGATTTTTATAGGCTTTAGCCAAATCAGCGAGAATAATGGACGTTTCGGGATTGATATCGCGCATTCCGCAAATGATAACGCCCGTTTTAATGGGATATGTTCTCTCGGCCTCTTTTAGCCCGAGTAAAACGGCGTCGACGATTTCAGGGAGTTTTAATCCTTTCTTAGTATGCAAAACAGGGGAATAACGCACTTCAAGATACCAGATATTTTCTTTGGCCGCGTCTTCGGCCAATTCAAAAGCGATGCGTTCAAGAGCTTCCGCTTCCTGCATTATAGAAAGCGTTATGTCGAATGGACGCAAATATTCCACAAGACTTTTACAGCTGTTGCCGGGCATTAAAATATTTTTTAACGAATCGCGCTCGTTGGCGGGTAAACTTACGCCTTGTTTTTTTGCGAGATCAATGATCGTGTCAATTCTAACGCTGCCGTCAAGATGGCAATGCAGGTCTGTTTTAGGCATTTTATTGATTATTTCTTTGCTTATTTCCATTATCTTTTCCTTCAAATAGAATACTTTTTATTAAAGAACGGAATAAAAGCATTAATTATTGCACTTTCAAAGGATTCGCTTCTTTTAATGAGATTATGAGTCAGGATACCGAATGCGCCCTCATTGGATCGTACATCATGCTTACCGCTGAACCGATCGATAATATTCGCCAGCTCAGTTCCGTTTTTATAAAGGTCGTGTTGAATTTTCTTTGGGATAGGTAAGGAAGCGGATGAGCCGTAAAAACCTGTTGAGCCGTTAAAAACGTAAACCCAATTTTCAAGAAAGGCGTTAAGGGGTGTTTGCGCATCGTGATCGGACATAAGCCGGTAAACGCCTCCTTCAAGGCCTATAGCATAATCGATGTTTATTCCTTCGTCCGACAGCGTTTTATGAACAAAAAACGCCCGTTCGCGGGCGCCGATGATAGTTTCGTTTTGCCGTAAAGGCATGTCGGGAACAGAGGTTTGCGTACCTCTGTGGTAATAGACGATAGATTCCGATTTAACGGGATAATTAAAAGCCGTTATTAATTTTTCTAAAGCATTTTTACAGGCTTCTATTTTCGTTTTATTATTTGAACCGATTCCGATAATCATTCGTTTACAGTTGTTGTGTCCCCGGCCGCTTCCTGATTTTCAGGCGATGTTTCCTGTGGCGCTTCCTCCAAAGGTGTTTCCTGCGACGTCTCTTCCGCCGGCGTCTCTTCAATTGAGTTATCCTGCGTATTCATATCCTCGCTGTTGTCAAGCATATTGCTTTCATTCTGATTAAGCATATCGTTTTCAGGTTCAGTCTGCGGCGCCTCCTGCGGTTCCATTACATCCGTATCGGAAGGAATCTGCTCGCCGAGTATTTCCGCATAAGACTTCATGGCCTCTTCGGATAAGGATAACTCAGCAGTATTATCGGGACTTTTCAATTTCATCTTTGCGAGAGTGGCATAGGGTGAATTGGGATACTTGGAAATAACCAAATTATATTCATCGATAGCTTTTTGAATTCTCCCGAGTTTCGCATTGACCAATGCGCTGCGATATTGCGCTTTTGATTTACTTAATTGATCCTCGCTGTCGGTATATTCAATGGCTTTTTTATAATAATCTAAAGCGGTATTGTAATCGGCCGTATCGGAGCTGACCATTCCCGGATTAAAGAGAGCCGCTTTTTCATAAAATTCGCCGATTTGGCAGTAAACTTCCGGAACGCGATCAGGGATTATATTTTCCCTCAAAAGTCGTAGCAGCACATCCATCTGATCTTCATATTTATCCAATTTGCCGTAAGTATCGGCTATGCGCAGCTGGGCGTCAATGTGTAAATCGGAAGTGGGGAAATCAATTAACATGGACTTATACATTTTTAAAGCTTCTTCGTACTTGCCTTGCTCATATAATGCATCGCCCTGCTCTATTACTGCCTCCGCCGTATTCAAGTTGGTTTCTTCTTTTTTGCCGAACATCGAACAGCTTGCCGTTATCAGAGCAATGAGCAAAATGATTATATTGGCGAGCGCTATTTTTGATGATTTCATAGGAACTCCATTGAAAATTAATTTAAAAACAATTTTATAACTTTTTTGGCAGATTTCAAAATATTATTTTCATTTAAAGTGATTAAATTGCGATTTTTTAACACCCATTTGCCGTTTATCATCACATTATGTATATCCGAAGCCTGCGAAGAATAAATAATCTTATTAAAAACATCGTAATACGGTTGAGAATGCAGCTCTTCGGAGTGGAGTAAAATAAGATCGGCTTTTTTACCTTTTTCTATACTTCCGACCTCATTTTCCAGATTCAGAGTTTTTGCGCCGTTGATTGTGGCCATTTTCATTATTTCGGAAGCCGGCAGCGCTGTTACGCCGTATCTTGGCCGCTGGATTAACCCTGCGAGCCGCATTTCATTAAAGATATTTAGATTATTGTTACAAGGCGCGCCGTCCGATCCGAGGGAGACGGTAATACCGTTTTGAATATATTCGGGAACCGGAGCGATGCCCGAACCCAATTTTAAATTGGCGGAGGGGCAATGGAGCGCTTTAACGTTATCCTCCTTCAAAATCTCCACTTCTTTGTCGTTAACCCAAACGCAATGCGCCAAACAGAGATTCTCGGCGGTAATGCCGATTTTTTTGAAATACTCAATGTTGCCCATTCCGAAGATTGTTTGAATTTTTTTAATTTCTTCGGGGTTTTCCGCGGCATGGGTGTGAAAGAGTACTTTTTTTTCCCTCGATATACGTCCCGTTTCCTTTAACAATTCTTCCGTGCAAGCCAAAACAAATCGCGGCGCAAACGCATATTTTAAACGACCGTGATCGTGATTATGCCATTTTTCCAAAAGTCGCAAACTTTCCTTAATGCTTTGTTCGGTGCTCTCCTTTAATCCTTGCGGCGTACCGGGAGCGTCCATCATCGCTTTGCCGCTTACGGCCCGCATTCCCGATCGGTTCAGAGCATCAAAAACGACGTCATGATGATGTACGGTGCCCATATCCATTATGGTTGTGGTTCCGCTTTTAATCAATTCGGCTATGCCCAATTGGGCGCTTACGGTAAGGGTTTCGGGCGTATGTATACTTTCGTAAGGCCAAATTTTAGTTTCCAACCATCGCAACAGCGTCAAATCTTCTGCCATATTCCTAAAAAGCGTCTGACAAAGGTGGACATGAGTTTGTATGAAACCCGGCAAAACAATATATTCTTCCGCCTCAAATTGTTCGTCGAACTTGCTCCTTATATTATCGGCGATTTGAGAAATAATATTGCCATTTATTAAAATATCGCTTCTATAAACATCCAAAGACTTGTTCATCGAAACGATTAATGGGTTTTTTATTAAGATTTTACGGCTCATTTTTATGTACTATATTCATAACTACCTATAAAATATACAGTTTGTAAGTCTTTTTATCAAGATAAAATCATTAATATAGCGATATTTTATTTTTATTGTGAAAAAAAACATAAGATTTTTGTATTTATTCTTGACAGCTCTTAGTCTATTGTTTATTTTCGAGCTCCGAAAAGGAAGTAATTGAACATTTAAACATAAAAGGAGATTGATTATGAGTATTAAAATTGCAATTAACGGATTCGGGAGAATCGGTCGTCTTGTTTTTAAAGCAAGTCAGGCTAATTCCGATATAGAAGTCGTTGCTATTAACGATTTAACGGACGCCAAAACTTTGGCGCATTTATTGAAATATGATTCCGTTCACGGCCGCTACCCTGAGTGTGTTAAAGCGGACGGCGACAATATTGTCGTTGGGGATAAAACAATTCCCGTTACGGCTGAAAAAGATCCTTCAAAATTACCGTGGGCCGAACTCGGCGTTGACGTGGCAATTGAATCCACCGGTGTATTTCGCAAGAAAGCGCAGATTGAGCAGCACTTAAGCGCCGGCGCTAAAAAAGTTATCTTAACCGTTCCTTCGAAGGATGAAATTGACAATACGATAGTTCTCGGCGTTAACGATGATGCGTTAAAAGCGGAAGATAAAATCGTTTCCAATGCTTCCTGCACCACAAACTGTCTCGCGCCGATAGCCAAGGTTTTGAATGATAATTTCGGTATTAAAAACGGTTTAATGACCACCGTTCATGCCTATACAAACGATCAGAGAATCCTTGATTTTCCGCATAGCGATTTGCGCAGAGCGAGAGCTGCAGCGGTTAGTATGATCCCGACTACGACCGGCGCCGCTATTGCCGTCGGCAGAGTTATTCCGCAATTGAACGGTAAATTAAACGGAATGTCCTTGCGCGTTCCGACCAGCGACGGTTCCATTGTAGACCTCGTAGCGCAATTGGATAAGAACGTTACCGTAGAAGAGATCAATGCAGCGATGAAAGCCGCAGCGGAAGGTCCGATGAAGGGTATTTTGGAATATACCGAAGATCCGATTGTATCCATTGATATCGTAGGCAATCCTCATTCCAGTATTTTTGATTCTTTATCAACCATGGTGCTTGACGGCAATCTCGTAAAAGTTCTTTCCTGGTATGATAATGAGTGGGGTTATTCAAACCGCGTTGTCGATTTAGTTAAACGCGTTGCAACCATATAATTTTTGGTTAATTTTTTCGGGCTGTCATTTGGCAGCCCTTTTTTCTAATTGATTAGTCAAAATAAAGGGAATAAGAAATGGCAAAATTAACCATTGAACATTTGAACTTTAAAGATAAAAAAGCGCTTGTCCGCTGTGATTTCAATGTGCCGTTAGATGAAAAGCAGCAAATAACGGACGATCGGCGTATTAAAGCATCTTTACCGACCATTAAAAAAATACTTGCCGATGGAGGTAGTCTCATCTTAATGAGTCATCTCGGACGTCCTAAAGGTGAAAAAATACCGGAGATGAGTCTAAAACCGGTTGCGGTACGTCTTTCCGAGTTGTTGGAAAAAGATGTTATGCTGGCGCCGGATTGCATCGGAGAAGAGACGCAAAAATTGAAAGACGATTTGCAGAAGGGTCGGATTTTATTACTTGAAAATTTGCGTTATCATAAAGAAGAGACAAAAAACGACGAAAATTTTGCTCGTCAATTGGCCCAAGGCGCGGATATCTATGTGAACGACGCCTTCGGTACGGCGCACAGAGCGCATGCTTCTACGGCCGGCGTAACCAAGTTTTTTGATCAGGCAGCCGCCGGGTATTTAATTGAAAAAGAGTTGAAATATCTTGGTAATGCGGTTGATAATCCGGTGCGTCCTATGGTTGCCATTCTCGGCGGCGCTAAAATTTCGGGAAAAATCGACGTAATCAAGAGTTTGTTTGAAAAAGTAGATACGTTGATTATCGGCGGCGGTATGGCCTATACTTTCTATAAGTCAAAGGGTTATGAAATAGGCACATCGCTGCTTGAAGAGGATAAAGTGGCTTTAGCTGGAGAAATATTAAATGAAGCCGAAGATAAAAATATCGATTTGATCATTCCGGTTGATGTGGTTGTAGCCGATGATTTTAATAATGAAGCCAAAACCGAGGTCGTGCCTGTTGATCGGATACCTGCCGATTATATGGGGTTGGATATAGGCCCGAAAACCATCGATCTTTTTTCCGAAAAGATTAAAGCGGCCAAAACGATTGTCTGGAACGGTCCGGTAGGTGTTTTTGAAATGCCAAATTTTGCCAATGGTACGCGTAAAGTTGCCGAAGCCATCGCCGAAGCTACAGCAGGCGGGGCAGTCAGCGTGATAGGCGGCGGCGATTCCGCTGCGGCGATCAGTCAATTCGGAATGGATGAGCAGTTTACGCATATCTCCACCGGCGGCGGCGCTTCGTTGGAATTTCTTGAAGGAAAAGTACTGCCGGGTATCGCCGCATTAACGGATGTGTAGTTATTTAATCGATAAAAGAAAAAGAGGAAATAAAAATGGCAAGAGATTATGTAATTGCCGGCAACTGGAAAATGTTTAAAACAAATTCCGAAGCGTTGCAACTAGCAAATCAAATTAAAATAAAAACGACGGATATTAAAAAAACAAGGATGATAATTTGTCCGCCGGCTACGGCGTTATCCGTTGTAAACGACGTAATTAAAGATAGCTCCGTCGCTCTCGGAGCGCAGAATATGTATTGGGAAAAAGAAGGCGCCTATACGGGCGAACTCAGTCCGGGAATGATTAAAAGCGCTGGCGCGACTTATGTTATCATTGGTCATTCGGAAAGACGACAGTATTTTGGCGAAACAGACGAAACGGTAAATAAAAAAATTAAGGCCGCTCTCGAAAACGGTCTAAATCCGATTGTTTGCGTCGGAGAATCGCTTGAAGAGAGAGAAGCCAACATTACCGAAAAAATAGTCAGTAAACAAATTTCCGGCGCTTTGAGTGGATTAGACGCCGCATCGGCGGAAAAACTGATTATCGCCTATGAACCGATATGGGCGATCGGTACGGGTAAAACGGCTACGCCCGAACAAGCGCAGGAAGTTCATAAAAGTATCCGCGCTTTAATCGCTTCGTTATATAATGATAGCGTTGCCGATAATATGGTTATCCAATACGGCGGCAGCGTTAAGCCGGAAAACGCCCAAGTCTTATTAAGTCAAACGGATGTGGACGGCGCCCTGGTAGGAGGGGCCTGTTTAAAAGCCGATTTATTTTCCGAAATTATTCATATTGCCGAAAATTTATAGAAATATTTGATACTGTATTAAAAAATATTTAAATTAAAAACTTGTATTTGCAATATGAATGCGGAGTAAAAATTATATGTATACTTTTTTGTTGATTTTATTTGTTTTGGTGAGTTTTAGTCTTGTCGTTGTTATTTTGCTTCAGGCGGGTAAAGGGCAGGGACTTGCGGGTTCCATCGGCGGCGGACCCGGAAGTAATTCCATTTTCGGCAGCCGCGGCGCCGCGGATTTTTTGGGTAAAGCTACCAGCTGGATGGCGGCTATTTATATGGCGCTTGCCGTCTTAATCGGCGTAGTGTACAAAAGTACCACCGATGAAGTTCAGAAGAGTCTGATTCAGAAAAAGATGGAGCAGCAACAGACTATGCCTGTTCCCAATATCCCTGTTGCCCCGATGCCTCAGCAACAGCAACAGCAACAGCAACAGCAACAGAACACGGATAATAAAAAATAGAATTTGTTGCTGGAGTGGTGGAATTTGGTAGACACGCTATCTTGAGGGGGTAGTGGGTGCACACCCGTGCGGGTTCAAGTCCCGCCTCCAGCACGTTAAAAATTAGCGTCTCATAATTATATGAGGCGCTTTTTTTGTTTTTTAAACTTATTAATACGATGGCAGTGGTATGGATTTAGAAATTCTTTAGGATGTGCTAATATCATGAACAGAGGAATCAGATCGCCAAACGATCATAAAGAACAAAGAATCTTGCATTCCACATCAATTCATGCCATTTACCTGTAATCATCACTTAAACTTTCAATAAACAGTTTTTGTAATTCCGGGTGACTTTTTCGGTTGCTTCTGATGTTACGGCCGATGTATTATTAAAAATTTCAGACAGACGCTAGAATTTAAAAATGAAAATAAAAAATATTATAAAATCAATCGGTCCTGCTTTTATCATAGCATCTGTGGTATTGGGGCCGGGGAGTATCACTGTAGCGTCGCGTATCGGTTCTTCTTTCGGATATGAACTGTTGTGGGTTTTACTCTTCTCAGGTATATCCATGATTGTTTATACATCAATGGCGGCGCGTTTCGGTATAATAAACAGGGATTCGATTTTGCATGTTATATCGAAAAAATATAGTAAATGGTTTTCCGTATCCATAGGTGCGGCGGTATTTTTGGCGGCTTTAAGTTGGCAATTCGGTAATAATCTTGGTATCGGAATCGCCATGAAGGAAATTACGGGCATAAATGAATCCGTTTGGCCTGTAATATTTACAACTGCCGGCGTAATTTTGATATTTTATGCTAAAAATCTTTATAATATTTTGGAAAAGTTAATGACCGCAATGGTTATGATAATGATTATATCCTTTACCATAAATCTCGTTTTGATAAAACCGAATGTTGCCGATGTCGCAAAGGGTTTTTTACCTATATCTTTTCCCAATGATAGTTTTGCGGAAATTGCCTCCTTGGTTGCAACCACTTTTGCTTTACCGGCTGCTATCTATCAGGCATATCTTGTGCAAAATAAGGGGTGGCGCAAAAAAGATTTAAACGAAGGTATTGTTAGCGCCAACAGCGGGGTTGTTATGCTGGTTCTTATAACGGCAATAATTATAATAACTTCAGCCGCCGCATTGCATCCGAAAGGAATTAAAGTCAACAGCGCCGCAGAAATGGCTATGCAATTGGATAAATTATTCGGTAATTTTGCGCGCTATATATTTAGTTTCGGGCTTTCAGCCGCCGCGTTTTCTTCTTTAATGGTAAATGCGGTAATTGGAGGCGGGATGCTTTCGGATAGTCTGCAAAAAGGGCGTTCGATGAATGAAAAAATGCCAAAAATAGTTACCACAATAATTCTATTAACTGGAATGTTGATTGCCGTGTTTTTTAAGGGAAATATCATCTATGCATTAATTATGGCGCAGGCTTCATCGGTTTTCGGCGTGCCTTTGGTTGCCGTTGGTTTAATGTTAGTGGCCAATAATAAAGATATTATGGCCGAGTATGTAAACACCCGCCGACAGAATATTATTGGCCTTTTCGGATTGCTTTTAATCAGCATTATGGTTTACTATATGTATGACAAATTGATCATGTTTATCGGGCAATTATAAATTTAAGCAGGAATAAATAATGGAAAGTTATCCACAATATATAAAAAACGAGGAGGCGCTGAAAGAACTGTTGTCGCGTCCAAACATGTATATAACGGGCCATAATAATTTTAACTCTGCCGGAATTTTGTCATTAATAAGGGTAATGAATAAATTTAGCCTGTGAATGATAAAGAATCTACAATTTTTTAAAATATCTTCCTTTTATTTTTATTTAGACTAATATTGATTTTTTTTCTAACTTACCTTTTCTCATTATACAAGGAAAAATAAAAGTCTAAAATGAAAATTTCTCCTTTTGCGGCCATATTACTTGTCGTTACTATCAATTTTTTGTTTTCAAAAGAGTATCACGTTTCCATAAAGGGCGCGGATGATATTAACGGTACGTTTAATAAACCGTTTAGATCCATATCCCATGCCGCCAGAATTGCTCAAACGGGTGATGTTATTATTGTTCATCAGGGCGTTTACCGGGAAAAGATTGTTCTCGCGCGAGGTGGTATTTAGGATAAAAAGCGGATCGTATATCGGGCGGCAAAGGGAGAAAAAGTCGAGATTAAGGGGACGGAAATTATTAAAGGGTGGAAACGCTTCCGGGACAATGTGTGGAAAGTTACCATTTCCAATTGCCCTTTGATAACCCCGACGGGAGCGATTTAATAATCGATCGCGATTATTTCGGAAAGAAACGGAATGAACGTAATCCGACTGTCGGGCCTTTCGAAAAACCCGATATACGGAAAAGTAAATGGAAAGTTTGGTAGATGATTGATTGGCTGTTGCAAGCGGATACTTACTGTTTTATATTGTTTAATATGAAAGTCGCTAATCCGGTTTTTGATGTGATAATGCCGTTTATAACGGCACAGCAAACATGGTATCCCGTATGGTTGTTTCTGTTAATTTATCTACCATGGAAAGGCGGAAAAAAAGGACGTTGGGCTGTGCTTTTGATTCTTTTATCCTTTGCGGTAGCGGATGCTTCGGCCTATCGTATCTTTAAACCGTGGATTCAACGTATTCGTCCTTGTAATATGGTTGAAAACGTTCATTTATTAGTAGGGAACAAAACATCCTGGTCGATGCCCTCCAATCATGCGGCTAATTTTTTTGCAATTGCGACTGTATTGGCTTGGTTTTATGGAAAATATCGTCTATATTTTTATTTTATAGCCGCGTTGGTGGCATACTCACGAGTAGCTGTCGGCGTTCATTATCCTTTTGATGTTTTGGCGGGCGCGTTACTTGGTTATATGGTAAGCAGGATTTGGCTATCTATATTTGTTATCGCCGATAAAAAGTATCATTTATCTTCTGATAATAGAGAGTAATATTTTTGTATAAAAAGAGGTTGCACTGATAAAAGGAGTGTATAAAAAATTGTATTTATCTCA
>CAYRJN010000024.1:15613-29925 GCA_964424545.1 uncultured Calditrichaceae bacterium
TGTATTTATCTCACTTAGTTCGTAGCATAAGTGTGATTTTTGATACACACGCGCTCGCCACAAATATTTTAAAACGAGTTCATGTTTTAAAACAGGCTAAAATGAAAAAAATAAGTATTATCCTGCAAACCTTGCTTTTTTTATTTTTACTTAACCCGGTCAATGGGCAGGAAAAAATTCAGTATGGCTCAAATAACGGTAATTACATTTTAATTTGCAATACACGTATTTATTATGAAGAATATGGTAAAGGAATACCCTTATTACTCCTTCATGGCGGATTTGGTTCAATTGAGTATTATAGCATGGTGATCCCTGAACTATCGAAACATTTTAGAGTAATTGCAATAGATAGTCCCGGGCATGGCAGATCTGAACAAGCCGACAGCATGAGCTATCAATTAATTGCTGATTATATATCCGAAATGATTGATGTTATGCGGTTGGATAGTGTCTATGTACTTGGTTGCAGCGATGGATCAATTGTTGCGTTGATATTAGCAATTGACAGACCTGAAAAGGTTAAAAGGATAATAAGCGATGGCGGTATAGTCGATGCTGACGGATATAAACAGGGCGTCATTGAAGAAATGGAATCCATTACTCCTGAAACCATGTCAAAAAGCTGGGTTAAAGAATATAAAAGTAAATCACCGCAGAAAGATCAATGGGAAAAATTTGTTATTGATACAAAGAAGATGTGGGTGGATTTTCCATACATCCCATACTCAAAACTGGGTGAAATAAAAAGTCGAACATTAATAGTTATGGGGGATAGAGACCAAAGCATTAGATTAGAACATGGAATTAAGTTGTATCGTGCCATTAAAGGCAGTGCGTTTTGTGTTCTACCAAACTTGGGCCATTGTATTTGTAACAAAGATCCGGATCTAATGAATAAAATAGTCATAGACTTTCTGACGAATAAATAATTGATTCGGTAAATATTTTTTATTTCGAAATGGTATTTTAAAATAAAATCATATCATTCTTGTTAACGGAATGAAGCGAGTGGGGCGCTCCTTTTTGGAAAATCCTATCGGCTTCCGATTCGAAAATATCGTTCCAATCAGACAATCAATTCAATGACAAGCAATGGTGATAGACACTTATAATATAAAACGGAGTTTTTATGCCGATTAATGCAAGCTATAAGCGACATTGTGATGCAATTGTAAACGAAATCAATAAAAGAGATCATTTTCTCATTACAGCGCATATAAACGCGGATGGCGATGCTATTTCAGCTTTGCTTGCCATGAGTTATTATCTAACCGTGTTAAAAAAAGATTTTATCATGGTTTTACACGATGAAAATCCCGACAGCCGCTTTAATTATCTTAAAAATTTTGATAAAATATATTCTTATGACGAAAATATTGATTTCGGCGGAAAACTAAAATCGAGAAAAATTGAAACGGTGATCGTGGTCGATGCGCCGGGATTTCGTCGTCTCGGCGATGTTGAAAAAATAATACCTAAAGAGGCTTTTATCGTAAAAATAGACCATCATCCCTCCGAAGATACGATGGGAGCTGTGGATTGGGTCGACGAAAAAGCTTCGTCCGCTTCCGCTTTGGTTTATGAAGTGATTGCGCACTCTGGAATTACACTGAATTTTGAGATAGCCGAAGCCGTATTTAGCGGTATTGTTTATGATACCGGTCGATTTTCTTTTTCCAATACTCGAAGCAGAGATTTCGAAATCGCCGCTGTTTTGTTGTCTTACGGCGTCGATCCGGCCAAAATAACGGAAAAGATGTTCTTCGAAAACAGCCCGCTCGCTCTGAAGATTGTCGGCAAAGGCTTGGCCGATATGCAATCTTATTTTGACAATCAGGTTAATGTAATTTATATCGGCTTGGAGGATATGCAAAAAACCGATTCCAGTGAAATTGAAATTCTCGCCAATTATAGTGTCGCAATTCGCAACGGACGGGTGGGAATATTTATTCGGGAAATACAAAAGAATTTTCATAAAATAAGTTTGCGGGCCAAAGGCGATATCGATGTAAACCGTGTTGCCAAAGCCTTTGACGGCGGGGGACATCGCAAAGCCGCCGGCTGCCGGATTGAAGGTACGAGAGATAAAATCATTGATAAATTGCTTCGGGAGATAAAAAAACAATTATAATCATTGCAAGCGATTCGTATAAAACGGATGTTTATAATAGTATTTCCATCGCCCAAAACCTTCGGGCAATTTAACTTCACTATTGTCGCGCCGTAGTCTTATCTGATATTTTCATAATGCAAAGTAATATAAAAGCCTTCGTCAAGGTGTACCTTTTCGTACATATTCCTGTCCCAAAATGTACACCTGTTAAATACTATTCTACTAATTAAAACTCTAACATATTCAAAAACAAATAGATAGCTGTTGTACTAAATTTTGGCACGAAATATGTACATAACGATATTAAGTTAAGGTTAGGGCCCTTGATAATTAATGTAATTCATGTATAATTTTTGGAGGAAAACGTTATGAAGAGATTAATTGTTTTTATTTTATCGGTATTTTTGATCGGGATGGTCGGATGCAGCAAAAGTCCAAATGATGTTCCCGAAAATGATGAAGCGGTCATAGCGCAGATGTTACTGGATTCAACCGAACTTGTTTACGACGCTATTACCGATGAAACGGATGACGCTATTCAGGATGATTCTCCGAATTGGCTGGCAAAGTCGGCTGTTACGACAACAAGCTGGATAAAGTTCCATTTCGGGCGGATCGCTACAAAACCGATCGAAAGGAATGTGGAAGTCGTTAAAGATTCGGATACGACGGCGACAGCTTATATTTATCTGAAAATAGAAGGGAAATTTAAAGTTTTTAAAGCCGAGGGTATCGCGCCCGATTCCGCGCTTGTAACAAAGAATACGAAGCCGATGATTCATGAAATTGAAAGAATTGTCCATTTACGTAAAGTTCGCAACACGGATAATCCCCGTAAAAACTGGCGAATAAAAGACGTTTCCATGCGTTACGGACATTCGCCGAATAATACGGTCGAGATCGTTGAGCTGCGTATTATGGCCGACGGGCAGGACGATGTCATTATTACCGATCCATTGGAATATTTGCAAACGGGCGTTAATCTCTTTACTTTTCCCAGACAGACAGACGTGAAATTACGGGTAAAAGTAAAAAACACTTCCGCTAATAAAATTGTTTATCCGGAAAATACGGAAGCTACCGAGTTTGTACGTTTGCATTATGGAAGGAATATTCGCGGAAATCACGGTCGCTCCTATTTTAAATGGGTTGGCAAAGAGGGCGATTATAATGTTTATGAAGGAAGCTGGAAAGTAATGCAGTTCAGAGGCATTCATATGGCTGTAATAGATGTTGTGGATAACGGAACCGTATTGGAAAACGACGCTCAGAACTATCCATATAACTCCTGTACCTGGGATACGAGATATCGCGTTACAATGTTTTAAGTGTATTTGGTAATTTGAACGAAGACAATGGCGCGTCATATTAATGCGCCATTGTTTTTTTATAAAAGCGAAATGAGAATGAAAAAAACAATTAACATATTCTTTCTGACTCTGATTTTATTGACGGGAAAAATATTTGCTCAACAGATAACGGTAGATTTTGAGGCGAAACTGCAAAAGCTTGAGCGCGATATAGCCCGTTTAAGAACTGTTGCCGAAAGGTATAACAGACAAAAAGAGCTCGGCTTGTTGACGATCGCCCGTAATGAATATCTTGCTGCAAGAAAGTTGTATGATGAAGGTAAAATCCAACGCGCTAAATTTCATTATTTAAAATCGCAAAACATTGTAGTACGCGTAGCTCAAACCCTTATCTTTACACCCGCCGCAAAAATGAAATCTGAGCTCAAAATAAAAATTGAAAGAGCCGAACGTATTGTAAACCAAAATCCTAATAATGAAGAAGGGCGTTATTTATTATCCAAAACTCGTTTTTATCAACAAAGGATGGATGAAAGTCTGCAGCGATCAGCATATCAAAATGCCTATAAATTTTATAAAATCGCCCTATATTTCGCTAACCGCATATTGCAGTTATATAATAACGGCAATCTGAATATCACTCCTACGGAACGCTATAAAATGCTGGCCGATAATATTAAAAAATTATATAACGAAGTTAACGTCAACGCCTATAATAATAAAAATACGGCTTCCATTATGGCCAAGGCGGTCAGATTGATTGCCAGGGCAAAAGCGGACCATGAAAAAGGCGCTTATCGGCAGGCTTTTGCTAATTTGCAAATTGCAGAAAAGTTGCTGTATCGTGTGATTGATCTTAATGCTGACGTCAATAATCTTTCGGAAAAAAAATTACGCAATAATCTGTTTTCTCTAAAACGCTTTATTGATTCCATTGAGAAAAAAATGAATATACACGGCGATAACAGGCAATTGTCATTGTTAAGTAAGGCCAGGCAATATGCGCGTTCTGCCGAAATGGATATTAACAACCGCGCTTATGCGGATGCTGATAAAAAGATTTCAATGGGACAAAAATTAGCAGGAAAAGCGTTGCAAACGCAATTAACGGCCAATACGGATAACCGTGATTTATTCCAAAAGCGTCTTAGCGAAGTTACGCGCCTTCTTCGCCTTCAGGAAAAACGAATAAATAATATTAATGATCCTTCCATTGCCAATATGCATAATGAGGCAAAAAATTTATTGAACAACGCCGAGAGACTTGCAAAATCAGGAAATACTCCGGCCGCCTTTTTTAATGTTCAAATAGCTTTAAAATTTATTTACGGGATAAAATTACGTCTCGATAATAATAAAAATCTTTCCGCTTCAAAAGATAAGGTGCAAATGCAAATCAACGAGATTGAAAGAAAATTATCCAAGTTATATTCTCCCGATAATGATGAGAAAATTAAATTATTAAAAGATTTATTCAAAAAAGCAAAGAGCAATTATCGGTTGGGAAAATACGAAGTCTCGGCGGATTTACTGCGTATAATCAATGCGCAAATGCAGCTATTGTCTCATTAATGATCCACATATTAGATGACTCTACTAAAAAATAATAAATATACGGCTTTATTTTGCTGTGTTTTTATGGTATTGCCTCTTTCTCTCCTGTGTCAGGACGGGGGTGATGGTGAATATCAGATGTTGTTGGATGAAATCGCCTTATTTCGAGATTATTCCGATAAAGAAGTAAATATAAGCCTGCTCGATTCGGCCTCATTTTATGCCAAACAGGGACAACAGGCTTTAGCTGTGGTTTTTCTCGAAGAACTATTGGATCAATACTCCGAAACCGCTTTGTCCGAATCACCCGCAAAACAACAATCTCTGCCGACTTTTTTGACAAGATTGAGCTTTTCGGTTCGTGCGGGAATCGATTACAATAACCAAGAGTTTGAAACAAAAACTGAAAATACCGATGATAATGAATTGTTTGTTGATCAGGTCAATAAACCTTATGCAGGATTGTTGACGACCTATTTGATATGGGGCGATTATCGCTCCGGACTTACTTTTAATTCTTTAATTCGTTATGATAAAGAGAATTTTAACGGTTATGTCAATTTTGAGCAAAAATTTCTTGGAATGAACGCCAACGGTTTAATTAATATTAATTATTTTTTTGATGCGAATAAGCCTTTTCCGGATCTGACCTATCGTGAAATTTCTTCCCGTCAAGTTTTTGAATGGTCTGCCGGCAATAGTTGGAGGATGCGGTTGAATAATATTTTGCGCTATAAAATATATCAACGTCCCGTCGAAAGCACGCCGAATTTTATTCGTAATACATTTGACGGGTACATAGTTTGGCAAAATTCGGATTATAAAACGATTACTTTGGATATGACCAACGATTATAATGAAAGTATAGATTATGAAAATAATGACTATTATGAACAGCTGTATAATATCAGTTTGAATCAATGGTTAGGAACGACATTTAATAATTCGCTGTCTTTCGGGCTTCGTTTAAATAGATTTAACTATGTGTTGCTCGATTCGTTAATTCATAATTTTTCACGGGAACTGCGCTTAACGCCGTCAACGGGATTTTATCTATCGCCCGTAGTAAAAATGGATATGACTTATAATTATATTTATAAAACGTATCGTGAAAAAACGGAACAAGAACCGGATTACCATTACCATTACTTTGATTTGAATTTTAGTTATATGATGCAAAATTATCGATTTACAAGCGGATATCGCTTTTAAAGGCGGTAATACGCTCTATATTAACGAGCAAAATTTTAACGCAAACGGTATAACCGCAGGCATCGATTATCAAAATATCAAGGGATGGTATGCCAGCGCCAGCGCCATCTATTCATGGAGAAAATATCCTTATGCTCCGGAAGGCGATGAGTTCAGCATTTATTATAATCGCAACGTTCTTAATTTATTCTTAATGGGACAAATCCCGCTTACCGCTAAACTTAATTTAAATGTCATTGTCTATTATGATAACGATAAAGACAAAGACTATGATATAAATAATATGAGAAGTTCCTATTTTACCGTTGAAATGCAGTATTCGCTCTATTAGCATTATTAAAATTGGGGAATTAATGCTTCTTATCTTTCCGTTCGTGCTGAATCATCGAAATAACAAATAAGCCATTTTTGTTAATCAATTCGCGAATCTATGTTTTCGCCTTATCAGTCGCAAAATATATCTTTCCTTTTTTTTAATCAAATCATAATATATAGCTGTTAAATGTGATAAATCTTACAACTTTCTTGCATTTATTACGTAAATTAACGAAATTCGACTCTTTTTAAAGTAGATTAATGATCAGAAAATACAAGGGAGGAATATGGCTAAAGCAAAAGCAAAAACAGTGCACATAAAAGGCGTTACTTTTATGGGGATTACGGACAGCAAACACTGGGTGCCTATGGACGGTCCGGAAAAATTCGGCGGTTCCGAAGCGGGAATCAGGCCTAAGGAGTTGTTGCTGTTATCGCTTTCCGGTTGTACCGGAGCGGATGTGGCTTCAATATTAACGAAAATGCGCGAACCGTATACGCGCTTCGAAATAGAAGTTGATGCGGATACAACCGAAGAACACCCGAAAGTATATTCGACAATCCGCCTGACTTATAAATTTTGGGGAGAAGGATTGAACCCGAAAAATATAGAGAAGGCCATAGATTTATCGCAGAATAAATATTGTGGCGTAACGGCTATGCTGCAAAAATCGGTTGAAATTGTTCACAGCTATATTATTAATCCTGATGAATAGGGGATAAACATGTCCGAGAATGTTTTAAATATGGATGAAGCTCTGGAGCGAATAGGCGGAGATAAAGAGTTCTTGTTTGAACTGTTAAACGAGTTTATCTCGCAAATGGAACGGGACTTGCCGGCTCTGAGTAAAGCCGTTGAGGCTGGAGATTTCGAGAATATCGGTTTGATTGCTCATAGTCTGCGCGGGGCGGCTGGTAATTTAAGCGTGACTACCATATACAGGGCCTTGAGTGAAATAGAATCACTGGTTAATGAAAAAAGAAACGATAAAATGGCGCCGATTTTGGAAGAAGTTTATACTCAGGAATCGGAATTACGCAGGTTTTTACAAGGAAAACAAAAATCGTAAAGGCCTGTCAAGCAAAAGTGGGCGTCGTAACGGCGGCAAGAAAAACATTTTTCGCCCCGTTTTGCAGAACGCATTGCGCGCAGGCTTTTAACGTACTGCCCGTTGTTATTACGTCATCCACAATTAACAGCGTTTTATCCTGAATATTTTGTTTACAAACGAACGCATCGCCTACGTTTTGCATGCGTTCGTTTTTGTTTAATGTGGTTTGCGATACGGTATATTTTTTACGATATAAAACATCAAAATTATAATTCACATTAATTCTTTTAGAAAGCTCCTCTGCGATCAACTCACTCTGATTATATCCCCGTTCATGTTTCTTTTTCACATGAAGAGGTACCGGAACAATTAAATCAATCATTTCATTTTTTTTGACTTGCGAGGCGATAGCCGAGGCAAAAACGGCGGACAATTTCGTAAATCGTTGATATTTAAAAAGATGCATTAACTCTTTCAGCTGGTCGGAATATTCGTAACCGATGTAAATATCGGAAATTCGAGCATCCTTAATTTCCATAAGAAGGTTGGAGATCAACGACGGAGAAGCGGATGGCAGCGACTCTAAACAAGAAACGCAGATCATATTCTCGTTCTCAGCTATCGGCTCCCCGCATAAAAGGCACGCGCGTGGAGTAATAATATTTATTAACGGTTCGGCAAAAAATGAGTATATTTTTAATAATACAGACATTTTCTTGTTCCCCGGCTACTTGATAAAAAATGCAGAATATTAAATTCCATGACGTTAATTTAGGTTAGCTTTTTCAAAAAGTAAAACATAATTTAAAACCAATTTAAAGACTTCCTTTTTTCGGAAAAAGAATTATTTGTTTTATGCGGGAATATTTTTGTATTTTCATTATCGATACTACATTACATTAGAATCTATATAACGCTGACGTTTAGCGATGAATGTTTAATGAGGATAATTTTAAGGAATTGTCCTTTATTGTGTTATCTTTCTCTTGTAATAAAATCGAAGAGTGCGCGCAGTACACGATAATACTTTTATAAGCGCGGGCAGAGATATCCATACTTATCGCAGCGTCGCTATGTCGTAAGGTATGGTTCAATTTTATTCCGATAAGCGCTTACGCGGATAAACGGCCAGCAGTGGGGAATTATAATGCCAATTCCGCGATTCTTAACTTTTCATATCTTCATCTAAACGATGTAAATGAGGCGGAATATAGAGATGTTTTGTAAGTGCCGCTTACCGATCGCGAATGAAGTTTTTAAGGGTGGGAAAACGATTGCGCCGACCTTTTAGTGTCGTGCAAAATTTAAACCGTGGGAACAGAATGTAAATTCTTTCAATTTTGAAATTGATATACTATAAAATTTTAACTTACAACACAGGGAGTACTTATGGAAAGACCTGACGCAAAAGGTAATAATCTGAGGTTCGCTTTCGGATTAATGACGTCCCTCTTTTTTATGTGGGGCGCCATTGTATCGCTCAATGATATTTTGATTCCGCATTTTAAGGGTTTGTTCAATATGAATTATACCCAAACAATGCTGATTCAATTTAGTTTTTTCGGCGCTTATTTTTTAATGTCCATACCGGCCAGCTTGGTGATTGGCAAAATAGGCTATAAAAACGGCATTGTTCTCGGCTTATCAATAGTGGGTATCGGCGCCCTGGGATTTATCCCGGCTTCTATGCTGGTTTCTTATCCTTTGTTTTTATTCTTTTTGTTTACTATGGCAACGGGGAATGTATTTTTACAAGTGGTGGCCAACCCCTATGTTTCCATTCTCGGCCCGCCCGAAACGGCTTCGAGCCGTCTGAATTTTGCGCAAGGCGTTAATTCACTTGCCACAACCATTGCGCCATTAATGGGCGCCTATCTTATTCTCGGTAATTACAATACGCCCGCGGAAGAAGCCGCCGCCGTCCAAGGGCCTTATATCGGTTTAGCTCTCTTTGCTTTTCTGATAGCCGCTGTATTTGCTTTAATTAAATTGCCGTCCGTTACCAGTAAAGACAAAAAGAAAGTTACGGGTAATGTATTGAAATTTAGAAGAGTACGTCTTGGCGTAATTGCTTTAACGCTATATGTCGGTGCGGAAGTCACTATCGGAAGTTTTATTGTTCCGTTTCTGGAACAGCCTTATATAGCCGGATTCGCACAGCAGAAAGCGGCGACTTATATCCCTTATTATTGGGGCGGTTTGATGATCGGGCGATTTGTGGGCTCCGCTATTTTGCAAAAAATCAGCGCCGAAAAGGTGCTGTGGATTTCGGCCTTCGCCTCGTTTGCACTTGTAGCGGTAACCATATCAACAAGCGGATATATTTCCATGTGGGCTATGTTAAGCGTGGGTTTATTTAATTCCATTATGTGGTCAAATATTTTTGCTTTGGCGATAGACGGTTTGGGCAAATATACCATTAAAGCGTCGGGTATTCTTGTAATGGCGCCCATAGGCGGGGCTATTTTTCCCATGTTGCAAGGTATGTTAGCCGACCTTAGTTTTGTCGGTTTGCACCTTTCCTATATTGTTCCGTTAGTTTGTTATCTGTTTATATTCTATTATGCCGTCAGCGGGTATAAACATGTTGACAATGAAATAGAGCTCGTTGAAGCTTAAAATAGGATAATAAGCCGCGGATTGATAAAAACCTTATCCGCGGTTTATTATTATAATTTTCTTTCCCTTAATACTCTATAATAACCTTTAGTAAACCGTATTATTTATAATCGGATATCCTTCCCGTTGAAAATATTTTTTTTTATAGGATATTTTGTTATATTAAGCCCGTTTTTAATATCAATTTTCTGCAAATTCACAGCTTTTAATTTTTCCAATCACTGAATTTTGATTATCTGAGAAGGTATTAATAAAATTTACAAAGTTAAGAAAATTAACAATGAAATAGAAAATCTTACGGCAGAGGAATGTTGGAAAGATGTCAAAGCCTTGAGTATCGAACGGTATTTGTGGATAGATAACGGGTATCGTCCTAAAGTTGAGGTTAGGGTTATCTATTCCGATTCTTACTTATATGTATATTTCAAAGCTTATGAAAAAAAGATTAGGGTGAAACGAACAGCGTTCGGAAGCGATGTTTGGAAAGATAGTTGCGTTGAGATGTTTATTAATCCCTTTCCGCAAAAATCTTCCGATTATATCAATTTTGAAATCAATCCTTATGGCGCGATGCGCATCGAAAAAGGGAAAGACGTAAATAATCGGCTGATTTTTTCAGAAAAAGATGTGGCGGGATTAGAGGTTGTTCCCTATGTCAATACTCCAATCGATGGATATCACGGACAAGATTACTGGCCGATGTATTATAAGATTCCTTTACGTTTTTTTGAAGAAGTTTACGATGAAAAATTCGGGGCAGGAGAGGGGTCGGCCAATTTCTATAAGTGCGGCGATGAAACGGAATTTCCCCATTTCGGAGCGTGGAGTGAAATTCTCGGCCAAACGCCCGACTTTCATCAATCCCGGTTTTTCGGAAAGCTGATATTTGAGTAGTCATTATTAGTGTAATGAAATTTAATGAAAGCGAGGACTGTAAATAAAAATAGTTTGGGCATTTAAAGGCATAAATAAGCCCGAACGATGATGTATTCAAATAACAATATTAAAATTTAACAATGAAGGTCTTTATTATGAGAAAGTTAGCGGTTTTATCAACTCTTTTGTTTATTTTCGCTTCTTGTTCGACCGGGTCGAAAGACAATGATCCGTATCCCGAAAAAATTACGGTTAAGGTCGCTAATCCCTTAAATATTCAGCGCACTGATCAAGCGGTTGGAATTAAATTGGCGAAATTAAAGGAAAAATATAAGGATTTTAACGAAAACAACTGTATTGTTAGCGTGAATAATTCTGAAATACCATTTCAGATTATTGATCATGAGGGTGACGGAACAGCGGACGGTTTGCTCTTTTTGCTGAATATCAAGCCCAAAGAAGAAGTTACCGTCTTAATCCGATACAACAAAACGGGAATATCGACGCATAACTATGCCAAACGCACCCAAGCCGAAATCTCACAAAAATTCGGTGGGAAATGGAAAGATCATAAATATATGGGCGGTGAATTCAAAAATGTCGATTTTACGCGCGTACCGGATGAGCATACGGATCATAGTTTTTTTTATCGCTACGAAGGTCCGGGGTGGGAATCTGATAAAGTCGGTTACCGTTTTTATCTGGACTGGCGAAATGCGATTGATATTTATGGTAAAAAAACCGATACGTTAGCGTTGCAAAATGTCGGTCAGGACGGTTACGAATCTTACCATAACATGAGCGATTGGGGAATGGATATTTTAAAAGTGGGCAATTCACTCGGAATGGGTTCCATTGCCATGTGGAAAAAAGGTAAAGTTCAAATGGTTTCCAACGTTGACAGCACAACCTGTAAAATTGCCGTAAACGGTCCTTTATGTTCGGCCGTTGTAACCAAATATTACGGTTGGCATGTGGGAAACGATAGATATGATTTGACGTCAAGGTTATCCATAAAAGCGGGCAGTCGTATGACGCGGCATGATCTCGCGATTAATCCTCCGGCGGAAAATCTATGCACCGGTTTGGTGAAGGATGATAAAGCGGCGCCGATTATGCCCGATGAAAGTGAAAACCAGGGCGATTGGACTTATTTGGCACAATATGGAAAACAGAGTTTAAATAACGATAATCTCGGTATGGCGATACTTTACAAAAAATCCGAGCTCATAAAAATAACCGAAGATGAATTAAGCAGGGTGGTTATTTTAAAACCAAATAGCGGTAAATTGCGTTATTATTTTTTGGCGGCTTGGGAGTTGGAACCCGGCGGAATAACTAATGCGAAAGACTTTAAAAGCTATTTAAAACAACTGACGCAAAAAGTGAATAATCCCGTTAAAATAATTTTTTAAGAAATGGAGTAAAAATGAAAATAGATGTACGACATGCCGTAGACCCGATTCGCTATGAGCGGATGACAACCGATGAGCTTCGCGAGAGCTTTTTGATCGATAATCTGTTTGTGAAAAACGAAATCCCGCTGACATATTCCCATGTGGATAGGGCGGTAATTGCGTCGGCTTTACCGGTTAAGGAAACGTTAAAATTGGAGAGTGATAAAAAAGAATTTGCCGCCGAGTATTTTTGCGAAAGAAGAGAAGTCGGCGTTATCAATATTGGAGGAGTCGGCAGCGTTACGGTTGACGGAACAAGCTATAATCTTGAAGATCTTGACGCCCTTTATATTGGCAGGGGCGCTAAAGAAATATTGTTCCAAAGCGATGATTCAAAAAAACCCGCCCGATATTATATCGTCAGTTATCCGGCGCATACAAGCTATCCGACGAAATTGGCAAAATTTGCCGATGCTCAGCCGCTCAAATTGGGCAGTATGGAAGAATCGAACAAACGAACCATCTACAAATACATTCATCCCGAAGGCATAAAAAGCTGCCAATTGGTGATGGGATTTACAAAATTGGAGCCCGGCAGCGTTTGGAATACTATGCCTCCGCATACGCACATACGTCGATCCGAAGTATATATGTATTTTGATATCGACGAAAGCGACGTCGTTTTCCATTTGATGGGACAACCCGATCGCTTAAAAACTATCGTAATCCGCGATGGACAAGCGGCCATATCTCCGGTTTGGTCGATTCATTCCGGCGCCGGCACGCGCGCTTATAGTTTTGTTTGGGCAATGGGCGGCGAGAATCAAGCTTTTGACGATATGGACTTTATAGAAATTGCGGATTTGAAATAAACGAACAATTTGGTTGGGTTGTGTAATATAGGCGCAATAGAATCAGCAAACCGTTAAAAAATTAAACATAAGGAGTCGGAATGCAGTTTCAAACGCTGGATTGGATTGTAATTGCAGGATATTTTTTAATTTTGGCGGGAGTAACTTGGTGGGTTACCAAACAAGGGCAAAATTCGAGTACGGATTATTTTCTCGCGGGACGCCATCTCGGTTGGCTAATTGTCGGGGCATCCATTTTTGCTTCCAATATCGGTTCGGAGCATCTTGTGGGATTGGCCGGTTCCGGCGCAACGGATGGCGTAGCTATGGCGCATTTGGAGCTGCACGCTTGGTGTCTGTTGGTTCTCGGTTGGGTGATGGTGCCTTTTTATATGCGTTCTAAAGTGTTTACCATGCCGGAATTTCTCGAAAGACGCTTTTCTCCTGCAGCGCGTACTATTCTCTCCTTAATATCTCTTGTGGCTTATGTATTGACAAAAATAGCCGTGGGAATTTTTGCCGGCGGCATAGTATTCAGCGTATTGCTGCCGGAAATGAATCTATGGGGAATGAATAGCTTTTGGATAGGTTCTATTTTGGTGATTGTTTTAACCGGTTTATATACTATTGTGGGCGGTATGCGGGCAGTGGCCTACACAGAGGCCATTCAGACCTTGGTTTTAATTATAGGTTCCGTTTTAGTTACTTGGTTCGGTTTACAGGCTCTCGGCGGGTGGGGCGAACTGCGCCATATTCTCGGTTCCGAAATGTTTAATTTATGGAAACCGATCGTACCCGAAGGTATGACAAGCACTTGGGCTCCGGTAATGGAGAGCGGAAAAATGGCTTGGTATTTTAATGGAAATTATCCATGGCCGGGAATGTTGTTTGCGGCGCCGATTATCGGTCTATGGTATTGGACAACCGATCAATATATTGTGCAAAGAGCATTGGCTGCGCCGGACGAACGCGAGGCGCGTCGCGGGACGATCTTTGCCGCTTTTTTAAAA